>JANQIR010000111.1 GCA_028282065.1 Aestuariivirgaceae bacterium
AGATGCGGTCCACGCACAAGGTGCATTTCTTCATCACTCCATGGTCGTAGTCATATTCCCGCGCACCATAAGGACAGGCCCATGAACACAGTTTACAACCGATACAGGTATCGGGATTGACCAGCACTATGCCGTCTTCCTGCCGTTTGTAGGACGCACCTGTCGGGCACACGGTGACGCAGGCCGGTTCCTCGCAATGCAGGCAGGAACGCGGAAAATGCACCACCTGGGTATCGGCGCCCTCTCCTGCCTCATATCCATGAACACGGTTGAGCCAGGTGCCGAGCGGCTGGGCACCATAGGCATCATCGTCGCTCAGCGGGGCCGAGTAGCCTTGTGTGTTCCATTCCTTGCAAGACACAACACAGGCCTGGCAGCCGACGCATGTATCGAGGTCGATCACCAATCCGAGCTTCTTCTGCCCCGGCTTCGATGTGTCAGGCAGGGTCGTCATGCCGTCTTCCCTTTCAGCGAGCCGGTAAACTGAACCTTGGCAGGCCGCCTCCTGAGCCCTGGCAGACGGGCAAGCTCCGGGAACTGCGGGCCCGAGCGGGTGCGTTGCTCCACCTTCTCGATGCGAACTTTCACGTCATACCAGGCAGCCTGACCCGTCACCGGATCGGAATTGGAGTAGCGGTATCCATCCTCACGTGCCGGTAGAAGATCCGATATTATATGATTGAGCAGGAATCCTTTTTTGGACTCTGGTGCATCCGACGAAAGGTTCCAGGCTCCTGAGCGTTTGCCTATGGCATTCCAGGTCCAAACCGTATCCGGGTTTACGCCGTCCATGAGTTTCAGGGGTGCGCTGAGCTCTCCATGATAGCTGGCGACCTTCACCCAATCACCATCCTTCAGACCAAGCGAGTTGGCCCGCTCACGCGCCATATAGAGCCAGTTGCGGCCGAGAATCTGACGTAGCCAGGCGTTCTGCGAGCCCCAGGAATGGTACATAGCCATGGGCCGCTGTGTGATGGCGTGCATAGGATAGTTGTCGCCATCGACCATGGTTTCCTCGAGCGGCGGATACCACATGGGCACCGGATCGAAATATTTCTCGATCCTCTCGCGATGTTCTGCTGGCGGTTGCACATCACCATGCCCGCGTGCCGCCAGCCGGAACGTCTGCATCGGTTCGCTGTACAGATTGAACACCACCGGCTTGGCATTGATGGCAACACCCATTGCCACGGCCCACTCGTAGTAGTCGGCATTTGCAAAGCGATAATATCGCATGCGTTCGGGCATTGGCTGATACCAGTGGCAGCCGTTCTCAATATAGCGCTGAAGCTGCTGCGGATTGGGCTCGCCCTTGCCGCGTTTGTCGCCATCTTCGCCGCGCCAACCGGCCAGGGGCCCAACTCCTGGCGCACGTTCGTGATTGACGATGTAGTCGGGATATCCACCCGGGAAGCGCGGACTTGCATCTTCATTGACCATGCCCGGCAGGCCCAACCGGGCGCCGAGATCCAAAAGAACCGATTGAAACGGCCGGACGTCGCGGGATGGCTCAACCACAGGCTGGCGGATCGCATCGGCTGGTCCGTGCGCCTCGGAAATCGGCCGGTCGAGTAAAGAGATGCAGTCCCAGCGCTCCAGATAGGTCGTATCGGGAAGGATCAGATCGGCATAGGACACCATCTCCGAGGCATAGGCGTCCGAGTAGATGATCTTTGGAATGACATACTCGCCGGTCTGCGGATCTTTTGCGGTGAGATGTTCCAGCATGGCCGGCACGTTCATCGACGAATTCCAGCTCATATTGGCCATGTACATGAACAACACGTCGATACCGTAAGGATCCTGTTTCGCGGCATTGGTGATGACCATGTGCATCAGGCCGTGAGCAGCGATCGGCGCCTCCCAGGAATAGGCCTTATCAATGCGGCATGGGCTTCCGTCCGCCTCGACCAGCAGATCCTCCGGTCCTGTCACGAAACCCAGCGGCGGCCCCGGCAAGGGTGTGTTGGGTTGGACCTGTCCCGGTTTGCCGGCCGGCCTCAAGCCCGGCGGTGAGTCCTTGGGAAACGGCGGTTTGTAGAGGAAGCCGCCGGGCACATCGACGGTGCCGAGCAACACCTGGAGCAGGTGAATGGCGCGGCATGTATGAAAACCGTTTGAGTGGGCGGAGATGCCGCGCATGGCATGCATGGACACCGGCCGTCCGACCATCCTGTCATGCCTGCGGCCATAACTGTCGGTCCAGGCAACATCCAGCGCAAACGCCTGTTCGAAGGCTGCATGGGCAAGTTCTGCGGCAATGCGGCGGATCGTATTCGCTTCAATTCCGCACTGCTCCGCCACCGTATCAGCAGCAAACTCTTGGCCCAGGTACCGTTCGACGATGCGCTGGAACGCCGGAACGGCCTTGCGGCCAGAAACCTTCGCTTCGCCGGAAAGACGTGGCGTGATATCCGGTGAGAACGTGACAGGCCGGCCGGTCTTGGCATTGACCACCAGCGGGTCGCCATTCTTGTTGCGGGCGAACAAACCGTCGTCGCTGCTGCCAGGATCATCGATGACCAGCCATGCGGCATTGGACCAGTTGACCAGATAATCCAGATCGATCTTACCGGCTTTCAGAAGTTCATGGATCAGCGCGCCGACAAACAGGCCGTCCGTACCGGGCCGTATGCCGACCCACTCATCGGCGATGGCCGAGTAACCGGTCTTGACCGGATTGATCGACACGATCTTGGCGCCGCGTTCCTTCAGTTTGCCGAGCCCGGTCTTTATCGGATTGGACGCGTGATCTTCCGCCACGCCGAAGAGCAGAAAGTATTTCGTGTGCTCCCAGTCGGTTTCGCCAAACTCCCAGAACGCCCCGCCGATGGTGTAGATGCCGGCGGCCGCCATGTTGACGGAGCAAAAACCACCATGCGCAGCAAAGTTCGGTGTGCCGAATTGCGAGGCCCACCAGCCGGTCAATGATTGCGACTGGTCCCGCCCGGTAAAGAAGGCAAGTTTCTTCGGATCTTTGGAGCGAACCTCCGAAAGCCACATAGTGGCGGTTCTGAGGGCCTCTTCCCATTCGATTTCACGGAACTCACCAGCGCCGCGTTCGCCGACCCGGATCAAAGGCTTGGACAGACGCGCCGGCGAGTAGTGCTGCATGATGCCGGCAGAACCCTTTCCGCACAGGACACCCTTGTTCACGGGATGGTCGCGGTTGCCTTCGATATAGCGAACGGTGCCATCCTTCAGGTACACCTTGATGCCGCAGCGGCAGGCGCACATGTAGCAGGTCGTCGTCTTGATCTCGTCCCAGTACTTCGCAGAAGTATCGACGTGTGGTTCCGGCACGAGATTCGTTCCCATGAAGTCTAGATTTGCACCACCGACGCATGCTCGGCCCGGCATGAACAAATGGCGCTTCTAGAGCATTTTTTGTGAAACCTCAGTCACTAAAAATGCTCTATCTCTTTGATATTGAGCATGTTCTTATCCGAAAACCGCGCGCACTTTTCGGGAACATGCTCTAGACCATCCTGATTGCTGACGCTTGAAAAAGCTGTAAGCGCTTACAGCCGTCGTGTCAAAGCGTTGGATGTGCGGTGTTTTGATCCGGATCCACGGGGGCTTTCGGCACCGGGATCACGAGCGCCGAAAGCTTTATTTCGCGGATCAGCCGATAGCGGTCAACCTTCCATCTCCTTGACGAGCGTTGCGCGGAGCTTTTCGACCATCTCGTCGATGTGCACTTCCTCCGACACCAGCGGAGGCGCGATGATGCCGCAATCGCCGGTGAACTTGATGTGGCAACCGCTATGGAACAGAGCCTTTTGCACCCGCGTGCCGCGTACGCCCGGCGCGCCATCCATAGCAACATCGACACCGGCCATCAGGCCAATCCCGCGAATATCCGTGACAATATCGAGATCCTGCAGGGACCAAACAGCATCGAGGAAATACTCAGACAGGTCCGCGGCACGTTGGAACAGGTTCTCGCGCTCATAGATTTCCTGGGTGGCAAGGCCCGCAGCGCAGGCCGCCGGGTGGCCCGAATAGGTATAACCATGGAAAAACTCGATGGCGTTGTCAGGTGAAGCGCTGGTGACCGTCTCGTAAATGTCGTCCTTGACGGCAACCGCTCCCATCGGCTGGCACCCATTGGTCAGTGCCTTGGCCAGGGTCATCAGGTCCGGCGTGACATTGAAAGCCTGTGCTGCAAACGGCGCGCCGAGCCTGCCGAAACCGCAGATGACTTCATCGAAAACCAGCAGGATGCCATGCTGGTCGCAAATCTCGCGCAGACGCTCCAGATAGCCCTTCGGCGGGACGAGGCAACCGGTTGATCCGGCAACCGGCTCGACAAAGCATGCCGCAATTGTCGATCCGCCATAGGTTTGCACCATACGTTCAAGGTCATTGGCCAGTTCCACCCCCCCGTTTTCAGGCTGGCCGCGCTTAAACTTGTTATCCTCGCGCCAGGTGTGGCGCATCATGACAACATTCGGCATCACGCCGGAGAACGTCTCGCGGTTCTTGACCATGCCGGAGAGCGACACACCGCCGATATTGACGCCGTGATAGGCGCGTTCACGCGAGACAAAACGCGTGCGCTGGCCGTCACCTTTCGCACGGTGATAGGCCATGCAGATCTTCAAAGCCGTGTCGATCGACTCCGAACCGGAGTTGGTGAAGAACACGTGATTGATCGGCTCTGGCAGGATGTTGGCAACCTTCTGGGCGAGCGAAAACGACGTCGGCTGCCCCACCTGGAAAGGTGCCGTGTAGTCGTTGGTCAGCAGGGCCTGATGAACCGCATCGGCAATCTCCGGGCGGCCATGACCTGCGGCCACGCAAAACAGACCGGAAGACGCATCGATGATCTTGTTGCCGTTATGGTCCCAACTGTAGACCCCCTCGCTTCTGACCAGAAGACGCGGATCAGCCTTGAAGTCACGATTGCCGGTAAACGGCATCCAGTGTGCCTCGAGGCTATTGGCTGAGAAATTCGACTGTTGCACGTTCATGGCTGGCGTCCTTTGCAATGGAGATGCGAAGCGCGGCACTTCCAAACGCGGCGGCCTGGCATTTCAGGCCCTTTCCCGCTTCTATGCGTCGCTTTGAGCTTACAATATGGCCCCTTCTGGCCCTATCATAGGACCAGAAGGGGGGCATTTTACAGGCCAGGCGGCCGCTGTGGAATAAAAAGGGCAAGGAAGAATGCGAGACTGGCTGGTCCACATCCGGCGCAATGAATACACAAGCCTGCAAACCCAGATCCGCGAGGCGTTGGTTTCCGCGATCCTCGACGGGCAACTGGCACAGGACGAACCTATTCCATCGACCCGAAAGATGGCCAAGACCCTGTCAGTGTCGCGCAACACGGTTGTTCTGGCCTATCAGGGTCTGCTGGACGACGGGTATCTGGTTGCGCGCGAAAGGTCGGGATACTACGTGAGCGACAAGGCGCTTGCCCAGCCGCCTCTGGTGCAAAACCGCAGGCACGCTGCAACCGAAAACCCGGACCAGCCGGGCTGGCTTGAGAGGCTGACATCTCATCCGGCGCAGCAGGAGAACATCTCCAAACCGCTCGACTGGCAGTCCTACAAATATCCGTTCATCTATGGACAGGTCGATCACACGCTGTTTCCCTTGGCGGAGTGGCGCGACTGCGCGCGTCAGGCGTTGGGCAAACGCTGGCTAGGGCACTGGACCAACGACACGTGGGCACATGACGATCCGCTGCTCGTCGAGCAGATCAGGCGGCGCATCCTGCCGCGCCGCGGCATTATGGCCAGTGACGATGAGATCCTTATCACATTGGGCGCACAGAACGCGCTCTACCTTCTGGCAAGCCTGATGGTGTCGGGCGAAACCAGGGTGACCATGGAAGAGCCCGGTTTTTGCGATGTCCGCAATATCTTCGGACTGAAAACGCCGCATGTGACGTTAGCGCCGGTGGATTCAGGCGGCGTGGTTCTATCGGATGCCTTCGACAATTGCGACGTGGCGTTCGTGACGCCAAGCCATCAGTTTCCGACAACCGTGACCATGTCGCTCGAGCGGCGGCTGGAACTGTTGAGGCTGGCATCGAAGCGTGATTTCGTCATCATCGAAGACGACTACGAATTCGAGACCAACTACGTGAACGAGCCCTGCCCGGCGCTCAAGTCGCTGGATGACGGATGCCGGGTGATTTATGTCGGAAGTCTGTCGAAGACCCTGTTTCCCGGACTCAGGCTGGGATTCATGGTCGCTCCAAAGGAGCTGATCCGCCAGGCGCGGGCGTTGCGCAGGCTAATGGTGCGGCATGCACCGAACAATAACCAGCGCACGGCGGCGTTGTTCCTGTCGCTGGGGCATCACGACACACTGATACGCCGGCTGCACAAGGCCTACCGGCAACGCTGGGAGATCATGGGGGACGCACTTCGCCGGCATCTGTCCTTCACCGCGCGCAATCCAAGCTTTGGCGGTACGAGTTACTGGGTAGAAGGGCCGCAAACGCTTGACGCTGAAGCGCTGTTCGACCAGGCGCGCCGTGAAGGTGTGCTGATCGAGCCGGGCCGCATTCATTTCGGACAACGTCCTCGCCCGCGGCATTTCTTCCGCCTTGGTTTTTCCTCGATCCCGGAAGACAAGATTGATGACGGCATCAAACTGTTGTCTCGCATGGTCGGCGAGCAAAATCGCGCGGCGTGAAACCGGACGGTGCGCCCGTCTGGCCTGAGGTGTTTCGTCTAACTGGTGCTAGATTTGCGTCGACGGCCAGACTATCTGGCGCTTAATCTTCAATCCAACCGAGTTCTTTCCAGCAAGGGAACAGACAGATGCTTATCGGGGTGCCGAAGGAGATCAAGGTCAAAGAGTTTCGGGTCGGCATGACTCCGACCAGCACGCGAGAGGCCGTAGCTCATGGACATGAGGTCCTGGTCGAGACCGGCGCCGGGGTCGGCATCGGCATGAATGACAGCGATTATGAGGCTGCCGGCGCGCACATCGCCGCTTCGGCAGAGGAGGTGTTCGAGCGCGCCGAAATGATCGTCAAAGTCAAGGAACCTCAAGCCGGCGAACGCAAGTTGCTGAGGGAAGGACAAGTGCTGTTCACCTATTTGCATCTGGCCCCCGATCCGGATCAGGCCAAGGATCTGGTCGACAGCGGCGCAACCTGCATTGCCTATGAGACCGTGACCAGCCCCGCAGGCGGCCTGCCCCTGCTGGCGCCGATGTCCGAAGTAGCCGGGCGGCTGTCGATCCAGGCCGGCGCCTACTATCTTGAGAAGGCACATGGCGGTCACGGTGTCCTGCTTGGCGGCGTACCCGGCGTCGATCCGGCAAAGGTCGTGGTGCTTGGCGGCGGCACGGTCGGCCGTCACGCGATTCACATTGCCCTTGGTATGGGTGCCGATGTCTGGGTCGTCGACAAGAACGTCGATGTCCTGCGCTCGCTTTGGCAGCAGTTCGACCGGCCGCTTAATACGGTTTATTCGACACGCGACGCCATCGAGCGCCATCTGGCCGAAGCCGACCTTGTCATCGGGGGCGTATTGATCCCGGGTGCATCGGCGCCGAAGCTGATCACCAGAGAGCTGGTCAAGACCATGAAGCCCGGCTCGGTCATCGTCGATGTTGCGATCGATCAGGGCGGCTGCGCGGAAACGTCCAAACCGACAACACATGACGATCCGGTGTATCTGGTCGACGATGTTGTTCACTACTGCGTCGCCAACATGCCTGGCGGCGTTCCAAAGACGTCCACTCACGCACTGAACAATGTGACGCTGCCGTTTACGTTGGCTCTTGCGGATCGCGGCTGGCGCAAGGCGCTGAGCGAGAACCCGCATCTGATGGCCGGGCTCAACGTGCACGCGGGCAAGGTGACCTACAAAGCCGTCGCCGATGACCTCGGTTACGACTACCTCGACCCGAACGAAGCGGTGCGCCTTTAGAGCACCATACGTCCAGATTGAACCGTCCTGACGGTGGTTCAGGCTTGCAGCAATCGGTACGCTGGTCACCCGTATCGGTGAGAACTGGACCTTTAATGGGGCCAACCGGATTGTTACATCCGCCGCACGCCAGAAGTTGAAGGATCGCGAACCCATGAAAATGACCACCGAAGAAGCTTTCGTCAAAGTTCTGCAAATGCATGGAATCGAACATGCATTCGGCATCATCGGATCGGCTTTCATGCCGATTTCTGACCTCTTTCCCAGGGCCGGCATCACGTTCTGGGACGTGGCGCACGAGACCAACGGCGGGCTGATCTGCGATGGCTATACCCGCTCGACGGGCAAGATGGGCATGGCAATCGCCCAGAACGGGCCCGGTGTGACAGGCTTCGTCACGGCGATCAAGACTGCCTACTGGAACCATACGCCGATGCTGCTGGTGACGCCTCAGGCCGCCAACAAAACCATCGGCCAGGGCGGATTCCAGGAAGTCGAGCAGATGGCGATGTTCCGCGAGATGGTTTGCTATCAGGAAGAGGTGCGCGATCCCTCCCGCATCGCCGAAGTGCTCAACCGGGTGATCCTGAAGGCCGGGCGCGGATCGGCCCCGGCACAAATCAACATACCGCGTGACTACTGGACCCAGGTCATCGACATCGATCTGCCACAGATTGTACGCTTCGAGAGGCCGGCCGGCGGCCGCGCTGCCATCGCGGAAGCTGCGGAACTGCTCTCGGACGCGAAATTCCCGGTGATTCTGAACGGCGCCGGCGTCGTGCTGGCCGGAGCGATCGACGCCTCCAAAGCGCTTGCCGAACGCCTGAGCGCGCCGGTGTGCTGCAACTATCAACACAATGACGCGTTTCCAGGAAGTCATCCGCTGTCCTGCGGGCCGCTTGGCTACAACGGCTCGAAGGCCGGTATGGAACTGATCTCCAAGGCCGACGTCGTCCTGGCTCTTGGAACGCGGCTCAATCCGTTCTCCACCCTGCCCGGCTATGGCATGGACTATTGGCCGAAGGACGCTAAGATCATTCAGGTCGACATCAATGCCGACCGCATCGGCCTTACCAAGAAGGTCACCGTCGGGATCGAGGGCGACGCCAAATTGGTGGCCGAACAGATCCTGGAGCAATTGTCGTCCACCGCGGGTGACACAAACCGCGAAGAACGCGAGGCACTGATCCACCAGACCAAGTCTGCCTGGCTGCAGACCCTGTCCGGTATGGACCATGAAGACGATGATCCGGGAACGAGCTGGAACGAACGTGCCCGTGATCGGGACCCCGAGCGCATGAGCCCGCGGATGGCCTGGCGCGCCATTCAGGACGGCCTGCCAAAGGACGCCATCATCTCATCTGACATCGGCAATAACTGCGCGATTGGCAACGCGTATCCGGCCTTCGAAAAGAGCCGCAAATATCTGGCGCCGGGCCTGTTTGGCCCATGCGGCTATGGCTTTCCCGCTATCATCGGCGCCAAGATCGGCTGCCCCGACGTTCCGGTGGTCGGTTTCGCCGGCGACGGCGCCTTTGGCATTTCCATGAGTGAAATGAGCTCGATCGGCCGCGAAGAATGGCCGGCCATCACCATGGTGATCTTCCGCAACTATCAGTGGGGCGCGGAAAAGCGCAACACGACCCTGTGGTACGACGACAACTTCGTCGGCACCGAACTGGATCCGCACCTGTCCTACGCCCGGGTGGCGGAAGGTTGCGGATTGAAGGGTGTCACGGTCACGACGCAAAGCGCGCTTACCGAGGCCCTGCAAACCGCCTGCAAGGCCCAGGACGATGGCGTCACGACGTTCATTGAGGTCATCCTCAATCAGGAACTGGGTGAGCCGTTCCGGCGCGATGCGATGAAGAAACCGGTGGTCGTGGCCGGGATCAATCCGGACGATATGCGTCCACAACAGCCTGCGTAGGGTTTGTACCTTACAGCGACAGCATGGGGGGAGCCGGCATGTCATCGATACTCGTTCTTAATGCCGGATCCTCTTCGCTCAAGTTCGCGGTGTTCGATGCGTCCTCATCTGAACCGGCCTTAAAGCTGGGAGGACAGGTTTCCGGGCTTGGCAGCACGCCGCGCTTCAAGGCGCACGATGCCGGGGGAACCGAACTCGTGCGGAAAGACATCAAACCCGCAAGCGGCTTTGGTCACCCCGAGGCGCACAAGCACGTCATGCAATGGCTGACGGGTCAGGGCGTGGAACCAACCGCGCTTGCCGGTGTCGGCCACCGCATCGTACATGGCGGCACGCGCTACACAGCGCCGACGCTGGTCGACGATGCGATCCAGACCGGGCTGGAAGAGCTGCGTGCCCTGGCGCCGCTGCATCTGCCCTTCGGCCTCGGCGCGCTCAGACGCATGCGGGAATTGGCACCCGGGGTACCGCAGGTCGCCTGTTTCGACACGGCATTCCACGCGTCTCAGCCGGAACTCGCAACCCGTCTGCCATTGCCCATGGAATATGAGGACAAGGGTTACAGGCGTTACGGATTTCACGGCCTGAACTACGAACATGTCGCCGATGTGCTGCCCAAACTGGCGCATCGTCCATTACCGCGCCGGCTGCTGGTCGCGCATCTTGGAAACGGCGCCAGCATGTGCGCCGTCAAGGACGGCAAGAGCATCGCAACGTCGATGGGCTATTCGACCGCCGACGGGCTGGTCATGGGAACACGCACCGGCGCAATCGATCCCGGCGTGCTGATCGCTCTCATGCGTGATGAAGGTGCCGGCATCGAGGACCTTGAAGACCTGCTCTACCGCAAGAGCGGACTGCTCGGCCTGTCCGGTTTTTCTTCGGACATGCGCGAACTTCTGGCATCGGATGATCCGCGGGCGGGCGATGCAATCGACTACTATTGCTATTGGGCGGCGCGCTACGCCGGATCGCTCGTCACCGTGCTGGGCGGACTGGACGGCCTGGTGTTCACCGGCGGCATCGGCGAAAACGCAGCACCGGTGCGGGCGAAGATCCTCGACCAAGTACGTTGGCTCGGGCTGGTCTACGATGAAGACCGCAACGCGCAAAACCTGCCGGAAATCTCGCCTTCCGGAGCCGTATGTCCTGTCTGGATTGTGAAGGCCAACGAGGAACTGACGATTGCACGCCACGTGCAAAACATGCTCAGTTGAGGCATGCCTGACCTTTCGGGGCTGTTTCCCAGCCCGCTTGCCGCACTTGTCATGCTTACCGGTATCGCGCTTGCAGCATTGGCGCGGGGCTATACGGGATTCGGCTCGTCGGCCCTGATCGTCGCGAGTTGGTCCCTGGTCGCCGATCCCGTTCGCGCTGTGGCGCTTGCGCTGATCTTCGAGGTTGCCGCGAGTATCGTGCAGGCGCGCGAAGTCAGGCATTGGGTGCCTTGGCGCAAGGTGTTCGTGGTCCTTGCAGCGGCTATCGCCGGAACACCTGCGGGAATTGCCATCCTTGCCTTCGCACCGCGCGAGATGCTCAAGCTTGGAATCGCCATCTTTGTACTGATTGCCAGCGTGATTTTATTCGCAGGATTTCGCATTAAGAAGGCACCGGGCACCACCGAGAACATCGCAATCGGGCTTTTTTCGGGAACGGTGAACGGCGCGACCAGCATGGGCGGCCTGCCGGTGGCCTTGTTCTTCACCGCCAGCATTGACTCTCCACAGGAGATTCGCGCCGCCATGGTTGCCTATCTATGTCTTCTGGACATTTTCGGCATCGGCATGCTGGCGGCAAGCGGCCTTGTGACGGCCGTCACGGTGTTCGATTTCCTAATCGCGATGCCGATTTTGTTCGCCGGCCTTTGGTTGGGCGGCAAGGGATTTGCCATCGCCTCACCGCAGATGTTCCGGAAAGTTGTCCTGGCGCTGCTGATCACGCTGGCCAGCGCAGGCATTATCCGGACCATTCTATCATAGCCTGGCGACAGCAGATCATTCCCCAGGGCCGGCCTCCAGCATGCCGAGAAGCAGGCAAGATGTCTCAACGATGTCTTCCACACTCGCGCCTCGCGATAGATCGCTGAGTGGCCTCGTGAAGCCCTGAAGGACAGGCCCGATGGCGCGGGCGCCGGCAAGATACTGGACGAGCTTGTAGGCAATGTTGCCGGCATCGAGATCCGGAAAGATCAGGACATTGGCATGGCCTGCCACATCAGAAGGTTGTTTGAGCTTCACGGCTGCGACGGTCTCTGCAAGGGCCGCATCTGCCTGCAATTCACCATCGACCTGCAGTTCCGGTGCGCGTGCCCGCACCAGCTTTACAGCCTCTGCCACTTTTTTAGAGTCTTCGTGCACGCCGCTGCCATGCGTCGAGAACGATAACATCGCCACTTTGGGCTCGCCGCCTAACAAAGCATGGGCGCTGGATGCACTTGCGATGGCAATGCCCGCAAGTTCTTCAGCGCAGGGCTGTACATTGACCGCGCAATCTGCAAACACCAAAGCGCGATCGGGCCACAGCATGAGAAAGAAGCTCGATGGCACGGGCATATCCGGCGACAGCCCAATAGTCATCAAACCGGCCTCGATCACTCTGGCAGTGGAGTGTGCGACGCCGGCAATCATGGCATCGGCGTCGCCAGCCGCCACCATGGCCCCTGCCCTGTACAAGGGCTTTTGAACAAGCCGGGCTGCCAGAGCAGGTTTCATGCCGGGGCGGTTGGCGACAATGGTATTGGCATGGACATCCGGCGCTACGGTTCCAGGATCGATGACCTCCATGCCATCCAAGGCGATTCCTGAATCACGCGCCGCCGCCGACAGGGCATCCTTGTCCGCCACCAAGACAGGCACGGCCAGACCCTCGTCGGCAAGCGTTCGGGCGGCCTGGAGAATTCGGGCATCGCCCCCCTCCGGAAGTATCAGCCGGTATCCCTTGCCGGAGATTCTGTCTCTTGTATTGTGAATGATGTCGCTCATTGCGGCCCTTCAATGTGCTCAATTGCGGCGAATTGCTTTGTCACCTTGCACAGCGAACCCGGTGTGTTTGTCTACTGCAATCCCAAAAATAGAGGTCATTCATGAGTGACGACAGCAGCGTGAAAATCAATCGCGGCCTGAAGGGTGTCTATTTCGAGCGCTCTGCAACGACGTTCATCGACGGCAAGGCAGGCGAGCTGAGATATTCAGGTTACTCCATTCACGACCTGGCCGAACACTCGACTTTCGAAGAAACCGCCTATCTGCTGCTTCACGGAGACCTGCCGAACGGGACGCAGCTGGATGCGGTGACAGATGTTCTGAAATCGGCACGCCGCCTGCCGGAGGAGATCGTCTCGCTGATCACAACGATCAAGCATGCCCATCCCATGGATGTGTTGCGTACAGCCGTGTCCGCAATTGCCGCCTTCGACGCGGACACCGCGGACAATTCGATAGATGCGACCCGTGCGAAAGGCCTGCGGCTCACCTCGCAAGTTGCCATGATTCTGGCTGCACACGAGGCCATCCGCAATGACCGCGCACCGATGGAGCCCGATCCAGACCTTTCCCATGCCGGCAATCTTCTGTGGATGATCCGCGGCGAAAAGCCGTCCGAAGACGCCACGAAACTGATGGACAAGGACCTCATCCTGCATGCCGAGCATGGTTCCAATGCATCGTCGTTCACCGCACGGGTGGTGATCGGCACCGAAGCCAACCTCCACGCCGCGGTCACCGCCGCGGTCGCCGCCCTGTCAGGACCTGCGCATGGCGGCGCTGCCGAAGATGTCATGCGCATGGCGCAGGAAATCGGGCAACCGGAACATGCGGCGCAATATGTCAAAGACAAACGCAAGGCCGGGGAAGCCGTTACCGGGTTTGGTCACCGGGTCTACCGGGCAGAGGACCCGCGCGCCAGACACATGCGTGACGGGGTTGAGCGACTATCGAAGGAAATGGGCGAGCCGAAATGGTTCGAAATCCTTCAGGCCGTCGTTGCCGCCATGGCGCCCTATGCCCGTTTCGGAGTAAACGTAAATGTCGATTTCTATTCCGGCGTGATCTACTACCTGAACGGCATTGCACCAGACCTGTTCGTACCGATCTTTGCGGCCGGACGCGTTCCCGGCTGGACGGTACAGTGTATCGAGCAGTTGCAGAACAACATCCTCATTCGGCCGCTTACTCTTTATAACGGCCCGGAGGCACGCGGCTACGTGCCGGTGGGCGAACGCAGCTAACGCCACATCGATCAAAACTTTTGGCGGTGCGCCAATTGCCGCCATAGAGCTGTCACGGTTACACCCTCATTCGCCATGTTTTTGGTGCACAGCGATCGTCCGTTGAGGAATTGCGGCAGTGATTTGGTCATTCCGCCTAGAAATCACACCACGCCCGGCGTCGAATCGCCTGTTTGCAACCTCATTATGGCACCGCTTTTTTGCGAAACCTGCCCAGCACACGACCTGGGCCGGTTGATACGGCGCGATGCGGCCCTCTTGTACCTGCGTTCATCGAAGAGAGGGAGGGATCGGGTGATGAGATCTGTTTACAGGCCCGTTCTGGCATTGCTGCTGGCATTTGCAGCAGCAGGATTGATGGTGTCCGTACACGAAGCCAGCGCACAACAAGCGACGATCAAGAGATCAAGCATCGACAAGGCGAACGCCGGTACGGTCGGCGTGATCGCCGGAGGCATCGGCGGAACCTACATCCGCATCGCCACCGACCTTTCGGCAGTACTGGACGACGGCGATGATCTCAGGATCCTCGCCATTGCCGGCAAGGGGTCGCTGCAGAACATCAACGACCTGCTCTATCTTAAAGGCGTTGACGTGGCGATCGTTCAGTCGGATGTGCTGACCTATATTCGCGACAGGAAACTGCACCGCAATATCGCCAGCCGGGTGCACTATGTCACCAAGCTCTACAACGAAGAGTTCCACCTGATCACCCGCAAGGGGGTCAGGAACATCGCTGCGCTTCGTGGCAGGAAGGTCAACTTCGGTAACGCGGGATCCGGCACCTATATGACCGCATCGGTGGTATTCAAGTCACTGGGGTTGCGCGTCACGCCAACAACCCATGACTACGAACTCGCGTTGCAGAAAGTGAAAACCGGAGAAATCGCCGGGATGGTCTATGTGGCCGGGAAGCCGGCATCGATCTTTTCCAAGATCAAGGCGCGCGACGGGCTGCAGATCCTGCCGGTACAATATTCGGCACCGTTGCAGTCGACCTATCTTCCAGCACGCGTCACGGCAAAGGATTATCCGGGGCTGATTGCGCCCGGAAAGCCCGTCGACACGATTGCCGTCGGCGCCGTCATGGCGGTGTTCAATTGGCGGCAGGGCACATCCCGGCATGCCAGGGTGAACAGATTCATCACAGCCCTGTTCAACAAATTCGACGAATTCCAGAAGCCACCCCGCCATGCCAAATGGCAGGAGGTCAATCTTAACTCTGAACTGCCGGGCTGGACCCGTTACAGGGCCGCCAGCGGCTGGCTCGGCCGGCACAGTGCCCGCACGACACGAACCAGCAAGGCCCAGACACGCAAATTGCGGGCGGCGTTCAAGGCCTTTCTCAAGGCCTCGCGCGAGACCCGGGCGTTGAGCAGAAACGATCAGGACGAGTTGTTCCAGAGGTTTATGCAGTGGCGGGCCGTGACCAGTCAGTAGTGAGTTTCCAAAGTAGCGGACGGCGTCGAGTCGGGAGTGAATACAGTGAGCGAGTTGCGTACCAAGAAGGTGGACGCCACCGGCGAACATGACAGACACATACAAGCGGCAGAAAACAAGACTTCACAGTTCGAAGCACCGGCGTCATGGGACAAGAGCGCCTTTGAAAGACGGATCAAAGCCAAAGACGGCCTTCACGGCCGAGCCCACAGGCAAGCGTTCGAAGACCTTGAGCTTGAGCGGCGCGAAGCAGAAGAGCACCGCTTGAGGCCGGACCCCGGCCATCCGCGCGTTCCCCGTTTCCTCTACGACATATCCGAGACGGGCAATACCGATCAAACCCACGAGCTCCCGACAGGCACCGAGGGGTTGATAAAAGAGGATGACCCTGGAGATGCCCGCAGTTCAAACGACGCTGAAATCGCCCGCCGTCACCGCGCCTATCTCGCACGTAGGCTGAAAGCCACGGCGCAACGCAGCGCATCCGCCAATTCCGGCTGGGGCGAGGCGTGCGAAGATCTGGACGGCTACGGCAGCCGCGAAAGTGCGCGCGTATATCGGGCAGCGGCGCACCGGCGGCAGCAAAATTCCAGGCGGACCGGCCTGAAGGTTGCTCTTGCTGCGACCGCGGCCGTCGCACTGGGTGCCGGCACCGGACTTTACGTGCTTGACGAACACGGCACCGGGGCGAACCACGCGGTGCAGTTGGCGTTCGCATGGGTGTTTCCCGGCGGACAGTCGGCAGACAAGCCTGCGACGATACCCGGCACGTTCACCCGCCAGCACTTCACCAAGAGCAACCTGGCAGGCAACCAACACTTTTCACCTGCACCCACACGAACGGCGGTCAGCCGCAAGCAGATCATTACGACCAGGCTTGAGGTCCACGACGCGCAAGGCACGGTCAACTCACACATTCCGCTCACGTTACGCGCCGATACCGGCCGACCCGGGACGGACGTGAGCTTGCGCGTATCCGGCCTGCCGGAAGGGGCCTCGTTAACGGGCGGTGCAAAGCAGCCGGACGGCACATGGACGCTTCAACAAGCCGAGGTACATGATATCAAACTGGTGATCCCGACCGTTCCCGACGACAAAATCAAGCTGTCGGTCGAAGCAATCGAGCCGGATACCGGGCAGCTTGCCGCTCCGCCGCAGGACCTCAACGTGGCCATAGTGCCGCCCGACACGACGGTGGAGCCTGCGGCGCAGACGTTGTCGTCAGGCGAGCTGACAGATCAGCCGGCATCCGATGGCCATGCAACCGTCGAGGAACAGCCACAGAGCACTGTTCGCGAACCGCTACCGGCCGCTGCTGCCGGTGTTTCCGGCCCGCCACAGCAAAGCCCCGTTACCGTCGAACCGGCGGGTACCGGCTTCAGTCCGCTTGCGGAACCGCCACAATCACCAACAGCAGCGAATGTGCCGGCGAAGCTGGCAGCACTGCCTCCTCAAACGGTGCAGACCCCGTCCGATCCGCTCGGCGCGCTGGTCGCACGAGCCGATGAGCTGATGGCCCTAGGTGATGTGATTGCGGCGCGCCGCATATACGAAAAGGCCGTCGAAATGGGCAGTATAGAAGCGGTTTCGGGCCTTGGACGCACGTATGATCCGGTGGTCTACGAACAACTGAACGTTCGCGGCCTCAAACCGGCTCCGGACAAGGCGATGGCCTGGTACAAAAAGGCCAAGGCAGCAGGCGAAAAGGCGGCCGCCGCCAGCATCGAGGCCCTGAGCGCCTGGTTGAACCGATAGAACAGTTCACGGGTGGAGCGAGCCGGCACGCTAGGGAAAGATGCGACCGGGACGCCCGCGCAGGGACAAGACAGTTTTTGAACATGGAGCCTTCGCGGCTTATATAAGGCCAGCGATCGCTCATGGCTCACGGAGTATTGATTCCACAAGCCGGTCAGCAAGGCGATAGAGCGTCGCTGGGGTGTATGGCGCACGTCTTGCGCCGTGGCTGGGTGGTGGAAGGCAATGAGTGAGACCCAACTGGTATTCGACGTCGAACGTGAAATCACAAAACTGGCGAAGGACCGCCTGTTGCGGATGGAGCAGGCCGGAGAGAGCGTGCTTGAGAGCTATCGTGTCCTAAAACGGGCGGAGCAAAATGTCGTCGGCCAGTGCCTAGCGCACCAGGGCAAGTTCTACGAACTCGACCACTACCCTACCGGTGACATCTACGACAAACAGACCCACTCGCAGTACTACTATCACGCCCACCGCCCCGAGACCGGCGAGCATGGGCATTTTCACACATTCCTGCGGGTCAAGGGCATGCCGCCCGACATTCAGCCTGCCCCCTATGCGGGTTCCGCCAGCCGGCCACTGGGTAAAGATGCGATCACGCACTTCATCGCCATTTCAATGAACCAGCCGGGCTTTCCGATCGGCCTGTTTACAGTCAATCGGTGGGTCGCGGAAGAAACCTTCTATTCCGCGCCGGACGTCGTGCGCATGCTCGACCTGTTCGAAGTCGATCATACCTATCCGTGCCTGGCGACCAACCGCTGGGTAACTTCCATGCTGCGGCTGTTCTATCCGCAGATCAAAGCCCTGGTCCTGGCGCGCGACGAGACCTTAAGGCGTTGGGCGAAGGCAAATCCTGATACGGACATCTATGAAGACCGGCAACTGGAAGTGACCTCATCACTGGACATTGACGTTGACCGCCAAATTGAAGCGGTACGGCAGGCGCTGGGGCGCGAAAAACTCAGCGCATGATGCCAGGGCGAATCCATACCTTCCTGGCATGCGTCACCGTTCTGGCTGCCTGGACACTATCGGCACCAGCCTGGAGTGATTTTAAAGCTCCGGAGATTGTGGAGATACCGTCGGGGCCGTTCATCATGGGGTCCGACGCGCTCGAAAAGGAAAAAGCCTACAAGCTTGACGAACGGGCGTATGGCCATAGCGTCACACGTCAACGCGGCTGGTATGACGGCGAGCGCAAACGCACGGTGAAACTTGACAGGTATTTCATCATGCGCACACCGGTGACCAACCGGGACTATGGTGTGTTCCTGGCAGAAACGGGCCACCGGCGGCCGACCGTTTCCAAGAAGACCTGGGATGGATACGGACTCATTCATCCCTATCGCCGGGCCGTACATTATATCTGGCAATCCTCTTCGCCGCCCAAATCCCGGCTGGACCATCCGGTGGTGCTGGTGTCCTACGGCGATGTCAGCGCCTTTGCCCAGTGGTTGTCAGAAAAGACAGGCCAAACGTGGCGGCTACCTACAGAAGCAGAATGGGAAAAGGCGGCGCGCGGAACCGACGGTCGATTGTTTCCATGGGGCAACAGCTTCGATGCCAGCAAGCTGAACAGCCACGATGCCGGTCCGTTCAAAACACAACCGGTCGGATCCTATCCGGAAACGGTCAGCCCGTTTGGGCTGCTGGATGCGGCCGGACAGGTCTTTGAATGGACGTCAACACCGGCAGGAGCGAACCGGCGCATCGTCAAAGGCGGCTCTTGGGACGACAAGGGATGCGGCGTATGCCGCCCTGCCGCGCGTCACGGGCGGCCCGAGTTGATCAAGCATATCCTTGTCGGCTTCAGACTGGTCCGCAAATAGTTACAAATATTCTTACCGCGCCGCGTCACATTAATGTGATGACCTGTTGACACGAGTTGACCCCACGAAGAGCCGGGTCGGGCTTAATGTGAACAGTGTAATTTTCAGAAGCTTTCGGCGGTTCTCGACAGTGGGCTGCCAGCGCGGACGAAACGAACGGAGGGAGTTGAATGATACCGCATAAAGTTAAATTGCTGTCCACTGCCGCTGCACTTCCGCTGGCGCTAGCCCTTGCGGCCGGCCCGGCCAACGCTGCCGCATCCTCGGGCAGCGTGTCGAACACGCCTGCAGCCGTAAAACCGGCTGCCGGTAATCCAACAGCAGCCAAACGGCCGCAAGCCCGTTTGAGCGAAGACGACGGCAGCGCGAAGAACGTGAATCCGCCGGCAGCGATCCGCGTTGCATCGTGTAGCGCATGTGGTGCCTGTGGCGCCGCAAAGGCGGCCTGCGGCGCGTGCAAGGCCGCGTGTGGCGCTGCCTGTGGCGCATGTAAGGCGGCGTGCGGCGCGTCCAAAGCGGCTTGTGGTGCTGCCTGTGGCGCATGTAAGGCGGCGTGCGGTGCAGCTAAAGCCTGTGGCGCATGTGGTGCTTGCAAAGCCGCGTGTGGCGCATGCAAAGCAGCGTGCGGTGCATGCGGTGCGAATCCCTGCGCGGCGGCTAAGACCGGTTGTGGTGCCTGCGGAGCCTGTGGCGCTAATCCTTGCGCGGCAACCAAGCCAGGCTGCGGAGCATGCGGTGCCTGTGGTGCGGCCAAAGGCTGCGGAGCCTGTGGTGCCAATCCTTGCGCGGCGACAAAGGCTGGCTGCGGAGCGTGTGGCGCCTGTGGTGCTGCCAAAGGCTGCGGAGCCTGTGGTGCCAATCCTTGCGCGGCGACAAAGGCTGGCTGCGGTGCGTGTGGCGCATGCGGTGCTGCCAAAGGCTGCGGAGCCTGTGGTGCCAATCCTTGCGCGGCAACCAAGCCAGGCTGCGGGGCGTGTGGCGCATGCGGAGCGTGTGGTGCATGTGGCGCAGGCGGTTCAGCGTCCGTTGCAACGGATTGTTATGTTCCGCGGCTATGGAAAGCGGCCTGTGGCGCCAACCCTTGCGCGGCGGCCAAGACCGGTTGTGGTGCATGCGGCGCCTGCGGTGCAGCTAAAGCCTGCGGAGCGTGCGGCGCAAATCCTTGCGCGGCGGCTAAGACCGGTTGTGGTGCATGCGGCGCTTGCGGTGCGGCCAAAGGCTGCGGAGCCTGTGGCGCAAATCCCTGCGCGGCAACGAAAGCAGGCTGTGGTGCATGCGGCGCTTGCGGTGCCGCCAAAGGCTGCGGAGCCTGCGGCGCCAATCCTTGTGCTGCGACCAAGCCAGGTTGCGGAGCGTGTGGCGCGTGCGGAGCTTGCGGTGCAGACGCGCCGGACGTCGAACTGACCGCGGCCGAAATGAACAAGCTGTATGGTTGCCTCGCACCAAAGATGCTCAAGGCTTATGTCAAGGGTGGTCACAAGGCTGCCGGTAGCTGGGGTCTGTTCAAGCAGTTCTCCAAGCAGGGGTACCGCAGCGACACACATGGCGGACGTTTCGTCCACAACTACGTCAACAAGATGGGTGCGAAAACTTACAGCAAGTTCGACGAAGTGAAAGCCATGCCGGTGGGCAGCGTTACTGCAAAACCAAGCTTCACTGTCAGCATAAAGGGCAAGGCTTCGATAGGCCCGCTATTCATCATGGAGAAGAAGTCGAAGGGCTGGAACGAGGCGACCGCAGATTGGCAGTACGCCATGATCATGCCCGACGGATCGACATTCGGTGTCACCAAAGGTGCCGGATCAGCAAAGGTCGGCTTCTGCCACGAATGCCATGCGGGAGGCGAAGACAACGACTTCATGTTGTTCCTGCCTGAAGAGTACAGGAAGTAGAATGCTCGGGGTCCGGCATGTCCTCCATGCCGGACCGTCCTTTCCTCCGGCGCCTGCGTATCCGGCTCCGGAGGCCTTTTTCCTAGAGCATGTTCCCGAAAAGTGTGTGCGGTTTTCGGATAAGAACATGCTCAATATCAAAGAGATAGAGCATTTTTAGTGACTCAGGTTTCACAAAGAATGC
>JANQIR010000139.1 GCA_028282065.1 Aestuariivirgaceae bacterium
TTTGGCGGAAACCTCCTCAAGCGCCGAGCCGACACCATACCAACCGGTTATCATGTGACGGTTCTGGCTCCAGGCAAAAACCCAGGGAATGGCGCGCAGATCCTCCAATCCGGCGGCGCCAAAGCGTCTGGCAGGGCGCGATCCGATCTTGAGGAGCGTCAATTCCTCAACCGGGCTGGCAGCATTGAAATATGAAAGAAAGCCAGGCGCATCCAAAAGCCCACGATAAACTTCAAACGCCTTTGCCGACATTTCCTCCAGTGCAGCGGCCAGCGGAGCCTCGAGAGGTTCATCGGAAAGATTGCGGATGGTGCCGAGGGAATGCGCGATCACGCTGGCGCCGAGAAGCTTCAAATGGGTGCGCGCAGTGCCGCGGTTCGAGTATTTGCCGGACACGACTTCACCCTGCTCGGTGACACGCAACCTGCCACGCACCGTGCCGGCCGGCTGTGCAGCAATCGCCCTTCCGGTCGGTGCACCGCCCCGGCTGACCGACCCGCCACGCCCGTGGAAGAAACGCACTTCGACGCCTTGCGCCTCGCATGTGTCGACAATTTGCTGCTGCGCCCGGGCCAGTTCCCATACGGAGGTCAGAAAACCGCCGTCCTTGTTGGAGTCCGAATAGCCAAGCATGACTTCAACGACACCATTCCTGACCAGCGCGTCGCGAACTTCAGGTTCAGCCAGCACTTCGGCAAGAATCGCCGGCGCATTGCGCAAATCTGCAATCGTTTCGAACAGCGGCGTGATGCGCGGGAACGTCGCCGGCACATGCCGACCGCCGCTGGCATGTTGTGCAAGGCGACACACATTCAAGATGTCATCCGCAGAGCCCGTCATGGACAGTATGAAACTGCCAATAGCCTCAGGATCGCCGTGGCTTTCACAGATCAGCTGAAACAGGGAAAGCGTCTCTGCCGCTTCATCGCTGAGAGTTGCGGACTTGTTGCCGGGGTCGGTTCCACTAAGGGCCTCAACCGTACGGTTGATGACCGACGAGTTCTGACGAATGTCCAGTGATGCGGTGCGGAATCCGAAGGTCTGAACCTGACAACGCAGAGGGGCAACTTCAAACCGGGCAACCTGCTCCGCACCGGACTGAACCAATCCGTCCTCAAGAATTGCCAAATCATCAATCAGTTCACCCGGAGAGCGATAAGGAATGGCACCGCCCCCCTTGTCACCATTACTCACCTCCAGGCGCGCAAGCATTGCAGAACAATATTGCCGGAAGAGCTCCCGATTGTTGCGTTGCCGCAATGCATCGCCCAGCCCGGACAATGACAGTAACTGACCGAGCCTGGAGCAGAATTCCTCAGGCGCGGGTGACAACCGATCGCTGATACTCAACATGCCGATCAGACGCTTGAGTTCGGAAATATGGTGCTGCAATGCGTTCTCACGCAGCCGCATCATAGTCCTGTAGGTGACGGCTGTCGTAACATTGGGATTGCCGTCACGATCACCGCCGATCCAGGATGAAAATCTCAAAAACGCCGGCGCCTTGAGCCCTGATGCAGGATAGTGCCGGGCCAGCGCATCAGCCAGGTCGCGCCAGGCTTCAACTGCCCCGTCAAACAGGGTTTCATTGAAAAAATGCAGCCCCCAGGACACTTCCTCTTCCAGTGTAGGGCGGTCCAGCCTGAGCTCTCCGGTCATCCAAAGAAGCTCGATCTGATTTCGAATTCCAACCACGATCCTCTCGCGCTCACGCGGCGTCCACCGATTGGCCTCCAGATCGACCAAGGAGCGGTAGATGCGTCGATAACTCTCCAGAACCGTGGTGCGTTTGGCCTCCGTCGGGTGAGCGGTGATCGTTGGTGTCACCTCAATACGCTCCAGCAGGGCACCGAGGGTTTTCCCATCAACACCCTGCGAGGCGGCCTGCCCCAATGCGCGATGCAGCGAGCCGATGACCGCATCGGGACCAGCGGTGCTTTCGATCTGGCGCAGTTGCTGGATCTGAGCCAATTCCTCGGCGATCCGCGCCAGTTGGAAGCGAATCCCGATCGCCTGCAGCGCCTTGACCAGCAGGCCGGTGTCTGAGGCGTCAACCGGTTCTGAACCGGAAAACACCCGTGCCAGCCTGGGTTCATGTGCACGCACAACACTGTCAAGCAGGCTGACAAGCAACCCGCCGGCATGCTCGCGATAGCTCTCGGGATCATCCGCCAGGGCCGGCCCGACCGGGTGAACGATCTCCAGTGCTGCCGCGATCATGACCTCAACACCCGCCCGTTTCCTAAGCCGCCAGCGAATTGCGGCGCAGAACTTCAGCCACCGTGGCGCCCATACTGGACGGATTCGGCGCGACCGTTACACCGGCTTCTTCCAGGATCACGACCTTCTCCTGTGCGCTTTCACCAAAAGCGGAGATAATCGCACCGGCATGGCCCATCTTGCGTCCCTTTGGGGCTGACAGACCGGCGACAAAGGCTGCAACGGGTTTTGTCATGTGATCGCGCGCAAAGGCGGCTGCCTCGGCCTCCTGCGGACCACCGATCTCACCTATCATCAGGACGGCATCCGTTGCCGGATCATCTTCAAAGAGCTGCAAAAGATCGCGGAAACCGGACCCATTAATCGGATCGCCGCCAATGCCCACGGAGGTCGACACGCCAATGCCAAGTTCCTTCATCTGGCTGGCGGCCTCGTAACCCAACGTCCCGGACCTGCCGACAATACCTATCCTGCCGGGCAGGTAAATATGCCCCGGCATGATGCCCATCATCGCCTTGCCTGGCGATATGGTTCCCGCACAGTTCGGGCCTGTCAGAATCATGCGGTTTTCCGCGCGGTACCGACGCATGAACCGCTTTACCCGGATCATGTCCTGAGCCGGAATTCCATCGGTGATGCAAACACAGTAGCGAATGCCCGCATCCGCGGCTTCCATGATGGCATCCGCCGCGAAGGGCGGCGGCACGAACACGATCGAGGCAGTCGCGCCGGTTTCCTGCACGGCCCCCTTCATGGTGTTGAACACCGGCAGGCCCAGCACCGTCTGGCCGCCTTTGCCCGGGGTCACGCCACCGACTACGTTAGTGCCCTCACGCAGCATATCCTCAGCATGAAACTGACCGATACGACCGGAAATGCCCTGGACGATCACTTTGGTGTTTTCGTCGATAAGAATGCTCATTCTTCAGTTCCTTTTCCGCTTCAGGCGGCTTGACTGCGGGAGACTGCGGCAACCGCCTTTTCAGCGGCCTCGGCCAGTGTATCGGCTGTTGCGACAGGCAGCTGCGATTCTTCAAGAATACGGCGGCCCTCTTCGACATTGGTTCCGGACAGCCGGACTATGACCGGTACTTTTATTTCAGCTTTTTCAAAGGCCTGAACGACACCCTCGGCAATCCAGTCACACCGGTTGATGCCGGCAAAGATGTTGACCAGGATCGCCTCGACCTTGGGATCGGTCAGCACCGTGCGAAAGGCCGTCAGCACGCGTTCGGGGCTGGCGCCGCCGCCAATGTCAAGAAAGTTGGCCGGCGCACCGCCCATCAGCTTGATCATGTCCATGGTCGCCATGGCAAGACCGGCGCCATTGATCATGCAGCCTATGTTGCCGTCCAGCGACACGTAGGACAGACCGCGGTCCGCAGCATGCGATTCCAGCGGGTCCTCCTGGCTCATGTCACGAAGTTCGGCGATTTCGTTGCGCCGGAACAAGGCGTTGTCGTCAAAGGACATTTTGGCATCCAGAGCCACCAAATCGCCCTGTTGGGTAACGATCAACGGATTGATTTCAACCATTGTGGCATCAAGATCGCGAAATGCCCGATAGCAGGCGCGAAACACCTTTGCAGCCTGGGCGACCTGTGAGGAGTCCAGTCCCAGCCCGAAGGCCAGCTCGCGTGCCTGATATTCCAAAAACCCGGTGGCCGGGTCGATCGTCATGCGCAAGATCGCATCCGGGTGCTCTTCTGAAAGCTCCTCGATCTCCATGCCGCCCTGGGCGGATGCGACGACCATGATGCGTTCCGACGCGCGATCCAGAACCAGCCCCAGATACAGTTCCTGCGCAATGGCCAATGCCTCTTCGACATAAACCCTGCCAACCAGCTTTCCACGCTCGCCGGTCTGGCGGGTCACCAGTTTGCGGCCAAACAACTGACCGGAAAAGTCCCGGATTTCGGTGTCGGAGTCGCAAACCTTGACACCTCCGGCTTCGCCACGGCCGCCGGAATGCACCTGAGCCTTGACAACCCATTTGTCACCGCCGATTTCCCGGCTGCGATAAGCCGCCTGCTCAGGGCTGTAAGCCAGGGCGCCGCGTGGGATCGGTACACCGAACCGGTGTAGAATTTCCTTGGCCTGATACTCGTGAATGTCCATTGTCGTTTGTCCTTCATCAACTACGCGGCGCGCGCGTCGATTGCCGCAGACACGGCAAGTACATTGGCGGCCATGCGCTCGGAGGCCGCGTCAATCATTTTTCCATCAAGCGAGGCTGCCCCCTTGCCCTGGGCTTCGGCTTCACGCAGCGCCTCAATGATACGGCGGGCACGCGTCACTTCGGCTTCCGGCGGCGAGAAAACACCGTTTGCCAGCTCGATCTGCGAGGGATGAATGGCCCACTTGCCCTCAATCCCGAGGGCCGCGCCACGGCGAGCGGCATCGCGATATCCATCCGGGTCGGAGAAATCGCCGAACGGACCATCGATCGCGCGCAGGCCGTATGCCCGGCAGGCAATGGTCATACGGCTCAACGCGGCGTGCCACTGATCTCCGGGATAGTCGGGATTGAGCCCTCCTATATTGACGGTGCGGGCCCGCAAGCTGGCAGCATAATCGGCGACACCGAAGTGCAACGCCTCAAGACGGCCGGAGAACTGCGCAATCTGCTCGACATTCGCCATGCCAAGCGCCGTCTCGATCAGCGCCTCCAACTGCACGCGCGGTTCGCGCTTCATGGCCGTTTCGATCTGGTTAACCATGGCTTCCACCATATAAAGGTCCGCCGGCACGCCGACCTTCGGCACAAGAATGGTATCAAGCCTGTGGCCGGCCTGCTCCATGACGTCGACCACGTCGCGATACATATAGTGCGTATCAAGGCCATTGATCCGCACCGACATGGTCTTACCCTTGCCGGCCCAATCAATGTCATTGAGCGCAGTGATGATGTTCTTGCGGGCCTGCTCCTTCTCCGGCGGCGCAACTGCGTCTTCAAGATCCAGGAAGATCACATCGGCATCGCTGTCAGCGGCCTTGTCGATCATTGATGGATTGGACCCGGGAACCGCCAGGGTGCTTCGTTGCAGTCTTTGTTTGCGCAAGGGAAAAAGCGTATGACTCATATCATGCCTCTGAATTGCCGGAGTGCGAAGTGAATTTCGAAATGCGCGCTGAGCGGCCTGTACCGGTCAGGCGGCGCGCGCCAAGGTGGTGTCGACGATCACGAACGCGTCGTGCCATGCCAGATCAATAACATCCTGGACCGCCGTTGCGGCCGCAGCGCTCACCAGCACAGCCTTGATATCGCCCATGCGGTCGCGATAGAGCCGTGACTGCAGTGCTTCCAGATCTGCATGACCTTCGCTACGGGGTTCCACAAATATCGGCTTCAGTCTGAATTCGCTGCAGATTTGAACAGCAGAGCGAAACGGCTCGCAGTCCGCACAGATGACAACAAGATCACCGCTGCGAAGCTGCTGCATGGAGCGTAAGTTCGCTGAAGTAGACATGAGCGTGTCTCCCCGTGCCGGGGAAAGTTA
>JANQIR010000147.1 GCA_028282065.1 Aestuariivirgaceae bacterium
TAAAGTGAAATGACCGCCGGAAAGCCTGCCGCCTGGACAAAACTCTCTGGCGATCGGGGAGTTGGAAAGCCGCCAGTGGACGGCCGCATTGGCCTTTAAGCCGAAGCCCTGGACATGCGCCAATGCCTCCCCGATCAGAGATCGAGGAGGCACCATTGTACGGCTGGTACCAGCCGCCACTGGAGGGGTTTCCACGCCCCAGAATCAGCCTTGCGCTGATCCCGCCCGCACTTTACGCGGCCAGGTTGCAAATGCAAGGAAATGGTTCGACAAAGAACCGTCATGCCGGCAACAAAGAGGCGAGGAGGCTCCGCAGGAGCCGACCGGGACCTAAGAAGAGGCGAGGAGCGGCGAAGCCGCGACAGGGACTAAAGATGTTCCGGTATCCAGAACAGCGGTCGCGTCAAATCGCTGACTCACATCTGGACCCCGGCCTGCGCCAGGATGACGGCGGATATAAAAACTGCTCTGACCATTCCGTTTCCTCCGTGATCCGGCCTCACAAGTGCGTTAACGCTGTTCTTTGCCGCACACCTCTTGCAGCGATGCGATCAACACTGTGACAAGAAAAGCAACCGCAACAGCCGACATCACTACCGGCCACATGAAACTGTAGAGCCACACCCATGTTTCCAGAGTTTCATTGGCCCGGACATATTCGTTTGTTGCTGCAGCAAGCGCAGCAATGCCGATTGCTACCGGGATCAAAACAGGACCGCCAATTGAACCGTCTTGTGCCGACTTGAGGTTGCAATCGCAGAGCTTGGGAGAGAATTGCAAAAATCTCTGCCAAGCGAGTCGGCACGGCACAGCTGAAGCAAGTAGTGCCAGTGCTGTCAGTCCGCATAGGATTGTCGGGACCATCTGGACATAATCGAACTGGTCAGTGAACGCAGCATGCGCAAACAAGCCGACCACGAGCAGCCAGATCCATCCGCCGGCGTCATCAAACGGCCTTTCGTCTCCAGCTAGCTGCATTGCCATTTTGATCATCAATGCCACAAGCGCGGCTGCGCAGAATGCTCGAATGCCATACGCCAAGAACGTCGCGACCAGAACCGGAGGGACGAAAAGCATGTTGGCCGCAAAACGCAAGCGATAAAGAGTGATCTGCCAGTGCTTCTTCCCCTTGTGCCTCCAGCCTTCAAATTCCTGCTGAAAGCGAGCATCTGGATCATCGGAACCAAGTATGGAGGTCAGGAAATTCAGATCCACATTTGCAGCAACCACCTTCATTGTGAGTTCGCTGTCCGGTGACACATCGAACAGGCAAGAAAACGCGTCTTCCAACTTGTCGGCGGTATCGTCAGGCGCACGGTTCAACGAAAAGTGCAATGCCACTTGTTTTCCACTCTTCCGCTTCGCGGCTGGCCGCAACAACCGATCGCGCACAAATTTTGCAAATTCGTCCTGTTTGCTCCTTTTGAGCCCGGCGATCAACGGTACCGCTACCTTAATCTGATCGCTGAGGAAGCGAACTTGCATGGCTGCGGGGCTGTCATTGAGCTGCAGGGTCAATTTCGGCTCGCCAAGCCTGGACGTCTCAAGAACCGAAGCAACAATAGGGATATTCTCCACCCTATCTTCGAAGACACGCTCGTGCTGCCTCACAGGCCGTGATCGATAGATAAAACATGTGACAACGCAGAAAACGACAACCGGTATCAGCAGGTATGACATAGTGCTGTATTGCTATTTCGCGCGAAAACAGGGTGTTTTTCCAAATGCCGTGGAATTGTAATTGTGTGCGTTGTTTGCACGTTGGCCTGTACTATTCAATGAAATAAAGCACCTTCGGCAAAACTGCAGTTTCGCATTGCTCGCCCATAGGGTCCTGACCCGGGCCTGCCTACGCCGAGATCCGCTCAAGCAGACGGCGCAGAAAGGCATCGCAGGCATTCATTTCCGAGAGGGCAATGAACTCGTCAGCCTTGTGTGCCTGGGCAATGGAGCCCGGGCCGCAAACAACCGTCGGGACTTCCAGCCTGCTCTGGAACAGGCCGGCCTCGGTGCCGAAACTCACCTTGCCGGTGCTGTTGCCGCCGGTCAGCGATTTCACGAACGAAATCACCTCCGTATCCGGCGGGCAGTCGAAGGCCGGATATTCGGAGATGGGCTCAAACCGGATTGCGGCGTCCGGGTAAATCTTGCGCGCATCCGCCTCGATCCTCCGAGCTGCGGCATGGATCTCCTGCATCAGCGGTTCCGGATCGTCGTCGGGCAGGTTGCGGATCTCGAACTCGAAGCCTGCCTGATTGGGCACGATGTTAAGCGCCTCACCGCCGGCAATCGTGCCGGTGTGCAGGGTTGTATAGGCCACTTCATAATCGCCGTCGCGCGCACCATCGCGTTCGACACGGGCCTGAAGCGCACGGATTTGCGAGATAAGGTCGGCGGCCATATAGATCGCGTTGACTCCCGTGGGCGCTAGGCTCGAATGCGCCTCAAGCCCGGCGCAATGCACCCGCCAGGACACCTTGCCCTTGTGCGCGGTGACGACTTGCATGGATGTCGGCTCGCCAACGATGCAAAAACGCGGGCGCACCGGCAGATCGCGCATCATGGCAATCAGCCGGCGCACGCCCAGGCAGCCGATTTCCTCGTCATAGCTGAAGGCGAACTGCAAAGGCATCGCCAGCTTTTGCGCCTTCACATCGTGGGCCAGCGACAGGCAGCAGGCGATGAACCCCTTCATGTCCGACGTACCCCGGCCATAGAGCCTGCCGTTGGCCGTGCGCATCTTGAAGGGGTCTGACGTCCAGTCCTGACCTTCGACGGGAACGACATCGGTATGGCCGGACAGCACGATGCCGGGACGATCTTGCGGGCCGGCCGTCGCCAGCAGGTTGGCCTTGGCGCCGTCCTCGCTCGGCACAAGGGTGCAGCTAAACCCGAGCGCTTCAAGCTCGTTGCGGGCATAGGCGATCAGGTCGAGATTGCCGTCGCGGCTCACCGTCGGATAGGCAATCAGCTTTGCCAGAATGTCGGCGGAGCGGCTCATGCGGATTGACCGGCCTCCAGGGTGACGCCTTCAGGCAAGAGCACCTCCTCAAGGTTGTCGCCGGGCCCGCCCCTGTCGACAATCAGGAAGTCGCTATCCGGCTCAAGCACCAGTAGCGGGTGATGCCAGACATTGCGGGCATAGTTGACGCCTTGCACGCCGGTGGCCCGAAAGGCCCTCAGACCGTCAATGTCGCGCGGGTCGGATGCCACGGACACGACCAGCAGCCAGTCGCGATCCTGCAGCGGATAGAACGCCTGGGTGCCCAGCGGATGGCGTTCCATCAAGACCAGCTCTATGGGCATCGGCCGGGGTTGGCCGCGGAAAATGCTAATCAACGGCTGGCCATCCTGGGAGGCCACATCGACATTGGCGAGGTTATGGTAGCGCTCCGTCGTGCCTTGATTGATCGGGTAGTGATGCGCTCCGGCCATCTCGATCACATCGCCGAAGGGTGCGAAGGCATCTTTGGTCAAAGGCTCCGGTGAGAGTACAGCAGACATGACGCTTTTCCCTCACGCCAGTTTGCCGAACACGCGGAAGCGGCTGACACCGCCATCGGGATGGATATTCAGACGGACATGGGTCACCGGTCCATCGGCCGTAATCTGGCCCGCATCGAACGTGTGGATAGTGTCGGCAGACAGTTTCTGAGCGGGCAGGAGTTCCGGCCAGAACATGGACTGGGTGATGATCGAGTCATCGGTACCACCGGTCACGCTTGCAGCCTGAACAGAGCAGGCATCGGGGAAATTGCCCTTGAAGTGGCAGGTATCGACTTCTATCGCCTCGACTGTTCCGGCCGCACCAAGCGCGATGATTATCCAGTCGTTGCCCGGTTCGCGACGGCGGCGGGTTTCCCAGCCGTCTCCCATATTGACGCCACGGCCTTCGGTCAGCAGCGTCCACACGCTGCCGTAGTGGGCGTCGTTATACGCCACGATACGGCCGCCATTCTTCAGCGCCGACAGTTCGTAGACAGCGTTCGCATCGGCATCCTGCCATTCCGCCACCGGTTCGCCATAGACCCTCAGGCGGGCGACACCACCATCGGGATAGATGTGAAACCGCAGCATGTCGTAGACATTGCCATCGGTTACTTCGGCGAAATGATGCGCATTCGGCCCCAGGCTCTGCGAGGCGACGATTTCCGTCCAGCCATCGTCGCCGTCCGACCGGCGGGCCTCCAGCGACGCGGCCGGCGGATAGTTGCCGGTGAAGTGGCTGGTGTCGAAATCGATACCGCGGATGACCGCCTTCAAGCCGAGCTTGATCTCGCAACTGTCGTGGCCCGGCCCGCGCTTGCGCCGCGATTCCCAGCCATCCATCCACTTGCCGTTGTCGTCGTATTTGTCGGCAATGAAGACCGGCGGGTCGTCCTTTATCAGACGCGACTTGTCGGCAAAGAAGTCATCGGTGGCGGAGAGCACTTCGGTGCCGAGCCGCGGCGAGGCAAGGTTGATGTATCGGCGCGCGAAGTCCGGCGCGTCATCTTGGCGATCGGTCATCTTTTCTTCCCGGTTGTCAGGCACTCGCGCCGGCATGGAACCGGATCAGTTCCGCAGCGGTCTCCTCGGGACGTTCTTCGGCCAGATAGTGACCGCCGTCAAGGGCAGTGCCGCGAACATCGCCGGCCCGCTTGCGCCACTCGGCCAGTGCATCGAAGCACTTTTCGATGACGCCTTGCCTGCCCCACAACACAAGCAGAGGACACTCGACAAGCCGGTCACCATCGGCATCGTCGTGCTCGATGTCGATCGTCGCCGCCGCGCGGTAGTCGTCACAGCTTGCCCTGATCGTTTCAGGATCCTGGAAACACCGCAGATACTCGCTCCAGGCTTCGGGCGTGAAGTGGCCCATCGCCTCTTCGCCAAACCCGCCGCATTTGTCCTTCAGATAGCCTTCCGGGTCCGCCCCGATCAGTCGTTCAGGAAACGGGTGCGGCTGGATCAGGAAGAACCAGTGCCAGTAGGCGCGGGCGAAGGCATCCGTGGTGTTGGCGTACATCTCCCGGGTCGGTGCAATGTCCAGTACCGACAACGTCAGAACCCGCTCCGGGTGGTCGAGCGTGAGGCGGTGCGCAACGCGACCGCCCCGGTCATGGCCACACAGGTGGAACCGGTCAAAGCCCAGAGACGACATGATCTCGGCCTGATCGCGTGCCATCTGCCGCTTGGCATAGTTGGCCGAACGCGCGCCCGACGGCGGCTTGGAACTATCGCCATAGCCGCGCAGATCGGCACATACGACCGTGAAGTGATCCGCCAGAATTGGCGCCACCTTGTGCCACATGACATGGGTTTGCGGGTAGCCGTGCAGCAACAACAGGGGCGGACCCTTGCCTCCCGTCACCAGGTTGATTTCGGCGCCGGATGTCCTGATCCGTCTGTGCTCAAAGCGTTCAAACATACCGATCAGGTCACGAAGCTGACGTCTTTGGACAGCGGCATGTGGCGCAGGCGTTTGCCTGTGAGGTCGAAGATCGCGTTGGCCAGCGCCGGCACCGAGGGCGGCGTGCTGGGCTCGCCCGCACCACCGATCGTTTCAGAGTTCTCCAGAATGGCGACCTCGATCTCAGGTGCCTGGTGGATGCGCATGGCGTCATAGGTATCGAAGTTGGTCTGCTCGACCATGCCGTCCGCGAAGGTGATCTCCTGGCCAAGCGCCGCGGACAGTCCAAACACGATGCCCGATTGCATCTGCGCCTCGATGATGGACGGGTCCAATGCGGTTCCAAGGTCCACTGCGCACCAGACCTTGTCGATGCGGATGCCATCGCCGGCATCCGATACCTGGACCACTTCAGCCACATAGGTGCCAAACGACAAGGTAAATGCGATACCCCTGCCCTTGCCCTCGCCCAGCGGTTTGTCCCAACCGGACATGGCCGCCACCTTGGCGACAGTTTCGGCCGCAACCGGATGGTCCTTCAGCAGGGCCAGCCGGAAAGCGACCGGGTCCTGTCCGGCCGCATGGGCGACCTCATCGATGAAACACTCCTGGAAGAAGGCATTGTGGGAATTTCCGACCGAGCGCCAGAAACCGAGCGGCACCTCGCACTCCACCGGCACACCCTGGACACGGAAGTTCTCGATGCCGTAGGGCTGATCAAACGCGCCTTCAGAGATCAGCCGGTCCGGAAACGGCATGAACGCGCCAGGCAGGGTGCGATCCAGCGCGCTCTTAGTGATGGACGGGGCGGCAATGCGGGCATCAACGGCGTTCAGCGCGCCATCCTTGGTGACCCGTGCCTTGAAGCGGCCGAGCGCTGCCGGACGGTACATGTCATGGGTCATGTCCTCTTCGCGGGTCCAGGTGACCTTAACCGGGCGGCCACCGGCCTCCTTCGCCAATTTCACGGCATAAAGCGGGAAGTCGCCCTCGCCACGCCGGCCAAATCCACCACCCAGCAGGGTGTTGTGGACGGTGACGTCGGACGACGAGATGTCCAGTTCGCGCGATCCCACCAGCTTATACATGTTGGGTGCCTGCGAACCGGCCCAGATCTCCAGCTTTCCGTCCTTGAACCTGGCCGTGGCGTTCATCGGCTCCATGCAGGCGTGAGCCAGAAAGGGCGCGGAATACTCCGCTTCCACCAAAGCACCCGAAGATGTATCAGCGACTACACCCTCCGCATCGCCGCGATCGGTCAGGGCGTGTGAGCTACCGTCCGCCATCGCCGCGCGATAGTCGTCCAAGATGGCGTCCGTGCTGGCAGGATAAGGCGCATCGCCCCATTCGACCTCGACGGCCTTTGCCGCCTCGAAGGCGCGCCACGTGTTGTCGGCAATGACACCTATGCCCTGGCCGAGCTTACCGGCGTCAATCCTGACGATCTTCACGACACCGCGCATGGCCTTGGCCTTGCTGTCGTCGAACGACTTTAGCTCACCGCCGATATGTGGGTTCATGCGCACCGTGCCATACAGCATGTCCGGCAGATCAACATCGATGCCGAAACCTGCAGTGCCAGTGGACTTGGCATGCATGTCGATACGCGGTTGCGATTTGCCCAGGATCTTCCACTGATCGCGCGGTTTCAGGGCAATCGTGTCCGGCGGCTCGATGCTTGCGGCATCCGATGCCAGTTCCCCATAGGTCAGGGACGTGCCGGATACGGTGTCGACCACCTTGCCGTTTTCCGTGGTCAGCTTTCCGGCGGGTTTGCCAAGCCTCTTGGCCGCCGCCTGCAAAAGCAATTGCCGGGCAACCGCGCCTGCCTGGCGCATCTTGTCGAAGCCATCGCGCACCGACGAGGACCCACCGGTTGCCTGAAGCGCAACGAACTTGGCGGTCACGGCGGAAGATTTGCGCTGAAAATTGGCATAGAAGCTATGGTCGAACATGGAATACGGGCCACCTTCGACGATCATCGCCTCGTTATAATAGGCGCCATCGGCCGGACCATGCTCGATGCGAACATTGCTCAAATCGACGTCGAGTTCCTCGGCCACAAGGGCTGCCAGGGTGGTTGACACGCCCTGGCCCATTTCGGCCCGCGGCGCGATCAGAACAATCGTGCCGTCTGCGGCAACTTTGATATAGGGGTTGAAGGTGACCTCACCTTCGGCGAGCGTCTGCTCAAGCGGATTGTCGTACGGCTTCTTGTAAAAGTAGTATCCAACGGCCACGCCACCGGCCAGAGCCGCCGTACCCAGCAGGAATGTGCGCCTTGCGATCTTGCCCAACCTGCCCATTACGCCCCCGCCAGCTTGCGCGATGCCAGCCGGATCGCCGCCCGGATACGCGGATAGGTACCGCAACGGCACAAATTGCCCTGCATGGCTTCGTCGATTTCTTCGTCGCTGGGATCGGGCGTCTCGGCCAGCAGGGCCACGGCGCTCATGATCTGGCCGGACTGGCAATAGCCGCATTGGGCAACCTGCTGCTCGATCCAGGCCTCCTGCACTGCATGCAGCGTACCGTCGGGCGACAGCCCCTCAATGGTGGTGACTTCGCCCTCGACATCGCCCAGCGTCACGGCACAGGCGCGCTGCGGCTCGCCATCTATCAGCACGGTGCAGGCGCCGCAGGCGGCGATGCCGCAACCGAACTTGGTCCCCTTCAGGCCCACGATATCACGCAACGCCCACAGCAGCGGCATTTCCGGTTCGGCATCGATCTCAATCGTCTTGCCGTTGATCTTCAGCGTCATCGCCCTCTCTCATACATCCCGCAGCGCGCCGGCGAATCCGTTGCGCCGTCTGTCAGCCTGTATAGCCTGGTTCAATCCCGGAACGGTAGTAGCAGACTCCACGCCAGCCGCGATGGTTCATGCGTCTGATACTTGTTAAGACCGATGATCATCCGTTCATGCCCATCCCGGGGCTGGTCGATATATGTGCCAAACATCCGGTCCCAAATCGACAGGTTGAACCCATAGTTGCTGTCGGTCTCGCTGCCATGGACGGAATGATGGACCCGATGCATGTCAGGCGTCACAACGACCTTTCTGATTGCACGATCAATCGGCAGGGGCAGACGGAAGTTGGCGTGGTTGAACATTGCCGAACCGTTCAGCAGAACCTCGAACAGGAACACACCGAGGGCCGGCGCGCCCAAAATAACGATGATTGCGAACTTGTACAGCATAGACAATATGATCTCTATGGGATGAAACCGTATGCCGGTGGTGACATCGAAGTCCCGGTCGGCGTGGTGCACGCGATGCACGCGCCAAAGGATCGGGATCTTGTGCGAGGCGACGTGTTGGCCATAGATCGCCAGATCGAGCAGGACGGCCGCCAATACCACTTCCACCCAGAACGGCAACGGGGTCAATGAAAACAGCCCCCAGCCGCGTGCCGTAGCCAGTTCGGCGACGCCAACCGCCAGGATCGGAAACAGAAGCCTCAAGGCGAGCGTGTCGACGACCACGAGACCCAGATTGGTAAACCAGCGCTGGCCTTGCGGTTCGACGCGCTCGCGCCGCGGCATGAGCAGTTCGAGCACCGCCATAACCAGCAGCACGCCTGCAAATATGCCGAACCTTATTGCGCCTTCACCTTCCACGATGCCAGGGTCCTCAGCCTATTTGGTCCTTGCCTTCGGTTACGGCCTAGGTAGCGATGTTGGACCACGTGTGCAAATCGCAAGGCGGTGAGCAAGCGACTTCATAAGACTAGCCGGCCCAGGGCCTGCCGGCGATCAGGGCCTGCGCCAGGGCATCCGTTATGGCATCCAACAGCCGCTCACCCTTTTCAGCACTCGCCTTTGCGGCATTGCCCAGCACGCCTGTGTCGGTTATTTCGGCCAGCGAACGCCACTTCAACAACGGCGGAGAGAGTAACTCGCCCATGCTGGGCGCCGGTCCGTTGGCTTCACCCAGACGGCTTTCGTCGACCAGATCGGGAAACGCCGCCATCATCATGGAGGTTTCGCCCTCACAGGCGTGAATGATGCCGTGCTGATCTTCAAGAATTGCGGCAATCGCACCAGACTGACTGGCCAGGGCCCAGTAGCTGGTCGTACCTATGGATGCATCCAGTTCGCGGGTGAGATCCGTCGTCAGCGCCGACAGCGCAGCCATATTGCCGCCGTGGCCATTGACGATCAAAATCCGCGTGAAGCCGTGACGAAGAACGGAGTCGCACAAGTCCGTCAGGATCGCCTGCCAGGTGACGAGCGATACCGTGAACGTGCCGCCAAAGCGCATATGATGCTCCGCCAGACCCATCCAGACTGTGGGCGCCACAACCACAGGCCGCCGGGCAGCGACCTTGAGCGCGGTTCTGCGGCAAACCTCTGTACACAGGAATGTATCGACCCCGGTCGCCAGATGCGGTCCATGCTGTTCGGTAGAGGCAACCGGTAACAGCACAAGGGCATCATCGTTCGCCTTACGTCTCAATGTCTCCGCCGTCATCCGGTTCCACAGAACCTCCGGATCAGTGCGATCAATCATTTTGAACATCTCAACACCACTCCTGAGGAAGCTCCCTGGCCACCAGGCTCAACCAGTACCTCATGCCGACAGGCACAAGATCATCATTGAAAACATACCGGTCGCCATGCAATCCCTCGCCGGGGCCCACATCGCCCGCCCCGATCCAGGCATAAGCACCATCCGCCGCCGCACCAAGCAGTATGGCACTATGGCCGCAGGCGTGCATGACGCCTTCGTTGGCGGATGCATATGGAACATCCGCCTTTTCGCAGATCGGCAAGGCATCCATTTCGGCGCGCAGCGCAATCGCACGCTCGCGGCTGCCGGCCTTCAGCACCGCGACCACGCCGGTCGCACTCACATCCGTATGCACGTCCAAACCGAAGAACTTCAGCTTGCCGGCGATAAACGCAGCCGTGCAGATCTCGTTAAATCCAAGCTCGGGATTGCGATGGATCTCATGGCGCCAGCTCACAACTTCCGGAGCCAGGCTTGCGACCCCGTCATTGGCAATCATCGCATCCGCCTTTCACACGCTTTATCAAAAGTTGAAACCACAGGCTGAAGTTGTCAATCCGCAACTAATACGGGTTTTCGTTTCGGTACCGAATCGAAATATAATCGCCGGGCCTCTGGACAAATCATTTCACTTTCGAATCAATGGGTCTTGTGATTCGGGAGTTGGGGGACGGCGTTTGCGCCCCTACTGTGTCTGGCGTATGCGGATCGAGGTATTTACACACACGGGGATTGATCTTGTCCAAGGCAGAGCTCGGCGGTCTGTTCTTTAAGGAGCGTGGTTTACGGCTGACCATGCTGCCGCGCCAGCTCAAGGGCCTGACAATTTCCGAAAAAGCCCTACGCAACCTGATCACAATCCTGATCGTTCTGTTCCTGATCACACTGGGGACCGCGCTTGCCCTGCAGCTGCTGGTCAGCCGGAATTCCCACCTCAAGGAATACAACCACGAGTCGACGCTTTATCTGCATGCCGCGGCACTCGAACTCTCGCGGGAACTGGGCGAAGGGTTGGACCAGGGCGGGACACCGCGCGCAGCGGTGGAGGAAGACCTCAAGGCGGTGATCCCAGACGAGGCGTTGGTCGCGGGCCGTCAGTTCATCCTTGTCGATACGGCCGGCAGCATCCAGGTCACGCACCCCAAGG
>JANQIR010000149.1 GCA_028282065.1 Aestuariivirgaceae bacterium
CGCTCGGCTACCGCCTGGCGCGGGACGTCCGCGACCGCGTGACCTTCAGGCACCTTGGCTACGGTTTTTTTGTCGCTCATGCGTCACCTTCAATTGAGATGCGGGCTCCAGTACCGTAATGGCCCGGCGCGAATGTGAGTCTTAAGAACGAAACAGTCGGTGAAACTATACAAGCCGGTATTGCCGCTGGAAAGCCCTTCTCGCCCACGCTTCTATGAAAGGCGTTTCTTCATTGCGTCATAGACTGCGATGTCCGGCTGGCAGAGCTGTTCGATCTTTGACATGGTGTTTGGCGCTATTTGTTCCAGCATATGCTGTTCTGCGACCGGATTGATGTTCTGCCTTGGGAATTTCAATGTACTTCCTGTTAAGTCGCCATATCCATCCAGGAATGCATCGATATTTTCAAGTCTGCCAACGAGGTCGAATTGCTCAAGCGTAGCCACCGCCCGCTTGGCAAGCTCATCATCGCCAATGTGGTGTTTGGTAGGCTGTGCGGCGAAAGCAGCGACGTACATCCGGCCGGCACTGTGCGCCCGGTGGGTTTCGACGAACTCCTCCAGGGGCTGATTGATCTGCCATGGATCATAAAAGAGTTTGCGCCGCCTGTAGCGGTCGTAAAAGTAGTGGGAAATCCATCTGCGTACCGGTTCGCGGATCACCGTAATAAACAGGTGAGAGTGGCGATAGCGAGCGACCAAATCTTGCGAACAACCGAAATGGCCGCAAACCAGGGTTTTTCTGGCCTCGAGCAATTTCTCAAGCGCCTGTGCCCGGTAAAGATGTAGCGGGAGCGAGGACTTTTCTGCTTTCTTGACGCTGCCTGCTGCATCCAGGACAGCTATCCGATTGGTGATCAGGTCAACAAACCTGACGCGGTCCTTGAACAGCGCTGTTGTCAGGGATGTTCCGGCACACTTGGGAACGTGCACGAAACACAGGCCTTTCCGTGCCGTTTGAAGTGATCCACCCAAAGGAGAGTCTCAAAATCAAGCCGTGTTGGTACGAGGGGCCGTGCCGGCCTCCGCCGGGCTATCTATCACAGGTGAATTTTGGAAAGAAACTGTTTCTGTGACGGCAAGGAGGTGCTGATAGCAATTGGTTGGGTCGGGCGACTGCGTGCTGATAATCATGCGTAATCCAATTGGGCCGGGACGTTTCAATAGGTGCATATGGGGCGGACACTGAAATTCGTCTGTGTGTTGCAAGTCAATTGCGGTCTGGTTTAGCTTTTTGCAATGCGTGCGATGCTGAAAGCGAAGCAATTCGCAGACCTGCTGGGCCGGTTTGCAACGATTGCGGCGATCCTTTTGGTCGTTGCCATGCCTGCATGTGCACAAAGCGAGCGTTCTTCCGGCTCTGCCGGACAGGAAAGAACGGTCCCTGCAAGTGAACCAGCTGGTGATGTAAGCTCCGGGCTGACGATTATCAGCACGTCAGGGCCGAGAGCGACCTTTGCCAGTTTCCTCAGGCTCTCGGCAGATCTGGAAGCTGCTGTTGCCGCCTACAAGGAAAGGCCAAACCGGGCCAATTTCGCCTGGGCGAGGCAGGCCATCAGGCAGTTTTCCTACCTGTTCGATCTGCGTGAAGTACCACGTGTTCAAAGGTCATCCGTCGCACGCGATACGGTGGGACAAATACTCGACACACTTCAGCGCCTTGAACTTCCCGCGTTGTCGGAGATACCTGACAGGGCCGCGATGGCCGCGTCGGGGCATGCGGGCTATTGGCGGATACCGGGCACAGGTTTGACGATTGCCCGAATGAAATCCGGCAGCGATGAAGGTGAGTATCTATTCACGGCCAGAACCATTGCACAGGCGCCATTCTATTTCCGACAGGTCAGGGGGCTGCCGCCCGTAACGAAACAACGCATTACGAACTGGCGCCAGACACTGCTTGATCTGCACGGGCCGGTCATTCCGGCCGGACTCGTGAGCAGCCTGCCGGGTAGCTTGCACGCCACACTTTTTGGCGTGCCTGTCTGGAAGCTCATTCTGGCCGGTCTCCTGATCGTTTCGGCGATCATCGCTGTCAGCATGTTCTACCGCTTGTTTCATCCGGCGTCCGCAGATGAAGACCTTCGGTGTGATCTTAGAAGGATGTGCACTCCGATGCTGATGATTTCAGTGACATGGGTCGTAAAACTGTTCATCCAGTATCAGGTTGTTTTGCCCGGCAACTTCATGCATCCACTCGACCTGTTGTCCATTGCTGTGATGACTGTTGCGGCGGCCTGGTTGCTGTGGCTTGCAGGTAGAGCCGTCAGCGAGGCGATCATCCGCTCTCCCAGAATTCCGGACGAGAGCCTGGATGCCGAGTTGCTGCGTATGATGACGAAGATTCTCGGATTTTGCGGCGCCATTGCATTGATCGGACTGGGTGCGCATCTTGTTGGCATACCTGCTTTCGGCGTTGTCGCAGGGCTAGGTGTTGGCGGTATTGCAGTGGCCTTGGCCATCCGGCCGACGCTGGAAAACCTGTTCGGCGGCATTATCCTGTATCTCGACCGGCCGGTCAGCGTCGGTGATTTCTGCACCTTTGGCGACCACACGGGGACCGTGGAAAGGATCGGACCGAGATCCACCCAGATCCGGGCGCTCGATCGGACGGTGATCTCCGTGCCGAACTCGCTGTTTGCTGATATGAACATCACCAATTGGGCGCGATGCGACCGGATGCTCATAGAAGAGACGTTGGGCTTGAGATACGAGACCAAGCCGGATCAGCTTCGCTTTGTGCTGGCGAAGGTACGGGAGCTGTGTGTGTCGCACCCAAAGATCGACAATGATACGGTCCGGGTGCGTTTTGTCGACTATGGTGCATCTTCCCTCGATATCAATTTGCGCATTTTCGCGCTGACCACCGAGTGGAATGAGTTCTTTGCAATTCGTGAGGACGTATTGCTGCGAATTGCCGATGTCGTTGAAGAGTCTGGATCAGGCTTCGCATTTCCGTCCCAGACACTGTATTTCGGCCGTGACGATGGACTTGATGGAGAGCGAACAGAAGCTGCGGTTCAGGAGGTCGAGGCTTGGCGCAGGGCGCATCGGTTACCGTTCCCGACAATGCCGTCAGCCGAGCAGGAGCGCCTTCAGAATACGCTGGACTATCCGCCGCACGGGTCGTCCTGGCGTGCCGCAGCAGTTCAGGAGGCAGAGGGAGCGGAGGCATTGTCGCTGGATCCGGTCGACGAAGACACCCCGGAGGAAGAAAAGAAGGAATGAAGTGGCAGCGAGTTGGCTCCGCGCGCTCCGGCAGCATCAACCATGTCACTTGACCGATTGCTCAAGAACCAACCAAAGCGGGTGAGGGGCCTGTTTAGCAATGAGTGAAAAGGAACCTGTCTCACCGAAGCGAGGATTTACCGGCTGGCTGCCGGGGTATCTGGCAAGTTTTCCGTTTACAGCTATCATCGCAGCGGGTGCATTCTTCGCATTGTCGCTTAGCCCGTCACTGGTTCCGCGCAGTCCCGCAATTCAGGGGGTGCTGTCGGGTCTGTCTGCGGCGGTTGGTTTCTGGGTCGGGCTGGGGCTGGTCTGGATCTGGAATTTCCTGGAGTTGCCGGTGCTGCGGGGGAAAACCGACAAGGTTTTCAAAGCTGCCGTGGCCTTTGTCACCGCGGCTTTGGTTTTCTATTTCCTGTGGCTGACGTCGAGTTGGCAGGATTCGGCCCGCGAACTCATGAGGCTGGAGCCGTTGACGGGCGCTTATGCGCCGATCGCGGCGGTCGTCGCCGCACCGACGGCGTTTGTGTTGCTGCTGATAGGATACGGATTTTCGTGGGTTTGCAGATATATCTCCGGGCAAATCAATCGCTTTGTACCAAGGCGCATATCGATGTTTGCTGGCCTCGTTGCCGCGACGTGGCTCCTTGCGACTGTGGTGAACGGGACGCTGGGACGTTGGGGTATGGAAGCCATGGATGCGGCATTTCTGGCGGTCGATCAACGGATCGATCCTGACCTGCCGCCACCGTCCGATGCCGGCGTGACCGGCAGCGCGCAATCGTTGATCTCCTGGAAGAATCTGGGACGGCAAGGCAGGCGGTTCATGACGTCGGGTCCGACACAGCAGGACATCCAGAGCCGTGTTTCGGGGGAGGCCATGCGGCCTATCAGGGTTTATGCCGGGCTTGGGGCAGGGCAGACGCACGAGGCGCGCGCGAAACTGGCGCTTGAAGAATTGAAACGTGTGGGTGCGTTCTCGCGTTCGGTGCTGGTGGTTGCCACGCCGACGGGAACCGGCTGGATCGATGAAGCCGCCGCCGACTCGCTGGAATACCTGCACCGTGGCGATACGGCTATTGTCGCCCAGCAATATTCCTACCTCACAAGCTATGTTTCCTTGTTTGTGGAACCGGGTTATTCGGCGGCGACCGCGCGCGCGCTGCTAAAGGCGGTGTATGGCCATTGGACAAAGCTTCCGAAGGCCAACCGCCCCAAACTCTACCTTTACGGTCTAAGTCTCGGCGCCTATGGTTCGGAACAGTCGGCTGACCTCTACTTTATGCTTGGGGACCTGATCAACGGGGCGGTGTGGAGCGGACCGCCTTTCAGGTCGGCACGGTGGTCTGCTTTTACCCGGGACCGAAATCCGGGCAGCCCCGCATGGTTGCCGAAGTTCCGTGACGGTTCATTCGTGCGTTTTACAAACCAGACCAACGCACTTGGTATCGACGGTGCGACATGGGGGCCGGTGCGGATCGTATACCTGCAGTATGCAAGCGATCCGATCACGTTCTTTTCGCCTTACTGGTTCCTGCAAACGCCGGATTGGCTGGTCGGCAAACGCGGTCCGGAGGTATCAAAGGAGCTTGACTGGTTTCCGGTCGTGACTGCGGTGCAAATCGGCTTCGATATGATCCATGCCAGCGATCTGGGCCGTGGCCTGGGTCACATGTATGCCGCTTCACATTATATTGACGCATGGCTCGAAGTGACCGAACCCGACGGCTGGTCGCGCGAAGACGTGGAAAGGCTGAAGGCCTATATGGAAGAACAGACCAGGTGAACTGTCGCGCGAATGCAGATGTGCTCTATGGCTGACGTTTTAACCAGGCGCCATACGACGCCTGAACCGTGACGCCTAGAAATATGTAAACGACGAGTGTCGGGATAACGTGCTGGTCTTCGCTCAGGCCGGCGATGAACAATGCCAGGCCGACATTTCGTGCCAGGCAGGCGACCGCCAGTCCGCCCCTGCGTTGCTTTGCGGGTCCTCCAAGAAAGTGGCCGATTGTGACAGCCGCAATGGCCATGATGACAATGACGATTGCGCCGGACCAGCCGATCAGGAGTTTTGCGCGCAGCTCCGGCGTCAAGAACACCACGGCGAGCATGCCGACCACGAGCAACAGGAACAGGATGTCTGCCAGTTTGCTGACCGGCGCGCGGATCTTGTCGCACAAGGCCGGGGCAAAGTGCTGTAGCGCCAGGCCAATCAAGACAGGCAGGAACGTCACCATCGCAATCTGCCTGGCGACCGACAACGCAGAGACGCGTTGTGTCTCCAGCGGGAAAGAGGCGTAGAAGACCGACAGCAAGATAGGCGTGACGATCACAGCGAGGAGCGCCAGGGTTAACTGCAGCCCGGATACGTATTCAGGGTCTGCGTGCACCATCTGGGCGCGCTTTGTGGTCAGTGGCGCACCCGGGGAGGCGGCCAGTAAAGCCAGTCCGGTCGCAACCTCGATAGGTAGTGAGAATGCCAGCAGCAAGACGTATGCGACGGCAGGAACCAGGACCAGTACAGCAAGCAGTGCGGTGAGGAGTGACGATCTGTCATGCCAAAGGGCTGTCAGCTGCTGAAATGTCCGGTTGAGGCCGATGGTCAGCATCAAGGTGAAGATCGTCAGGCTTACAAAGGCCAGTAGGATGTTCATTTCTGCATCGACCTCTCGGTTGGGGTTCTAGTCGTTGGGATTTGGTACTTCCACCGTCATGCGGCAACGTCCTGCTGGAACTTTGCCACCGCGTCAGACAGGGAGTCGAAACGGTCCGGGATCGCCAATTCGGCCGCTTTCAAGGATGCAACCGCCATGTCCCATCCCTTCTGGCGCGGGTTGACGATGCAGAACTCGATGCCTTCCGCTTTGAGGTTCTTGAAGACACCGAGCAGCGCTTCAGCGGCCGTTGTGTCGACACCGGCTGCCGTCGTTGCATCAAATACGATGACCTTGGTGTCCTTGCGCCGGGTGGCGATATCCCTCAGCTGGTTTGCCAAGATTCTTGCATTTAAGAAAACCAACGGACCGTACTGCCGCCAGATCAGCACTCCGGGAACTTCTTCAGCTTCGGGATGCTCGTCGATGTCGACAAATGCTCCTCCCGGCGTTCGGCCGACGACGGCGGTCACTGGCGAATGGATAACCTGCCCCAGTTTGAACAGCGCCAGGACGACACCGATCATCACGCCCGGCAGCACACCGAATGCCAGCACGCCGAGGAAGGCCATGATGCAGATCAGAAACTCGAACCGGCTCATCTTGAACAGCCGGCGGAAATAGCCGAGGTCGGACAGGCCTATCAGTGCCACGACAATGATTGCCGCCAGAGTGGCCATGGCGAGATTCGCCAGCAGGGGCAGCAGGAACAGTAGGGTCAGCACGGACAGGACGCCCATGACGATACCGGCAACCTGGCTCTTGGCGCCGGATGCGACGCTCACCGAGGTGACGGTCAACGTCCCTGCGACCGGATATCCACCGCTTAGACCGGCTCCAAGATTGGAAACACCGAGCGCCAGCATCTCGCGGTCCGGATCTATCGGTTCGCCGGAATGCTCCGATGCATGTTTGAGGGCCGCGAGGCTCTTGGTATAACCGATGACGACGACAGCCAGGGCGCTGGGAACCAGCATGATGATGCTGTTCAGGTCAGAAATGTCGGGCAGGCGCAAATCGGGCAGGCCGCCGGCAACCGTTCCCAGAACATCGACACCGTCCTTATCCAGGCCAAGGGCGCTTACCAAGGCTATGGTGACAATCAGCACGACGATCGCGCCGGGCACTCTCGGGGCGAACTTCTTCAGGGCGAACAGGATCGCGATGCTCACAGCGCCCAGCGCCGCCGTTGCCATGTGGAAATCCGGCAACGCCTTGACGACGGCCAAAAGTTCCTCGTGAAACCCGCCACTGGTCTTTTCAGTTTTCAAACCGAACAATGCGGTGAGTTGCTTGAGGATAGTCAGCCACACGATGCCCTCAACAAAGCCCTTGAGGACCGGTTCGGGAACCAGGTCGGCAATCCAGCCCATCTTCAGGACAAAGAAGATCCCGTAAATGATGGCTGCCAGCAGTGCCAGCATGACGGCAATGCTGAGCGGGTCGCTGCCCGTGGCGACAAAGGAGGCGACGAACCCTCCCGCCAGGACGGAAATCGTTGTATCCGGCCCAATGACGAACAGGCGCGAGCCACCGAATACCGCATAGGCCAGCAGCGCCAGGGGAAGAGCGTAGAGCCCGACGATGGGATCGACGCCGACCAGCACGGCACAGGCCATGGCAAGGGGCACGATCACCGCCCAGCCGGTTGCTCCGGCAACCACGTCTGCGGTCAGCCAGGCGGACTGATAGTTCGGCAGCCAGCTCGTGATGGGGATGAGATGCTTCATGCCGGTTCTTGGGTTACGGTCAACGCTCCTGGGATTTGCCGGACTTCTCCTGCCACGGCCACCGGCCGTTGAGTTCCACTTCCAGGGCAAAGCTGAGGAATGTCCGGACAAGGACCAGACCTGCGAGCAATCCAATGGATTCCAGTGTCTTCCTGACGGCGACGGTTTCCAGGATGTCGGCGGCAATCAGGAACTCCAGTGTCAGCAGCAGCGTGCGGCCAAGGTTTCGGCGAAACTCCTCATAGGCGGCCGATCCTTCCTTCCGGAAATATCCGCGCAGGTATCGAAAGACCGATATGGCCAGGCCGACCAGCAGCAGCAGAACGGCCAAGCCTTCCACGATGTCGACAGCATGTTCGAAGAATTCTTCCATGGCGCGCTCCGACCTGTTCAGTTTGGCATGTTGCCCGGCACAACACAGCGGAAGCCGATATGGCTCATGCCTGTGTCCACCATCTGGGGCTGGCGTGCGGCGGGCCGGTATCTCAGGCAGTAGTTTGGCGCACAAAGGAAGGAACCGCCTTTGACAACCCTGCGTGGAATTTGAAACTGCGGCTGAGCTGGATCGTAGCTCTTCTCCATGTCCATGACCCGCGGATTGACCGGAATACCGCAACAGGATTTGACCATTTCACTGTCGTGGCGCGGGATATACCAGTCGGCGGTCCATTCCCACACATTGCCGGTCATATCGAACAGGCCATAGTCGTTTGCCGGAAAGGAGCCGACCGGTGCGGTTCGTTCAAAACCGTCGGTGGTCAGGTTTTGCCATGGGAACTCGCCCTGCCAGGTATTGGCGAGCGGTGCTTCGGCGGGGAAATCGTCGTTGCCCCAAATGAAGTGTCTGCCGTCATGACCTCCGCGTGCGGCGAATTCCCATTCGGCCTCCGACGGCAGTTGCTTGCCGGCCCAGTTGGCATAGGCTTCGGCGTCTTCGTAAGCAATGTGCACCACCGGGTGATCCTGAAGCCCGTCGAGCGTCGAGTCCGGTCCAAACGGATGCCGCCAGTTCGTTCCGGTCGCCCATGTCCACCAGTTCGTGTAATCGCGCAGATCGACCGGACCGGATGTCGGTACGAACAGCATGGAGCCGGGAGCTAGGTTTTCTGCCGGCGCGCCGGGATACTGCTTCGGGTCGAGCGCGCGCTCGGCCACTGTCTGGTATCCGGTGTCGGCAACGAATGCGCTGAACTTTTCGTTGGTCACCGTAAAGCGGTCTATCCAGAAACCGTCGACGCTCACTTCGTGTGATGGACGTTCTTCAGGATAAAAGTCGTCGGACCCCATCTTGAATGTTCCACCCTCGATCCAGATCATGTCCTCGTGGGGTGCCTTTTGGTTTCCTGTGGTGGTCTCGCCGGGTATCCCGTTTTGGATCGTCGTACTCATGGTCTCTCCTGACCCTAGTGCGTTGTTGCCGGTTCTGTCCCGAATTCGATCGGCATCGCAGGTTCACGCGGCGAACAGTCGACGACGATCAAATCCTGCTGCCAAAGGACCTCGAAAAAGTCTCGCGCCGCCTTGGTGCTTGCGAACTTTGCTGCAATGTCCTTGAAGGTGCTCTTGTTATCTATCGAGTCGAAGAGATTCAGTTGCAGCTGATTTACCGGCAGATAGATGTCGGTCTGGGTATGTGCGGGATTGATCAATACCGCCGCGGCACCTTCCGGCAATCGTTCCTGCACTTTCACCACATCCGGCAGACGAATGGGGATGGCACTTTCCCAACCCGGCTTTGCAAAATCGATCTGCCGGTGCGCGGCCTTGCGGTCTTGCCGGCTGACGACGGCACTGTGGCGAAGCATGTTGCCGCGAAAGAGTTCGACAGCGGCAAGACCGCAAGGCCGCGCACCGGCAGATCGATTTTGCAAAGCCGGGTTGGGAAAGTGCCATCCCCATTCGTC
>JANQIR010000157.1 GCA_028282065.1 Aestuariivirgaceae bacterium
GGAGCAGAGAACATTGCAAACCATCGACACACCGTTCGGCACGAGTGTGTTACCTATGTCTTAGGAACAAACTGTTACCTATGTCTCCGGTATGTACCCTCTAGAACTTGGAGCGGGCGATGGGATTCGAACCCACGACCCCAACCTTGGCAAGGTTGTGCTCTACCCCTGAGCTACGCCCGCATCACATGAGGCACCACTGCTTGGGAGAGTGAGGTTTTTCTCCCCGGTGCGCGGCGTGTTATTGCGCAAACGCCGCACAAATGCAATAGCAACTCGCAACGCCAGAACACTTAGGGGCCTGACCCTAAAATTCCGTAACGATTTTAATGGGCGCCAGCCCGGCGCCATCGGGGATACTTCACCATGCCGGCCACCGAGCTAGACCTGTTTGCCAGGTTCGATGAACTGGGTATCGAAACCACCACAAAATCCCACGATCCGGTGTTCACCGTTGAGGAGGCTCGGGCTTTGCGCGGTGAAATTCCCGGCGGCCATTGTAAGAACCTGTTCCTGAAGGATAAAAAGGGAGAGCTGTGGCTCGTGGTCTGCCTCGAGGATGCCCAGGTCGACCTGAAGGCTCTGCCGGCCAAGATCGGTGCCGCCCGGATCTCCTTCGGCAAGGCAGACCTGTTGATGGAGGTGCTTGGCGTGGAGCCCGGATCGGTCACGCCCTTTGCCCTGATCAACGATATGTCAGGCCGGGTGAACGTTGTCCTGGATGCAGCCATGATGGAGCAGGACACCGTCAATTATCACCCGCTGGTCAACACCGCGACAACCAGCATCGCGTCCGCGGATCTGGTGCGCTTTATCGAGTCCTGCGGCCACACTCCAAGAGTGATTGCCGTAAGCTGACCCCGCACGGCGGGCGGCTGTTGCAAATCGTTCTGATCCCGACCATTTAAGCTGAAGTGCAATTTGGGGTTCGCAACCGCTCCGTGAACCGCGTATAAACGTAGCAACTCTATGTCCGCCGGACATGGTCCGGCCAAAGCACAAGGATTTCGGCAATGGAAGGCTCAGTCATCTCTATGGGCGGCCAGATTTCGGGTCAACCTGCGCAAAACCCATCGGCAGACCTTATCAAGGATTCGACCACCAAGACCTTCATGGCCGACGTCATCGAAGCCTCACGCCAGGTTCCGGTGATCGTTGATTTCTGGGCACCATGGTGCGGGCCGTGCAAGCAGCTTACGCCTGCCATCGAAAAGGCCGTCCGCGAGGCCGGCGGCAAGGTCCGGCTGGTCAAGGTGAATATCGACGAAAACCAGGCGCTTGCCGGTCAGATGCGCATTCAGTCAATCCCGGCGGTATTCGCTTTTGTCGGCGGACAGCCGGTCGACGGATTTATGGGGGCCCTTCCGGACAGCGAGATCAAGGCGTTTATCGACCGGGTTGCCGGGCAGGCCGGTCCCGACAAGCAGATAGAAGAACTGCTTGCCATGTGCCAGAAAGCCTTCGATGCCGGCGAATTCGCTCAGGCCGCCCAGGGCTACGCGCAAGTGGCACAGGCCGATCGTGAAAACACCCAGGCCATTGCCGGTCTGGCCAAATGCCAGATCGAACTGGAAGATCTTCAAGGCGCTGAGGCAACACTCTCCATGACGCCGCCGGATAAGGCGGACGATCAGTATATAGTTTCGGCAAGAGCCGCTCTGGAGCTGGCGGCAACACCGGCCGACCATGCCGAGATCACCCGGCTCACCGCAGCCATCGAAGCCGACGAAAACAACCATCAGGCACGCCTTGACCTCACCGTCGAGCTCAATGCCGCCGGGCGGCGCGAGGAAGCGGTCGACCATCTGATCACCATCATCCGGCGCCAGCGCGATTGGAACGATGAAGCCGCCCGTAAGCAGCTGCTGAAGTTCTTCGAGGCCTGGGGTCCGACGGATGAAATGACCGTAGCCGGACGGCGCAAGCTGTCGGCCATCCTGTTCTCCTGATGTGTAAACAGGATCGCGTTCATGGGTTTTCTTGACCGCTACAAGACAACGGCGGACCTGCCGCAGAACATCCCGGTGTTTCCACTCGGCGGGGCGTTGCTGCTGCCGCGCTGCCAACTGCCACTCAATATCTTCGAACCGCGTTACCTGGCCATGGTCAATGATGCGATGTCGTCAAACCGCATCATCGGCATGATCCAGCCGGCCGAGGAGCCGGCAACATCGCTCAACAGCGGCGGACAACACGTTCCGTCGCTGCGGACCATTGGCTGTGCCGGGCGATTAACCTCCTTTGCCGAAACAGACGATGGCAGGATTCTGATCTCGCTGACCGGGCTGTGCCGATTTGCCGTTGCCGGCGAATTGTCCGCGGTGACACCCTATCGTCAGGTCGAGGCCGACTATTCCGCCTTCGCGGACGATCTGACCCCCGGCCTTGGCGAGGACGATGTCGATCGCGAGGCGTTGCTGGAAACCTTCCGTGCCTATCTCGATGCAAATAATCTCAATGCCGACTGGGATGAGATCGGCCAGGCTTCCAACGAGGTATTGGTCAATACGCTATCCATGCTCAGCCCCTACCCGCCGACCGAAAAGCAGGCCCTACTGGAGGCGTCCAACCTCAAATCCCGGGCAGATGTTCTCATTGCGCTGACCGAGATCGAGTTGGCCAGAAGATCCGGCGGTCCACGCCCGGGTCTGCAATGACGGTTGCGCACCAGCCGGTTAGACAGCGTGCAGAAGGTGGTTTGCAATGACAGATGACGAAAGCGATCCGGACCGGGCGGCCGAATTGCCCGCAGCCGTAACGACGGACCCGAAACTGCTGGAACTTCTGGCATGTCCGATCACCAAGAAGCCACTGCGGTATGATGCGGAACACCAGGAGTTGATCTCTCCGGAAGCAAAGCTTGCCTTTCCGATACGGGATGGCATTCCGATCATGCTGACCGAGGAGGCGCGGCGCCTGGATGAGTGAATATAGCAGTGAAGTATGGCCGGAAGAGTTGCGGCTGGCAGAGGCAGGCGCCAAGCTTCGCGTAACGTTTGATAACAGCGAGACCTACGATTTCACTGCGGAATTCCTGCGTGTGCAGAGCCCCAGCGCCGAGGTGAAAGGACACGGGGCGGGTCAGGAAGTCACCGTGCCGGGCAAACGTAACGTGCTGATTTCAAATCTCGAACCGGTCGGCAATTACGCCGTGCGGATCCTGTTCGATGACGGCCACAGCACGGGGCTGTTTTCCTGGTCCTACCTACTCAAGATCGGACAGCGCCATGACGAACTCTGGCAGAGTTATCTCGATAAGCTGGCCAAAGAGGGCAAATCCCGCGACCGCTGAAAGCGGATCAAATCAAACGTCGATTTCCGCGATGACCGGCACATGGTCTGACGGCCGTTCCCAGCCGCGCGCTTCGCGCAAGACCTCGGTGCGCGTGCAGCAGCCTGAAAGCGCCGGATTGAGCCAGATGTGATCCAGCCTGCGTCCCTTGTCAGCCTGTGACCAGTCTTTCGCCCGGTAGCTCCACCATGTGTAGAGCTTTTGATCGGCTGGAACGTGCGCGCGCACCGCATCGATCCACCCCCCGGCAGACTGCACCTTGTTCAACCGCTCCACTTCAACCGGCGTATGGGATACCACTTTGAGCAACTGTCGGTGCGACCAGACGTCATTTTCCAGCGGTGCAATGTTCAGATCACCGGTGACAATCACGCGTGCCGCATCCGTGGTCTGATCGGTTGGCAGCCAGCCGGCCATCTCGTCCAAAAACTGCAGTTTGTGGGCAAACTTCTCATTGACCCGCGGATCGGGCACATCGCCGCCGGCAGGAACATAGAAGCTGTGAATTGTCAAAGGCTTACCCGCGCTCACCGTCACCTGAACGTGGCGGGCATCGTCTTTTCCGCAAAATTGCTTGGATGATCTTGACGTAAACGGCAATTTTGAAATGATGGCTGAGCCATGATATCCCGACTGCCCACGCTCCGCGATGTGATGATACCCTTGCGCGGCAAAGGTCTTGGCCGGAAACTGTCCTTCAGGACATTTCGTCTCCTGCAGACACAGAATGTCGGGTTGGTAGTCCTGCAGGAACCGGCCGACCAGATCCTGGCGCAGGCGTACGGAGTTGATGTTCCAGGTCGCGACTTTGATTTTCATGGAGAAACCCGCATATAAAGACCCCGCGAACCTATTCAAGGCAGCGGAAACACACAAGCCATTTGCCAAAAAATAGGGCGCCCGGTCGGGGAGCCGGACGCCCTTGCGCCTTGTTCGCGCTTTGCGCCGGGAGGGGAAACCGGCGCTGTCGCTGCCTGTGGCCTGGTTGAGCGGGGGGCAAAGGCCGTTTCGATCAGGCGTGCGACACTATGGTTTACGTATGATTGACGCGGCCGGATTTCAAGCGGCGCACATGTAATTTTTTGTGAGCGGTCTTGCCCACCGCATGAGCACTACCGGTCGGATTTCGGTTTGCGGGTGTCCGGCAGTTTGACCTTGAACAGTTTCGGGTCGGTTTTGACACCCGCTTCGATCTTGCTGAGCGAGATCGTCGTGCGCCGGCCCTGGCCGTCGACAACCACCCACTGTTGCAGTTCGCTTTGCGAGTTGTTGTAAACCAGAATCAGATGGCCCGGCACGATCTGGTCGCGGTCTTCCAATGTCACCGTGGTCAGGTCGTCGACCTGTTCCACCTTGCGGATGATGGCCTGCTTCAGCAGGTCTACCCTATCGGCCAGCACCAGGCGAAGCGGCGTTGCCGACAGCGGATACTGATCGGCACGGTTCTTTTTCTTGTTCTTGATCACCAGCCATTGGCCATCCGACACGATAATGAACGGGTTTGGCGCCGCATACTCGAAGCGCAGGCGGCCCGGTTTGGCGATGTAAAAGATGCCGCTGGAAACCCGCCCCTTCGGTGAGATCTGGGTGAATTCACCTTTCAGGGATCGCATCTTGTTGAAATAACTGGAGATCTTTTGAACGGCCGCCTGTTGCGCGTTACTGAGGGCCGCGGACTCAGCGGACCTTGCCGCCTGGGCGATGCCGCCCGGCGCGACAGATATGGCGAGCAACACACCTGTCGCCAGACCTGCACATAAGACTTTTACCCGCTGCAGCATTATCTTGCTTCCTTCCGTTCACAACCAAGCCGTGCGCACATCCAGATGCCCCGGCGGGGCGGGCTGGAAGGTGGTATGACCCGTCAACGCGGGTCGCGCGGCGTTCGGTTATTCCCCTCTCCTGGTCCGGGCAGGCATGCCCGGTCCCGTGTGAATTACAATTGCACCAGTCGCAGTCCAGTTTGTCCAACAACGCGGCAGTTTTGCGGCATTGGCGAACGACCTCATTCGGGATCACCGCTGCCGACCAGGATTTCACGTTTACCGGCATGATTTGCCGGTGAGATCAGGCCTTCTTGCTCCATGCGCTCGATCAGGCTTGCCGCCCGGTTATAACCTATTTGCAGCCTGCGTTGGATGTAACTTGTGGACACTTTCTTGTCACGCAGAACCACTGCAACGGCCTTGTCATACAGCTCATCGCCACTGCCGCCACCGGGTAGCTCGGCATCGCCGCCATAAGCGTCATCGGGGCTTTCCTCGGTGACCGCCTCGACATATTCCGGGGCGCCTTGCGATTTCAGGTAGGTGACGATCTGCTCGACTTCGTCATCCGCCACGAAGGGGCCGTGCAGGCGCACGATCCGGCCGCCACCGGCCATATAGAGCATGTCGCCTTGACCGAGCAGTTGTTCGGCGCCCTGCTCTCCCAGAATTGTCCGGCTGTCGATCTTGGATGTGACCTGGAAACTGATCCGGGTCGGGAAGTTAGCCTTGATGGTGCCGGTGATCACGTCGACCGAAGGGCGCTGCGTGGCCATGACGACGTGGATTCCGGCGGCACGGGCCATCTGGGCGAGGCGTTGCACGGCGCCCTCAATATCCTTACCCGCAACCATCATGAGATCGGCCATCTCGTCTATGATCACGACGATGTAAGGCATCGGCGCCAGGTCCATCTCCTCCTGCTCATAAACCGGTTCGCCGGTTTCGGGATCGTACCCTGTCTGTACGGTGCGGGTGATCACCTCGCCCTTCTTCAACGCCTGTTTTACCCGTGCATTGAAACCGTCGACATTGCGCACACCGAGCTTGGACATGTTGCGGTAGCGCTCTTCCATCTCACGGACGGCCCATTTCAGCGCCACAACTGCCTTGTGCGGGTCGGTCACGACAGGTGCCAGAAGGTGCGGTATGCCCTCGTAGACCGACAACTCCAGCATCTTCGGGTCGATCATGATCAGCTTGCAGCTTTCCGGAGAGTGCCGGTAAAGCAGCGACAGGATCATCGTGTTGATGCCAACCGATTTACCCGAACCGGTCGTACCGGCAATCAGCAGGTGCGGCATGCGTGCCAGGTCGGCAAAGACCGGCTCGCCGCCGATATTCTTGCCGAGCGCCAGTGCCAGATGCTGCTTGGTTTTCTCATAAGCCGCAGAACCAAGCATTTCGCGCAGATAGACGGTCTCACGCTTGGAGTTGGGCAACTCGATACCGATGGCATTACGTCCGGGCACTACGGCGACGCGGGCCGAAATTGCGCTCATTGAGCGGGCAATGTCATCTGCCAGCCCGATGACGCGGGACGACTTGATGCCCGGCGCGGGCTCCAACTCGTAGAGCGTGACCACCGGGCCTGGATGTACATTGATAATCTCACCACGAATTCCGAAATCCTCCAGAACGCCTTCCAGCATGCGGGCATTTTGCTGCAGGGCTTCGTCGGACAAGTCTACCGGCCTGCTTTGCGCTTTGGGTTCGGTGAGCAGGGTCACCGGAGGCAGTTCGAATGGCTGGTTTTCGGAGAATTTCAGGCCAGGCTGACTATCCCGCTTGACCCGTTTGCCTTGTTTGACCGCGCCCGCGGTCCGGGTGACGCGTGGGCCTTCGGCACTACCAGCATCCGGAACAGCCGGTTCATCCGGCATGTAGGCATCCATTGCGGGCTGCGCAGCATCAGCCGGTGACCCGGCACTGTCCAGACGCGGTTCCAGACGGTCAAATTCGCCCGGTATGTCTGGATCGCGATCATCGCCGCCACGCAGGAAGCCCGGATAGACGGCTGCCACCACCTTTTGCCACAGGGGTCTGGAGGATGCATCGTCATAGTGGCCTTCGCCGATGCCTTCGATGGGGTGACGGATGACCTGCGCCGCCGCAGTGCGTTCCGCCTGCCGGCCGTGAAGGTAGTGATTGGCCCAGCCATAGAGGTTCACCGCGATCTGTTTGATCCGGATCGACAGGTGCCCTGCGGAACCCAGCACCCAGGCCACGGCATCTTGACCGCGTTCGCCAAAGATGCGCGAGGCGAGGATAACATCTTCGCCGGTCGTACCCACAGCGCGCAGGCAGACCACTGTACCGGTAACAAAAGTGATCGCGAAGGCCGCAACGGCCGCCAGCGATCCTTTCAATGCCCAGGCCGTCATGGCGATCAAACCGCCGGATAGAAGGTCGCCGAGACTGCCCCCCAGACCGGTGCCCAGCACCCAGCCGGACGGAACCGGCAGGCAGGACAGAAAACTTGCCGACAACACGACAGCGGCGAGCCACATGACGAGACGGTAGACCAGGCGTCCGGGCGGGCGGTGCGAGAAAAGCTGGGCCGACCACACGAGCGGCACGGCAATCAGCGTCAGGCTCGCCAGTCCGATGAACCGCATGAGCTCATCGGCCGCGACAGCACCCGGATAGCCCAGAAGATTGCCGATTTCACCCTGGCCGGTGTGGTTTCGGGAAGGATCGTCGATGGACCAGCTTGCCAATGCGATGACCAACACGGATGTCACCATGAGCAAAACAAATCCACCACATTCAAGCAGACGGTTGCGCAGGAACCGGCGCACCGCGGCCGGAATTGCCCGGTCATCGGTTTGTGCCGGATGATGGTGAGTCATGTCTCAGTCCTTTTGGTCCCGGCCCATCCGGCAAACGGCCAGTTCCGTCAGTTTACGGATTTGCCCGAAAGCCTTGTGCAGCCAGACCCTTTCAACATGTCGAAATGGCTTACCGCTAATGTCTCTCCGGCATGGTTAAGGGTGGGTAAACGACACCCGTCGCAATGCCTGTCTTGCCCGCTTTTGCGCCGTGTCGACAGTGGGTAAGAAAAAGCCCCGGTGTACGGGGTGCGTACACCGGGGCGATTGGCCCGGCCGGCTGAAGGGTCCGGCCTGACGCGGGAACTAGACCGTTTGGCTGCCCTGCCCGAACTCCGGATAGGCTTCGACACCAATCTCGGCCTTGTCGAGGCCGACCAGTTCATCTTCCTCTGAAGGCCTGAGCCCGCCGAACGCCGCTTTCAGGATCAGCCACACGACAGCACTGGTCACCGTCGTGAACACACCGATTGCAATGATCGCAATGAGCTGCACGACGAAATTGGCGTCGGAGTTGGTCAGCGGAACCGCCAGCGTTCCCCAGATACCGGCCAGCAAATGCACCGGGATGGCGCCCACCACATCGTCGATCTGGAATTTGTCGAGCAGCGGCACGGCAAACACCACGATGAGGCCGCCAATGGCGCCGATGATGATAGCGGCAAACGGACCCGGCGTAAGGGGTTCGGCTGTAATCGACACCAGACCGGCCAGAGCACCGTTCAGCGCCATGGTGACGTCGACCTTCTTGTAGATCAACTGGGTGAGGATCAGCGCCGCAACGACACCGCCGGCAGCCGCCAGGTTGGTGTTCATGAAGATCCGCGACACCGCCGAGGCATCAGTGATCGAGCCCATGGCAAGCTGCGAGCCGCCATTGAAGCCGAACCAGCCGAGCCACAGGATGAAGGTCCCAAGGGTGGCCAGCGGCATAGATGAACCGGGGATCGGATGCACTGCGCCGGATTTGTCATATTTGCCCGCACGCGCGCCTATGATGATCGCACCGGTCAGTGCTGCCCAGCCACCAACCGAATGCACGACCGTGGATCCCGCGAAATCCTGGAACTTTGCACCGAACGTGGTGAACAGCCAGCCAACGTCAGCATCAGGCGAAAGCCACCCCAGGCCCCATTTCCACGCACCGGTGATCGGATAGAGAACGCCGGTCAAAATGGCTGTGAAAACCAGGAACGGCCACAGTTTGATGCGCTCGGCGATGGTGCCGGACACGATGGACGCCGTTGCGGCACAAAACACCATCTGGAAGAACCAGTCGGACGCCACCGAGTAGCTGGCATCGGCGGCTTCCTTGTCCGGCTCCGGAATGCCATAGGGGCCGAAGGCGCCGAGGAATCCGCCGTCAACGCCGGTATACATGAGATTGTAGCCGATAACCCAATACATGATGCCGGCAATGGAATAGAGGCCGATATTTTTCACACATTGCATGGACACGTTCTTGGAGCGCACCATACCGGCTTCCAGCATGGCAAAGCCGGCAGCCATGAACATGACCAGGAAACCGCCCATGAGGAACAGCACGGTGTTGAACACAAAGGCGGAATCCGCCGGAACGGCCTTGGACGCGTCTTGCGCAAGCGCGCTGTCGGCACCCAATGCGACCGCCGCTACGGCGATGACCGGTGCCAGAAAGTGGGTTGACGTCTTCATCTTGATCTTTGTCCTTCCTTTACAACGCAGCTTTGCCGGTCTCACCGGTTCTGATCCGGGTGACGGCTTCGAGCGGCAGGACGAATACTTTTCCATCGCCGATCTGATCGGTTTTTCCGGCTGTAGAGATCGCCTCGACCGCCACATCGGCCATGTCGGCCTCCACGGCGATTTCGAGCTTGACCTTGGGAAGGAACGCGACCTGGTACTCAGCACCGCGGTAGATTTCCGTGTGCCCCTTTTGCCGCCCGTGCCCCTTGACCTCGGTAACGGTCAATCCCTGTATGCCCGCCTGCTCAAGCGCTTCACGCACCTGCTCCAACCGGTGGGGCTTTATGATTGCAATGATATATTTCATATACTTCTCCCACTCTTTCGAGCCGCCCACCGCACGGGCACGCGGGTCTCAAGGGCTGGACATAACAAGATCCGTGCCAACTGAGGGATGTTGTTTAAAGTATTGAAAACAATGATATTTTGAGATTTCACAAAATCTAGAGCCAGATTTTTATGCTTAAATTTTCATCACCAATACATATATGCATAAATTTTATGCATATATTTTCTGCACATACGGATCAATCCGTCCTGCGTCAGAAGATGTCCGCCTTCATCCAGTGCCGATTCAATCAAACCGCGAAACACGTCGGCAGATGCGGCATCTCATACCGTGGACCATGTGTGGCGTCACTGTCATAGTCCTGCTGAAGGCTCCGAACGTGTGTTGTGCAACCGCTGTTGCGCACCGCCATCGGGCACCGGAAACCTAAGCGTCGGAACCGCCATGACCCGCCAGACACACGATGTCATCATTATAGGCGCCGGCTTGAACGGTCTGGCCTGTGCCGCAGCTCTGGCCGGCCCGCAGGTGCGCACGCCGGCAAATGTCTGCCTGATCGATGCCGCAGACCCGGCTGCACTGGCAAATCTGGAGGCCGATGGCAGGGCATCTGCCATTACGGCAACATCGAAGCGAATGTTCGAAGCTCTTGGCGTATGGCCGCAACTGGCCGAACACGCGCAACCCATGCAAAAGATCGCCGTCACCGACAGCAAGCTCGGCGATGCGGCCAGGCCGGTCCTGCTGCAGTTTGCCGGGCAGCACATAGAAGGTGCCATCTCTGCCTACATGATCGAGAATCGCCACCTTTATGCAGCGCTGTATGACCAGATCCGGCAATCTTCCGGCATTGCCGTCAAGACCAATACCACCATTACGCAGTTCGACTACGGAACCGCCTGGGCAGCCGTGACTACAGATACCGGTGAAACGCTCGAGGCGACGCTTCTGGTCGCCGCGGACGGACGCAACTCGCCGGCCCGCCAGGCCGCCGGTATCAAGACCACCGGCTGGGCCTATGGACAGACGGCCATCGTCCTGACCGTCGAGCACGAAGACGCACACAATGGCCTCGCCGAGGAACATTTTCTGCCAGCCGGGCCCTTTGCCATTCTGCCGCTTCCGGGCAACAGGTCATCGCTGGTCTGGACCGAACGAAGCGGCGAGGCGGACCGTATCATGGCGCTTGACGGGAAAGGTTTCCAGAAGGAGCTGGAGCTGCGATTCGGTGGTCATCTCGGACAGGTCACACCGGTCGGGCCGCGTCATGCCTATCCGCTCGGGCTGCAGATATCGCATGACTTTGTCGGCGACAGGCTGGCCCTGATCGGCGATGCGGCGCATGTCGTGCACCCGATCGCCGGTCTCGGATTCAATCTGGGCCTTAGGGACATTGCGGCACTGGCGGAAGTCATTGCGGACAGATTCCGGCTTGGCCTAGACGTCGGAGACGGGGCGACATTGCAGCAGTATCAGCAATGGCGTCGAAGCGATACTATCATGGTTGCGGTCGCGACGGATTTTCTCAATCGCTTATTTGCCAATGATTTGGAGCCGGTTCGTCTTCTTCGTGATGCAGGACTTAAGGCCGTGGACAAGCTGGATGCGGTTAAATCGAGTTTTATGCGGGAGGCAGCCGGGCTTGGCTCTGGTCTGCCGAAACTGCTGAACGGACTGCCGGTTTAGCAGCCGCGCTCTAACCTCCGTGTTTGCCGGGCAACGGCCGGGCATCTGAAAACAGCCGTTGGATCTCCTGCAGGTCGGAAATCGACAGGTCCAGGTTTCGCGACAGGGTGGTCAGCACATTTTGTGCGGTTTCCGGAAACTCCGAGCAGACCCGTACGAAAAGATCGTGTGAGATCTTGAGCGCCACGACCGGCGTGACGGCCTCGACGCTAACGGCATGCGGAAGCCTAGCCACCATGGACGCCTGGCCGAGAAAGGCGCCGGCCTTGGCCGCTGCAATCACCTTTCCTTCTGCGCCATCTGGTTGCAGTGCATTGGCCTGGCCGTCGAGAATCAGGAAACCGGCGGCACTGCGCTCGCCTTTCTTGATCAGCATTTCGCCTGTTTTGACGTGAACGCGCTCCGACGAAAAGGCAAGCACCTGCAATTGCGCGGCATCGACCGACGCAAACAGCGGTATCTGCCGCAGCAAGCCCACTACATCTTTGACACTCATATCCACGCCTCTCAAAAAGGCGAGGCCGGTCCAACCCCAATTCACCAGGCCTGCCAATTCTGGCGGCAGGCCCCATCCCAGCGTGCCCCTGATCGGAATACACCGGTCAGGTTATAACGCAAGCATCAAGAAATCGTTGCTGAAAATCCGATTGTGTCAAATTTTACCGGTCGGTGCTTCAGGGAACCAGCTTGTAGCCGCCGGTTTCCGTCACCAGCAGTTCGGCGTGCGAGGGATCACGCTCGATCTTTTGGCGCAAACGGTAGATGTGCGTTTCGAGCGTATGGGTCGTAACCCCAGCATTATAGCCCCAAACTTCATGTAATAGCACGTCGCGGCCGACAACCTGTTCGCCCGCCCGGTAGAGGTATTTCAGGATCGAGGTTTCCTTTTCCGTCAGGCGGACCTTCCTGCTGTCTTCACGGACCAGCATTTTGGCACTTGGCTTGAACGTGTAGGGGCCGATCTTGAAAACCGCATCCTCACTTTGCTCGTGCTGGCGCAGGTGCGCCCTGATTCGCGCCAGAAGAACCCCGAACCTGAACGGTTTGGTGACATAGTCGTTGGCGCCTGAATCGAGGCCAAGAATTGTGTCGGCGTCGGAATCTTGCGCCGTCAGCATTATGACGGGGCCTTTGTAGCCGTTGCGCCGCATGATCTTGCAGGCCTCGCGTCCGTCAATATCCGGCATGTTGACATCGAGGAGAATCAGGTCGACAAGCTCGGATTTCACGTGTTTCACGCCTTCTGCGGCATTTGACAGCGCAGTCACGATAAACTCGTCGTGCAGTGCGAACTGTTCTTCAAGGGTTTCGCGCAGGGCATCATCGTCGTCGACGATCACGATTTTCTTGGCAGTGCTCATTCGACCGGGCCTTTCAAGGCATTGTTTTGCAGGTTTACGTCCGCGTCATATCTAAGTTGGCAAACTTGAAATGGAATGGATATCAACTTGTGCTCGCAATTTTATGATCTCCACGTGTAAAGCCGCAACATGTCTGTGAAAAGGCAACTCCACCGGGTCGACGTTAGCACATCCAGACCGCGTGGTGCTATCGGATGGCTGCGTGCCGCAGGTCTTATGGTTCCTTGTGCGCTGGGACGGTCGGGCCTGACGCTGTTCAAGGCGGAAGGCGACGGCGCAACGCCGCGCGGTGTCTGGCCGTTGCGTTATGTATTCTACCGGCCGGACCGGCTCGCGCGTCCGCGTACCGGTCTTGCCTGCATTCCATTGCAGCCCAATGACGGCTGGTGTGATGCTGCCGGCGACCGGCTTTACAACCGGCCCGTCCCGCTGCCCTACCCGGCAAGTGCGGAGCACCTGTGGCGTGAAGACAGTCTGTATGATGTGATTGTAGTGCTTGGGCATAATGACGACCCGCCGGTGCCGGGACGGGGCAGCGCTATATTCCTGCATGTCGCCTCGCCCGACCACCGGCCGACCGAAGGCTGCGTGGCGCTTCGCCTGGACCATCTGGTAACGCTGCTTCAGACATGCGGGCCGCAAACAGTGATGTATATTGGTTAAGAGGCGCGGAAGGCCGAAGGCCTGACAGGGACACAACAAAGAGGCGCGGAGGGCGGACCGCCCGCCCGGGAAACCAACAAGAGGCGGGGAGGCTCCGCAGGAGCCGACCGGGAAGTCAACCAAGAGGCGAGGAGGCTCCGCAGGAGCCGACCGGGAAGTCAACCAAGAGGCGAGG
>JANQIR010000199.1 GCA_028282065.1 Aestuariivirgaceae bacterium
GCGGGGCTGGCGGCATCGGCGCGGCGATCTGCCGGCGTTTTGCCCGTGAGGGCGCGCAAGTCATCGCTGCGGATCTGACAGATGTTTCTGAATCGACAGATCCTATCGAATTCCTGGCGTTTGATGTCACCAGTGAAGCCGTGGTGAGCGACACATTCACCGAACTCGCCAAGCGTTGGACAAAGCTTGATGTCCTGGTCAACGCGGCGGGTATCGAAATCGAAAAGACCATCGAGGAAACCTCGCTGGAAGAGTGGAACAGGATCTTTGCAGTCAATGTTACTGGCATGTTCCTGACGTCCAAGTTTGCGCTGCCCTTGTTACGCAAGTCTGAAGGCGCCAGCGTGATCAATTTCGGTTCCTATGACGGGTTCATCGCCGATCCCGGCCTTGCAGCCTACTGCGCCACCAAGGGTGCGGTGCATGCGCTCACCAAGGCGATGGCTTGCGACTACGGACCGGAAGGCATCCGGGTGAATGCGATTTGTCCGGGCTATGTCGATACGCCGATGCTGCAGAGCTTCTTCCAGGACGCAGGTAACATTGAGACACTCCAGCAGGCGGTGCGCGATGTGCATCCGTTGCGCACCTATGGTACGCCCGATGACATCGCCAACCTGGTCAACTGGTTGGCCTCGGACGAGGCGCGCTATGCCTCCGGCCAGCTCTGGGTGATTGACGGTGGACTGTCGGCCCAGGTCCAGCAAATGAAACTCTGAGGAACGCTCTAAATGGCTAATTCGGTCATCATCACATGCGCGCCAACAGGTGGTATCCACACGCCGACCATGTCGCCCTATCTGCCGATTACGCCGTCTGAAATTGCCACTGCGGCGATCGATGCGGCAGAGGCCGGGGCATCGGTCATTCATCTGCATGCGCGCGACCCGGAAACCGGAAAACCCGATCCCAGGCCGGAGACCTTCATGCAGTTTCTGCCGGTCATCAAGCAGTCAACCGACGCGGTGGTCAATGTGTCGACAGGTGGCGGGCTGGGAATGACCGTAGACGAGCGGTTGGCTGCGGCAATGGCTGCCAGTCCGGAAATGGCATCGCTCAACATGGGATCGATGAACTTCGGCATTTTTCCGATGCTGGAAAAATACGACAGCTGGAAGCACGACTGGGAACCGGCGTTCCTGGAGATGACCAAGGACTTTATCTTCCCCAATACGTTTAAGAGCATCGAGTACATCCTGCGGGAGCTGGGCGAGGCGCATGGAACGCGTTTTGAGTTTGAATGTTACGATCTGGGTCACCTCTACAATCTGGCATGGTTCGTCGACAAAGGGCTCGTAAAGCCGCCGTTCTTCGTCCAGATGGTGTTTGGCATCCTGGGTGGTGTGGGTGCCGATCCCGACAATCTGATGCATATGCACAACATCGCCAACAAGCTGTTTGGCGATGACTATGAGTGGTCCGTTCTGGCGGCAGGCCGGCACCAGATGCCGTTTGCCACGCAGTCTGCGATGCTGGGCGGCAACCTGAGGGTGGGCTTGGAAGACAGCCTCTATATCGGCAAGGGCGAACTGGCAAAGTCCAACGCCGAACAGGTGAAAAAAATCCGCCGGATTGTTGAAGATCTGGGATTGAGCATCGCGACGCCGGCAGAAGCGCGCGAACGGCTGGGTCTCAAGGGCGGCGACATGGTGAAGTTCTGAGGAGGCAACATCCGATGCAGACGAAACAACTGATCGGTGGTGAGCTTGTTGACGGTGCGGGTGAGGCGCTGGCCGTGCTCGATCCTGCGACGGGTGATGAAGTTACCGGTATTGCCGAGGCCTCCGAAGAGCAGATCGAAGCAGCGGTTGCGGCGGCCGACGAGGCATTCGGTTCGTGGTCCCGGACGACACCTGCCGAGCGCGCAGGTCATCTTCTGGCGCTGGCGGATGCCATTGAGGCCAATGTCGAAGAGCTTGCAGAACTGGAGAGCATAGACTGCGGCAAGCCATTGGCGAGCGCTCGTGATGATGAGATGCCGCTTTCCATTGACGTCTTCCGGTTCATGGCTGGTGCGGCCCGCACCATGACGGGCTCGGCTGCGGGTGAATATGTTGAAGGTCACACCTCGATGATCCGCCGCGATCCGATTGGTCCCGTGGCATCCATTGCGCCGTGGAACTACCCACTGATGATGGCGGCGTGGAAGCTGGCGGCTCCGTTGGCGGCAGGGTGCACCGTTGTTTTGAAGCCATCGGAGATCACGCCATTGTCGACATTGCGGCTGGCGGAGATCATGAACGGCATCTTTCCCAAGGGCGTCGTCAACGTCATTTCCGGGCGGGGGCAGACGATCGGCGATAAGCTGATCAATTCACCTCAAGTCGAGGGCATCAGTATTACCGGGTCGCCAGCGACCGGCATGGCCGCGATGCGGGCCGCGTCGCAAAAGATCCGGCACGTGCATCTGGAGCTGGGCGGCAAGGCGCCGGTGATCGTGTTCGACGATGCCGATCTCGATGCGGTGGTCGATACGATCCGCGGGGGATCCTATTTCAATGCCGGGCAGGATTGCGCGCAGCCGTGCCGGATCATGGCGTCGAATGCGATCTACGACAAACTGGTCGCGGATACGGCCAACGCGGTGAGCTCGATCAAGATCGGCGGTCAGCGTGAAGATGGCGTGGAGATGGGACCGGTCATTTCAGCGGCGCAGCGTGAGCGGGTATCCGGCTTTGTCGAGCGTGCACGTGGCAGCGCGGAGATCGTTACGGGTGGCACCAACGGAAACGGCGCAGGGTTCTTCTATCAGCCGACCGTGGTGGCCAATGTCGACAACGATGCTGAAATCGCCTGCCAGGAAGTGTTCGGACCGGTGGTTTCGATCTCGCGGTTCAGCGATGCCGAAGACGCGCTCAACTGGGCTAATGCGAGTTCCTATGGCCTGGCGTCGTCCGTTTGGACAAAGGACGTCGGCCGGGCGATGGCCGTCAGCAGCCGGTTGCGCTACGGCTTTACGTGGGTGAACACGCATGGTGTCGGCACGCCGGAGATGCCCTGGGCTGCGATGAAAGGATCCGGCACGGGTTGCGACATGTCGGTCTATGCGCTGGATGCCTATACGGCGATCCGTCACGTCATGGTCGCACACGGATGACGCGCCTGTCGGGTAAGAGCGCGCTGGTCACCGGTGGCCGGCGGGGCATCGGCCGGGCAATCGCCGATGCCTTTGTGGCCGAAGGCGCGAAAGTCATGATCTGCGGCCGGGGTGGCCGGCCTGACGGACTCGACGAGCAGTTGCATTGGGTGACGGCAGATGTCTCTCAGGCGCAGGACGTCAGGGGCTTGCGGGCGGCCGTGGACGATACACTCGGAACGCTCGACATCCTGGTCAACAATGCCGGCATCCAGATTGAAAAGACGGTCGTCGATACCTCCGACGCGGACTGGGATGCATTGATGGGTGTGAATGCCAGGGGTGTGTTTCTGATGTGCCGGGAATTCATTCCAGTCATGTCGGATACCGGGTCGATCATCAATATCGGATCGATTTCCGGCAAGACCGCTGACCCGGCCATGGCGCTCTACAATGCGTCAAAAGCCTTCGTACATGGCCTGACCCGTTCGATTGCAGTGGATCACGGACCTCGCATTCGCTGCAATGCGATCTGTCCGGGCTGGATCCTGACCGGCATGGCCGATGCCGCCTTTGCGGTGGCAAAAGATCCAGCAGCGGCGGAACGTGATGCCTTGGCCCGGCACCCGTCGGGCAGGCTGGGCAAGCCCGATGACATCGCCCGGCTGGCCGTCTGGTTGGCGTCGGACGAGGCTTCCTTCGCGACGGGGCAATGCTACACGCTCGATGGCGGGCTGACCGCAGCTTCTCCACTCAACCCGGGATTGTTCTGATGCAAAAGTTCGAAACGGCCGCAGTGCTTGGCGCCGGTGTGATTGGTGCAAGCTGGACGGCGCTCTTCCTTGCCAATGGTTTGAAGGTGAATGTCTACGATGTTGCGCAGGATGCGGAACGTTTCGTACGGGACTATGTCGAACGGGCATGGCCGACGCTGGAGGCCTTGGGGCTGACGGCAAATGGTAATCCCGGCAACGTAAGCTTCGGGTCGAGCGCGGTTGAGGCCGTTCGGAATGTTCAGTTCGTTCAGGAAAATGTGCCGGAGCGGCTGGACATCAAGCATGCGTTGTTTGCCGAGATCGAGCCCGATCTGGCGCCGGAGGCAATCGTATCGTCGTCCGCATCGGGGCTGATGGTCAGCGAAATGCAGAAGGGCTGGCGCGATCCCTCAAGGCTCTTGTTGGGCCATCCTTTCAATCCCCCGCATCTCATCCCGCTTGTTGAACTGCTGGTCAACGACAAGACTGCGGATGGTGTTCTGGAGGCTGCCGAAGCGTTCTACGCGCAGGTCGGAAAGGTGACGATCCGGCTGCACAAGGAAGTTCCCGGACACGTGGCCAATCGTCTTCAGGCCGCATTGTGGCGTGAGGCGATCCATTTGATCGACAGCGGTGTCGCCTCGGTCGAGGACGTCGACAAAGCCGTGTGGGCCGGGCCGGGCCTGCGCTGGGCAGCTTTCGGACCGACAATGCTGTTCAATCTTGCGGCTGGGCCGGGAGGACTCGGTGAGTTCTGCAACCGGTACGGCGACAGCTTTCACCGCTGGTGGGATGATCTCGGCTCGCCGCGATTGACACCGGAGCTTGCCGGCAAGCTGGCCGATGGCGTCTCGGAAGCAACGCACGGCCGGGATCTCAAGTCGGTGTCCTCGTCGCGCGATGCGATGATCGTGGCCATGCTGAAAGGGACCCGGGACCTGCGGGAGAGTTGAGACTCTGCCGTCCGACTGCTCCACACGTCTTGCCGGCGCGTATGCCTGTGTAGAGAGTGAGTGTGGAGGTCAACGTTTTGCGCACAACGTTCATTGCAGCTGCTGCAGGTCTTGCCGTCGTGGTTGGAGGTTGGGCAGCACCTCCTGTTCAGGCCGGTGCCAGTTCCAACTATGCCAAAACCGTCTGCGGCTATCTTAAGAACAGAGCCATGGCAGCGGCCAGTGCCAAACGGCGTGCGGCTTTGATGGAAGAATACCGCCGGTGCATGGAAGAGAACGGCGAGAAGTGACGCTGGTAGGCCGATCCGATTGTGTGGACCATCATATCCGAATGGCATTGCCGAACGGGCCTTGCATGCAGGCGGAGGTGCCGCCATCTTGGCGGAATGATTGAACGCTTCCGGAAAGCTCCCCGCCTTTGAGCCCTCTCGACAATGACAATTTCGTGGTGCTGCGTCGTTGCAAGCGCCGGAAACAGGCCGATCAGTACGCGCTTGTTCTGGTTGCCATGGGGATCCGGGCGCTGGTCGTGCGTGAGGGCGAGGAATTCTGTCTCGCCGTTGCTGCAAGCGATGAACTGAAGGCGGACTACGAGCTTTCCGAATACGACCGGGAGAATCCGGCCAAGGGAGTAAGACCCGCGGGCCCGGCCCAGGCCGTTCCCGGCCGCTGGGAAGCCGCAATGATGTTCTGGGCATTGATGTTCTTCTTCTTCGCTGCGTCCGAACGGGGCACCTGGGGCGTTGACTGGTTCGCTGCGGGAGCTGCCCAGGCCGGCGCCATGCTGGATGGGCAATGGTGGCGGGCGGTTACGGCCCTGTGCCTGCATGGTGGAGCAACGCATCTGTTCGGCAACCTTGTGTTCGGAACGGCCTTTTCGATGCTTTTGTCGCAGTCGCTGGGCAATGGTGTTGCCTGGCTCTCGATGATCGTGGCCGGAACGGTGGGAAATGTGGCGAACGCACTCATACAGGCGCCGACCCACACCTCGGTCGGCGCATCCACGGCGCTTTTCGCGGCCATCGGTATCCTGGCATCCTATCATCAGGACTGGAAACCCGGTTCGGTGCGCGAGGTTGGTTTGCGGGCCTGGAGACCTGTGGCCGGCGGTATCATGCTACTGGCATTCCTGGGTTTCAGCGGAGAGCGCACTGACTACATGGCTCATATCCTGGGGTTTGCGGCAGGTATTGCCGGAGGTTGGATGCTTGGCAGGATCAAGGTCGACTGGGTGAACAACATCTCGCTGCAGTGGATCTGCGGTGCACTGTGTCTTGGCCTGATAGGTATCGCGTGGCTCGTCGCTGCGGCCTACTCCGCAAGCGCATAGCCTCCTGAGCAGGGCGGCGGTGTGGTCTGATATATCTGGCCGGACAATTCCTATGAACGGGTCGAAAACGACCGGAAAGTGCTCTAGTATGACGGAGGACGTGTCATTGATCTCCTTAGAAGAACCGGTAGCGCGGCCTTCCCCATGACCTGGAAAGACGAAGTCGACGATATCAACCGGCGTCGCGAACTCGCCAGTCGGCAGGGCGGCGAACAGGCCATCGCCGCGCAGCACCGCAAGGGCCGGCTGACGATCCGTGAGCGGATTGACGCTCTGCTCGATCCGGAGACGTTTCAGGAGTTGGGAATGGGGGCGGGCGAGGCCGAGCTCGGCGACGATGGCGCGTTGAAGGACTTCTCGCCGGCAAACTATGTCCTGGGCTTTGGAAAAATCGGCGGGCGTATGTGCCTGGTGGGGGGCGAGGACTTCACGCTTAAGGGCGGTTCTCCATCGACGGCCGGTTTGCGCAAGAGCGTCTACACGGAAAAGCTGGCGGTGAAGTACCGCGTGCCGCTGATCCGCCTGCACGAGGGCGCAGGCGGCAGTGTTGGTGCACCGAAAACCAAGTCGCTGAGCGCTCCGGTGTTCGAGCCGCATAGGTTCCGTTCGGTCGGCGAAGCACTTGCCAGTGTGCCGGTTGCGTCCGCAGCTCTTGGTGCGGTGGCGGGAATGCCGGCGGCTAGGCTGGTTGCATCGCACTTTTCCGTCATGTCCACATCCACCGCGCAGATCCTCATTGCCGGGCCTGCCGTGGTGCAACGGGCGATGGGGGAGAAGAAGACCAAGGAAGAGTTGGGAGGTGCCGGCGTTCACACGAAAAATGGAACCGTGGACAATGCCAGCGAAGACGAGACCGACGCCTTTGTCCAGATACGCCGATTCTTGAGCTATCTGCCACAGCATGTTTGGGAGCTGCCACCGGTTGCCACGTGCGACGACCCGGCTGACCGGCGCGAGGAGGCGCTGCTTGACATCGTGCCCCGCGACCGCCGCCGGGCATTTGACATGCGTAAGGCGCTCGTACTGATTGTGGATGACGGCTCGTTCTTCGAGATAGGCAGGGGGTACGGCCGCAGCCAGATCACAGGGTTGGCTCGCATGAACGGTCAACCGGTCGGTGTGTGGGCTAATGACGGCCGATACCTGGCCGGGGCCATGACGGCGGATGGTGCGCACAAGGCCCGCCGTTTCATCGAGCTGTGCGAGACGTTTCATCTGCCGATCCTCAGCTTCGTCGACGAACCCGGTTTCATGATCGGTTCCCAGGCGGAAAAGGAGGCTACGATCCGCCATGGCGCCAATGCTGTTCTCACCGCGGCGATGAGCAGTGTGCCGTGGGCCTCGATCATGGTGCGCCGGTCGTTCGGCGTGGCGCAGGCGGCGCATTATGGTCCGGACGGCTACGTACTGGCCTGGCCGTCGGCGGAAACCGGCGCGCTGCCGGTTGAGGGCGGGGTCGCGGTGGCGTTTCATCGCGAGATCGCACAGGCCGAAGACCCGGATGCCAAACGCCGGGAGCTTGAGGAGATGCTGGCAGCCAAGCAGTCGCCGTTTCCGCGCGCCGAGGCGTTTTCGGTGCATGAGTTGATCGATCCGCGTCAGACGCGTCCAATGTTGTGCCGGTGGGTGGAGCGAATTCAGCCGTTGCTGCCACAATTGCTGGGACCCAGCGGATTTCCGGTCAGGCCGTGACCGTTCGAGAGGAAAGGTGAACGCGTGACGACACTTATCGAGCTTGAGACCGGCGGGTCGGTCTGGAAGGTGCTGGTCAAGGAGGGCGATGATGTCACAGAAGGCCAGACGCTGTTCATTATGGAAGTGATGAAGATGGAAGTGCCCTATGACTCGCCGGTTACGGGGCGGATTTCGGCGCTACACATTGCCGAAGGAGACGTGGCGGAAGAAGGCCAACCGGCCGTGGAGATTGGATAGATCATGGCAAATGATATCGAGTTCTTCTTTGATTTTTCATCGCCGTACGGCTTCATCGCCAGCACCAAGATCGACGAGATCGCCGCCAAACATGGCCGTAAGGTTGTCTGGCGGCCTTTCCTGATCGGTGCTGTCTACAAGGAGCATGGTGGGGTGCCGTTGGAGCACCCGCTTAAGAAGGACTACGTGCTGAAGGATTTCATCCGGGCGGGCAGGTTCAACGGTATCCCCGATATGCAGTTTCCCGCAAACTTTCCGGCACATCCGATCCCGCCTGCGCGGGTGTTCTATTGGATCGAAGGGCAGGATCCCAAGAAGGCGGCCGAATTCGCCAAAGCGGCGTACCGTGCCTATTGGATCGCTGGGAAAGACACATCCGATCCGCAAGCCGCCGTCGAAGTGGCCGTGGGACTTGGCTTTGATGCTGACGATGTCATGGCGGGTGCACAGGACGATGCGGTCAAGAACCGCCTGCGCGCGGAGACGGCTAAGGCCATGGAGCGGGGCGTTTTCGGCTCGCCCTTCATGTTTGTCGATGGCGAACCGTTCTGGGGCGGAGACCGGTTGACACACGTCGACAAGTGGCTTCAAACCGGCGGTTTTTAGGCCCTTGCGTGTTGGGTGAACGGACTTTGTCCAATGGCCGAGGTTTGCGGAAGTTTCGTTTTTCCGGAAGGTGGTGCCCTTGCCGACCTGCAAGTGGGCTTTGGAGAATGCTCTATCTCTTTGATATTGAGCATGTTCTTATCCGAAAACCGCACACACTTTTCGCGAACATGCTCTAGAGCAGGTCCGCCTTTGACTGAATCTTTTGGGATTCCCAAATCATCTGGGATCTGATTCAAGATGTGTGCTGGAGCTGGAGGCCAGGACACATGAC
>JANQIR010000245.1 GCA_028282065.1 Aestuariivirgaceae bacterium
CCGCATTGTTCTTTGCACGCATGCTGATCGGCGCTGGCTCGGCCGGCGGCCTCATGGCCGGTTTCAAGGCGGTGACCTTGTGGGTTCCCGCCGAGCGCCGTGCGCTGGCCAACGCAGTCATCATGGCAGCCGGAGGGCTGGGCATTCTCACGGCCACCGTCCCGGCCGAATGGGCGACCCAAGCCTTCGGCTGGCGCGGCATGTTCTTCTATCTGTCGATCGTGACGGTGGTGGTGGCGGCATTGATCTTCGCGCTGGTGCCGGACCCGGAAGCATCCGCGAAATCGAGCGCTTCGGTGCGCGATCAAGTCCGGGCCATCGGAATGATCTATCGCGACCCGGTTTTCTGGCGTATTGCGCCGCTGGTGACCACGACCTGCGGTGTCCATATCGGCATCCAAACGCTGTGGGCAGGCCCCTGGCTGCGGGATGTGGCTGGGTACGACCGGGACGCGGTGGCAGCCACGCTCGGCTGGATGGCGATCGGATTTCTAATCGGCACCTTGATGTCGGGGGCGGCCGCAGACTGGCTCGGAAGACGCGGTATCAGCCTGCTGCAGGTGACCACCGGGTTTGTGCTTGTCTATCTGTTGAGCACACTTGCTATCCTCATGGAACCGGTTGCTTACGCGGTTCCGGTCTGGTTCGCGTTCGGGATGTTCGGGCAAGCGGCCATTTTGACCTACCCGTGGTTTGCATCATATTTCGGCGTACAACTGGCCGGGCGGGCAAATACCGCCATGAATTTTCTCGTGTTCTCCGGCGCGTTTCTGTCTCAATATGCCATAGGCGGTATCATAGATCTGTGGCCGACATCGGCTGAGGGACATTACGATCGGGCAGCCTATCAGGTGGCCTTCGGGCTGCTCCTTGCGCTGCAGATCTTGTGCTTTGTCTGGTACTTGATGAAACTGCCGCGGGATGGTGCACGCCTGCAGGAAGGATGAGCATTCATGACAGGAAATCCGGTTCTTGTGGAAGTGACCCGGGGCGGGCTGGTGGAGAGCCAGCATCGTGGCGCATATGTCGCGATGCGGGCGAGCGGTGAAATCCTTGTCAAAGGCGGCGATACGGAAGCGGCAATTTTCCCACGTTCGGCCATTAAGGCTCTTCAGGCACTGCCGCTGCTCGAATCCGGGGCTGCCGAACAGTTCGGGTTCACCGACGAAGAGATCGCGCTTGCTTGCGCCTCGCATGCGGCAGAACCCCGCCATGTCAGGACAGCACGTTCGATGCTGGCCAAGGCGGGCATTCCTGAGAGCGCGCTGGAATGTGGACCGCAAGTGCCAAGAAACAAGACCGGTATGGCTGAGCTTTTCGGGTCAGGTCATTCACCTCAACCGATCCACAACAACTGCTCGGGCAAACATGCCGGCATGCTGGCGCTGGCAAAGCACCTCGGTGCGGATCTGGAAGGGTATACGTCGATAGATCACCCTGTGCAAAAGCTGGTCGCGCAAACCCTCACAGAACTTTGCGATGAACCTGCCGCAACGGCACCATGCGCCATAGATGGTTGTTCCTTGCCAACCTGGGCATTCTCATTGAACGGACTTGCCAGGGCCTTCGCACAGCTCACCTCGCCTGAGAACCTGCCGGACAAGCGCCAGGAGGCCATCGGCCGGATTGTTGCCGCTGTGCGCGCGCATCCGTTTATGGTTTCCGGTACCGGCGGCTGGTGCACGCGTGTGATGACGGCCATACCTCGGGCCTTCGTCAAAATCGGCGCCGAAGGCGTCTATTGCGGCTGCGTCCCCGACTGCGGCGTCGGGTTTGCAATGAAATGCGATGACGGCGGTTCAAGGGCAGTTGAAGTCATGATGGCCAGCGTGCTGACGCTGGTCGGCGCCTGGACGCAGCAGGAGCGCGAGGCACTGGAGGGATTTGTCCGCTATCGGCTATACAACCGCCGCAATATCGAGATCGGCGAATTGCGCTGCGTTCTACCGGGCGTTTGAAAGATCGCACCGGTTGATGCGCTGCATGATCTCCGACAGCCGCGACCAGCCCTGCAGGGTGGCCGGCAGAACCAGGGCCGCGTCTATGAACTCCCACGAATAGCTCATAATTGCGAATATACGTCCGGCAGTGAGGTCTATTCTTGCTGCGGCAAACCACAGATTGAAAACGATGAACCCGAGCAAGATTGTGAAAATCACCCCGTAGACCACAGCTTCTGTGTCCGAGATCCGGATCTCGAACCGGCGCAGCCTGGTCAGGTGCCGCTTTATCTTCTCAGGCGAATGTGTGGTCAGGATGCCGACCTGCTTCTCCACCTGGCCGTTGAGACCTGCATTCAGCCGAAAGAAGCGCCGGTGGGACATACCATAGGCCATCAGCATCAGGACGCCCGCGCCCACGGCCGAGTAGAACAGTATCGCATGAAACGAAAAGAGTATGACGAGAGCGATAACCAGCTTTACCAGCGAACTCATCAGATCGGGGACCTGCTCTTCCAGGAAATCGGCGAGTTCACGTCCCATGCCCAGCCTGGCATTCGTCCGTGAAACGGATCCACCGGCCGACCTGGCGGCCAGTTCCTTGCCAAGTTCGACACGGATCGTCCCGTAGGCGCGGGTATCGTAGACCCTGCGGCTCATGCCGACGATGATCACAACGGCAAGGAGGCCCGCCAAATTCATCAGGTCTGATGTTTCGTTTGCCATAAGCCCATCGATTGCAAAACCGATAAACAGCGGTACGAGCGCGGTTAACGTGGTTTCGCACAGTGTGAGCAACCAGGTTACGCTGATCGGCCCCGCGAACTTTCTCAACAGTGTTGCAACGGTCAGCGGTTGGCGGGCCAGGACCGAGCGCACTGCGTCCACCGGCTGGAGTTCAGACGCCATGGTGACTATTTCGGCTGCCAGCCGGGCCGGGCGAACAGGCGCATGAGGAACTCCCTGCCGCTCTTGGCAGCCTTCAGATCCCGCCAAAGCTGCGGCAGCTCGGAGAACCAGACGAGAAATGGGTTCTGGCTGTTGAAGTCGCGCTTGAGACCGTATCGCGGCGTTTCGTCTTCGGCTTGGAAACTGCCGAAGATGCGATCCCAGGCGATCAAAACACCGCCGTAGTTCTTATCGAGATACTTGTCGTCGCAGCCATGATGCACACGGTGATGGGACGGTGTGTTCAGGATCTTCTCGAGCGGACCAAGCTTGCCGATTGTTTCGGTATGAATCCATGTCTGGTAGGCGAGAACGGAAATGATCCCGACAAACACCAGTTCTGGCGGAAAGCCCAGGAATACCATCGGGATATGGGCGACCAGCGACCAAAGACCTTCAAGTGGTCCGAATCTGATACCGGTGAGGATGTTGAACTCTCGGGACGAATGATGGACGGCATGCTGCGTCCAAAGAATTCTGACTTCATGTGCGATGCGATGCTCCCAGTAGTAGACGAAGTCTGCGACGAATATCGCCAGTGCAACAATCCACCAGTTTATCGGGAGCGACCACGGCACCAGCGTATCGGCAATGATGAAGTAGATGCCGTAGGCCCCGGTCATGATGAAGATCTCGATGGCAAGCAGGGGGATCTGAGTCGAAGCGCTGACGAGCATTTCGACAATGCTGCGGCCCTTCAGCGAGCCCTTGAACCAGGCTGTTGCCAGTTCAATCAGAAGGATGGCTGCGCCGATGATGAAGAAGGCATCCTCGATCTGGTTGCCGAGGCGTTCAATGGTTCCGGCGTTCATTTCGCACCCGCCAATCCCTCGGTGAGGGTGCGCCATGCCAGGTCGGCGGCCTGGGTTGCGGTGAGCTCTCCGTCGCGAACCAGGGCCCAGGCGGCATAAATCAGGTTTTCGTAGGATTCAGCGATCCATCGTGTCGGCACGGCGTCGTCAAATGTTCCCTCGGCTTTTGCCGCGTCGATTTCGTTGTGAAGTTCCTTTCGGTCCGCCTGATACGCGGCTGCAACGGCCGGATCCTCCAGTACCGGTTCATGTGCCAGGAACCATTGCCTCTCAGCGAGCGGGATGGTTGCCGCGAGCGCCCGCCTGAGGCCCTCCGTATGGCTCGTTGCGCCTGCAACCGCCATCTCGATGGCTGCGTTCAGTTCGTCGACAGCAGTACGGGCCAGGGCCACCATGAGCACCGACCTTGAACTGAAATGCCGGTGCAGCGTCGCCCGTCCGACCCCTGCATGCGCGGCAACATCGCCCAAAGATGCGCCGGGCCGGGCGTTGAATGTTTGAAAGGCCGCTTCGATGATGGCGTCGCGGGAGCCAGGTCTGATCTTGTTCATGATACATATATGTCTCATTTGAGACAGATGTCAAGATCACTGCAATGACCCAGTTGCCGGATCAGGTTTCGCCGGTGACATCGAGCGCCCCCAAGGTCAACTCACCTGGTTGCCAGAGACCATCAGCTGATCGGGTACCCGTGCGCCGGGCGCTGACAGATCGCTGGTCGCCGGCGTGTTATGGTCAAGACCCATGATCGCTGCTTCCTTGGCGCCGGAAATCAGATTGTTGGCGATCAACCCCTTCTTGGCGCCCTTGGCCACGGACACTGCGATTCCGATACCTGAATTCCTCACCACGTTGCCGGTCGCGACGATGTCTCGCATGGCGTAGCTCCAGCCAAGCCAGAGCCCGGCCCGGGGCGCGTTTTCCACAACATTGCCGGTCACCGCGGTATCGGCTTCGACGGCGATGCCGACGGCCTGGGTGTCCGGATTTGACTGTGCCCCGAAGACGTCACGCACAATGTTGTTGGCGCACACGGCCAGACGGCCGCCATGGTCGAAATTGGTAATGGAGATTCCAAGACCGGCCTTTTCGATCAGGTTGTCGGAGACGACCGCACCTTCGAAAGCAAACTCCACGAAAATCGCGACCTCCTCGAGCCTGGAACAGTTGTTGGCGATGATCTGTACGCCCGAGCCGGAATTATTGCGTATCGCCGAAAAGCGGCAGTCGGTAATACGATTGCCGGACACGATGACGCTGCCGGCCTTGTAGATGTTGATACCGTTGCCGTAAGGCCCGTTGCCACCGCTCTTGCCGGCGATGCGCTCAATGCGGTTGCCGGAAATGATCGACCCGTCCTCGCGTTTGTCGGACTGCCAAACCTGAATGCCATTGTCACCGATGTCGTGAATGCGGTTGCCGGCAATCTCAAGTCCGGTGCAATCCAGGGCGAATATCCCCGTCTCCGCGACCTGGGCGATTTCGCAGGATGTTACCGCGCCGGAACAGCTGTTGAGCGAAATGCCGTTGCCCTTATGGTTGACGATCCGGCAATTGGCGATCGTTAACGAAGGGCAGCCTTCAGCGGCAATCAGTCCGGCACGGCGGTCCGACACGTCCTGGTCCGCACCGTCGAACGACAGACCTTCAATCATCACATTTGCAGCACGGGCGATGTGCACGATGCGATTCGCGCCGTTCGGTAAAATCAGGCGCGCGGCGCCGGCCGCTCCGGCGATGGCAACCGGCTTGGAGATTTCCAGATTGCCGGCGATGTAAAGCCCGCCCGGCAGCAAGAGAATTGCGCCGGTCTGCGCGGCCTTGTCGATGGCCAACTGCATCGCCTTGGTTTGGTCCCTGGCCGCATCGGGCTCCAATCCGAAATCCGATGCCTGCAAGACGGCACCGGCATCG
>JANQIR010000004.1 GCA_028282065.1 Aestuariivirgaceae bacterium
GCGAAACGCTTGGCGGACTGAAAGGCCCGCTGATGAAAGTCGCGCAGCTACTTGCAACTATACCCGATGCCATTCCGGCCGAATTTGCAGAGGAGTTGAGCCAATTGCAATCGCAGGCGCCGCCCATGGGCTGGCCCTTCGTGCGCCGGCGGATGGCAGCCGAACTCGGGTCCGGCTGGCAGAGCCGGTTCGCCTCCTTCGATCACGAGGCAACGGCAGCGGCGTCGCTTGGCCAGGTCCACAAGGCCGTGCTGCATGATGGAACGGTCGTCGCCTGCAAGCTGCAATACCCCGATATGGGATCGGCGGTGGAGGCCGACCTCAACCAGCTCAATTTGCTGTTTGCCTTGCACAAGCGCATGGGGGCCGCTGTCGACACAACGGAAATCGCCGAGGAAATCGGCGACAGACTGCGCGAGGAACTCGACTACGACCGCGAGGCACGTCACATCTCACTGTATGCCAGCATGCTGTCGGCAAATACGCGTATCCGCGTGCCGAAGGTGTTTGACGACCTGTCGACGGGCCGTCTGCTCACCATGTCGTGGCTCGACGGCGTACGGCTCCTGGCGTTCAAGGAGGCGGATCTGGAAGTCCGCAACCTGCTGGCGGCCAGCCTGTTCCAGGCCTGGTGGCAACCGTTCTGCGGACTCGGCGTCATTCACGGCGATCCCCATCTTGGCAACTATTCAGCCTGGCTGGACGATGACGACCGGCCACGCGGGCTCAACCTGCTCGACTATGGCTGCATACGGGTTTTTCCGCCGAAGTTTGTAAGCGGCGTCGTCGAGCTTTATCACGGGCTTCGAACGGACAATCGCGATCAGGTCGTGTCGGCCTATGAAACCTGGGGGTTCGAAGGCCTTACCAATGAACTCATCGACATATTGAACATTTGGGCCCAATTCATCTACGGACCGCTTATGGAAGACCGGGTGCGGGCCGTCGCCGACGGCGTCAATCCGGCGGAATATGGCCGCAAGCAGGCCTTTACCGTGCACAGGGCCCTAAAGGAAAAGGGGCCGGTAAAGGTACCACGCGAGTTCGTCTTCATGGACCGCGCGGCGATCGGGCTTGGCGGTGTGTTCATCCACCTGCGCGCCGAACTGAACTTCTACAAGCTGTTCAACCAGGCGATCGAGGACTTCTCGCTGCAAAGCGTTGGAGACCGGCAAAAGGCTGCTCTGCAAGGTGTCGGCCTGTAAGACGGCCGGGCCGGGGCGGCGGCCCTTACCGGTTGATCCGGTTGTTGGCCAGTTTACGCCCATCGGCAAAGAGCGGTTCCGTTAGCGGAACGATCCAGGACGCAGGCTTGAGGTTCCGTTCCACCTTGGCAAGGTCTTTGGCAGGATCTATGAGCGCCTGTGGCCTGCGCCCGTTCAGGGATATCATGGCCACTGTATGCACCTGCGCACCGCGAACACCGTGCAAGTGTTGCCACTGATCGGCCAGGTGGTGGGCATATTGCAGGATCATGTCCGGGCGGGAAGACATCTTGGCAATCTGCCTGCGGGTCAGGAATTGCCTGTTGTCGACAGTCCAAACGCGCCCGGTTGCCGGATCTGTCACGGTGAAGGTTGCCAATCCACGTTTTTGCCGCAGCATCATCTGCCAGGCAAACCTGTGCCCTTCTTCGGTCCAACTTGGATTGCCGGGATAGAGCAGATGGCGTGCAGGGATCAGAACCTGCAGAACCGTCCAGACAACCACCGCTGTTGCAATCACGGCGTGATTGCCGGGGAGCGCCGGCGCGGTCGCCCCCTGGTGTGCCGTGATATCCGCAAGCATGGCGGGCAGCCGGTTTTCCATGGAACGGATCCAGGACGGCGCATGCGACATCAGCCAGCGTGCAAACTGCCTAGGCCAATCCGGATCGAAGAACAGCAGCGTCGCGGCAATGGTGAACCACGGAAAGATCCCGATGTTGAACGTGAAGTGGTTCATCAGGTGGAAGCAACAATAGGCCGCAAAGGCATAGATGCGCGTCTTGCGCCATAGAAGCAACGGCGCGCCGATCACGTGTAGTGCGATGGAACCGTATGCGCCCAGCGCAATGGCTAAGTCGGACGTGAAGAAGGGCTCGACAATCAAACCATCGTAACGGTTCTGCAGCCAGATCTCCAAAGGCTGGAGCTGTAGCCAGTCGGAATTGATTTTTACGATACCGGCGTAAAGCAGCATCACTTCCATCTGCGCCCTGAGGATCCAGATGGACCAGGCGGGCACGTTCGTATTGCGCGAAGTCCCGCGCAACCAGGCAGATAGCGAAAAACACCGGTCCGCCGGCAGAAAGATCATCAGGAAGGCGATCAGGATGACCAGATAGAAGTGGTTGAGATATGTCGTCTGGTCGATAAGAAAGATATATGAAAAGCCCAAGAAGAAGCAGATGATGGCGAAACGGTAGAAAACGCCGAGGGCGATCAGGACCGCGAGCAGCCCAAGCGTTGCGAACACCACATACATGCCGATGCCCGGCAGTGGTTCCACCCACTCGAACCCGTAATACTTGAAATGGAATTCGGGCTGAATGTAATTGCGGTAGATGCGGCCATGCTGGAAAAACCGCACTGCGTCCCAGGCCAGGATGACGCCAAACAGAATACGGAAGAGGCCGAGCGATGCACCGTCGACCCGACGGAAAAGGCCATCGTAGCAACTCTGTAACGCCTTACTCACTGTTGCCGTTCCCGCAGCTTTGGCAAATGCATGCTGCTTTTCGAAATTTCCAGGCCGTCCAGTTAGCCGCAATTGTGCAAAGAAATATTGAACGTCATATCACGGTTCCGGCCTTACGATCCGCAGGCCGCAACACAGAACTGTCGTCCGGGCTAACTTTGACGCATTGACAAACGCATTGGCAGGCGCTTTACGTTTTGCCATGGCCGGGTTCGAACCGGCATCCGAAGTGCCGAAATCGGGGTAAATCTGAAAACATAAGGGGGGTGTGACATTGGCAGACCAAACCAGTCACTCCATGGACATCAAGTCACAAGAAGAGACCTATCACGGTTTCATTCGCGGTTCTATCGCGCTAGTGATCGCGTGTGTTTATGTTCTTGTTGCACTTTGTACTTTCGCGTTTGGCAAGACGGCCGTACTGCTGATCGGCTTCGGCGGTCTGATATTGGGCCTGTTTGCCTTGATTATTGATTTGCGGACCGGCACGAAAACCTGGGCGCTGTCGCTTGGTCTGCTTGCGATATTCGCTCTGATAAGCGGCATGAACGTTTCCTGATCAACCCAACTGGACCATAGGCATGAAGATTGCCGTTCCCGCGGAGAGCGCGGCTGAAGAAACCAGGGTCGCGGTTAGCCCCGAGACCGTAAAGGCCTACGTCAAGAACGGACACGCTGTATCCGTTCAGGCAGGTGCTGGGGCAAAGTCGTTCATATCGGACGACGAGTACAAGGCGGCCGGCGCCAGCATCACCAAGGCGGTTGCGGCAACCGTCAAGGACGCAGATGTGGTGCTCACGGTGCGCCGGCCGGCAGATGCCGTTGTGAAGGCCATGAAGTCCGGCACCGTGGTGGCCGGCCAGTTGGACCCCTACGGCGATCGCAAGCAGATCGACGCCCTGGCCAAGGCCGGCATTGTCGCCTTCGCCATGGAACTGATGCCGCGCATCACCCGGGCCCAATCGATGGACGTGTTGTCGTCCCAGGCAAATCTTGCCGGTTACAAGGCAGTGATCGACGCCTCGGCGATGTTCCCCAGAGCGTTTCCCATGATGATGACGGCTGCAGGCACCGTGCCTCCGGCCAAAGTGTTCGTCATGGGAGCCGGCGTTGCCGGGCTGCAGGCGATTGCCACGGCAAGGCGGCTGGGTGCGATTGTCTCGGCAACGGATGTGCGCGCCGCTGCCGGCGAGCAGGTGGCCAGTCTTGGTGCCAAGTTCGTGTTTGTCGAAGGCATGGCAGACGCGGCCACCGAAGGTGGTTATGCCAAGGAATTGTCCGAAGAAGACAAGAAACGCCAGGCAGAACTGGTCGCAGAACACATTAAAACGCAGGACATCGTGATCACGACGGCGCTCATTCCAGGCCGTCCGGCGCCCGTGCTGGTTACCAGGCAGATGGTCGAGACCATGAAGCCAGGATCGGTCATTGTCGATCTGGCAGTCGAGCGCGGCGGCAATTGTCCGCTGTCGAAACCTGGTGAGGTCGTCGAGCACAAGGGCGTGTCCATCATGGGGCATCTCAACGTGCCAGGCCGGCTGCCGGGCAACGCCTCGACACTCTATGCCAAGAACCTGCAGAATTTTCTCGATGTGATCGCCGGAGAGGATGGTGCGGTCAAGATAGACTGGGAGGATGAGATCATCGTCGGGTGTGGACTGACGCGCGACGGTGAGGTGGTTCATCCGGTGCTCAAAGGGGATTAGCGACATGGCCCAGGACAGCGTTCAGGACGTCGCCGAAAAAGCGAAGGCGGCGGCGCAGGCAGCCCGCGATTCGGCAGAACAGGCGCAAGCCTTTGCCGACCGTGCACAGGCGCTTGCAGATAGCGCGGCGGACGGTGCGGGCGCTGCGACCGGCATCGATCCTTTCGTATTCCGCTTTGCGATTTTCGTACTGGCGATCTTTGTCGGCTATTACGTGGTGTGGAGTGTCACACCCGCCCTGCATACGCCGCTCATGTCGATCACCAACGCAATATCCTCGGTAATCGTGGTCGGCGCCCTGCTGGCCGTTGGCGCGGGCGCATTGGCATCTGCCAGCGGCGTGGCGACAGGGCTCGGATTTGTGGCGCTGGTTCTGGCGTCGGTAAACATATTCGGCGGCTTCCTGGTCACCCAGCGCATGCTCGCCATGTACAAGAAGAAGAGCTAGAGCACTTTGCGATCATATTGAACCATTCTGACGGAGCGAATTTGTGACAAGGTCAAGCAAAGACACGAACGCCATACCGGATGTATGGTGGAGGGGCTTTGCGCCGGAATTGGCGCAAATTCACCCGTCCCGACAGATCACGATGACTTTGGATTGTTTCGATCCAAAGTCATGGAACGTGATCGCTGGCAAGTATCGAGCAGGGCGCGGGCGAAAAAGTGG
>JANQIR010000023.1 GCA_028282065.1 Aestuariivirgaceae bacterium
GTTGGCCCTGACCTTGTCGATGACATTGCGCACCTGCTGTGGCGTGCCTTGCGCGTCTGCATTGATCGGCCAAAGATAGAGTTCCTTGAGCCCGAAGTCGCGCGCCAGATAGCTGAACGCCCCTTCGCTGGTCACCAGCCAGCGGCGCTCTTCCGGAATCGCGGTGATCACCTCGCGTATCGGATCGACCACCGCTTTGATCTTGTCGCTATAGGCCTTTGCGTTGCGATTGTAGGTCTCTGCGTTGTCCGGATCATACTTCACGAACGCCTTGCGGATATTCTCTACGTAGATCAAGGCATCGCTCGGCGACATCCAGGCATGCGGATTGGGTTTGCCGGTATAGGGTCCCTCCGCAATTCCCATTGGCTCGACACCTTCGGTAACCACAACGCCCGGAACATTCCGAAGATTCTGAAAGAACCGTTCGAACCACAATTCGAGATTGAGCCCGTTCCACAGCACCACATCTGCATCCTGCGCTTTCAGGATATCACGCGGCGTCGGCTGATAGTTATGGATTTCGGCCCCCGGCTTGGTAATCGAAACCACGGTCGCCGCATCGCCTGCCACGTTGCGTGCCATATCTGCAATGACGGTAAAGCTCGTCACGGCCTTGAACTTGTCGTCGGACGCGAACGCCGGCTGCATGATTAGGACGGCGAGGACTGCCAAGACTATGCGCAAAACACCCATTCCAAACCCCCAAAAAGGAAATACCGGCGCAAGGCGCCATAAGAATGCGGTTGATACCCGTTGGGGGAATCTATGTCAATGCAAATGCAAATCGTTCGCAATAAAGATTTTCACTGAAACGCTATAATGATTGGTCGGTTCCTTTATGAGGTGTCTCGGGTCAGATGCCTCGCAACCTCCATGACAAACGGATTGACCGGCGACGTCGGCGCCAGAGCGACGCACAACGCACGATCCAGTTGCAACCGTCCGCTGAAAGGCGCGACGAGTGTTCCGTTGCAAAGGTGCTCCTGGACAAGAGCCTCGTGTCCCATCAAGACACCGGCTCCGTTCTTCGCCTCTTCCACCGCCAGGGCGTAGAGCGAATAAACCGGACCGCTGGTGTACGGCCCGCTATCTCCAGCAAAGGCTCTGCCCCAGGCCGGCCAGTCATCGCTCCAGGCAGAATCGTGCAGCAGTGGAACTCGGTCCAGATCCTCCGGCCCCCGGATCACCTTCGCCACTTCAGGAGCGCAGACCGGGAAGATCACATCACCACAAACTTCAATCCCGCCAACGCCCAACGGTCTGGCGGCATAGAAGATCGCCATGTCGAAAGGTTCGCGCCTGAGGTTCGGCGGTGTTTCCAGCGCAGTGACGGAAATCCCTGCTCCGGGCACCAATTCGCGCACAGCAGGCAGTCTCGGTGAAAGCCACAATTGTGCGATGCTGGGAAGCGCGGCGATGCGCACATCCTTTGGCAGGGCCTTCGCCCGAAGCACCTGCACTGCCTCACCAAGCCGGTCAAACGCCTCGGTGAACCGACCCAGCACGCTCTTGCCCAGTGGCGACAGGACAACACCACGCGATCGGCGTTCGAAAAGATCTGCGCCGGCCCATGCCTCCAGCGCCTTGATGTGTTGCGCGATGGCGCCCGGCGTGACACCGAGTTCTTCCGCGGCATGAGTGAAACCGCCAAGCCTGGCGGCGGCTTCAAACGCTCTCAATGCGTTCAAGGGCGGGCCCTTGGGGCGTGGTGGCGATATTGGCATTTTCTTGGCCTAGATTTTCTAGGTTATAATTTTAGCATAACTGGTTTGCACCCGGCCAGCAGGTCTGCTCTTGTCTCGCCATACACTGGAGATGACACCATGACTGCATTGATGCGCCGCGACTGGGTCCCCTCAGCTTGCGAGGATTATGTTCAGACACTCGCACAGGCCGCCAGCCGCCGCAGCTCACACGCCAATGAAACGAGAATTGAAGACCTGGTAAAAGGCAATCGCGACATCCACGAGCGCGAGTGTTTCAATCTCAACCCAGCCACAAATGTCATGAACCCGAAGGCCGAAGCCATTCTGTCCGCCGGTCTGGGGTCCAGGCCTTCGCTCGGCTATCCCGGCGATAAATATGAAATGGGCCTGGAGGCCATCGAGGAAATAGAGGTCATCGCCGCCGAACTCAGCGCGCAGGTGTTCGATGCACGTTTCGCCGAGATCCGGGTAGCCTCCGGCGCCATGGCCAATCTCTATGCCTTCATGGCAACCTGCCGGCCAGGGGACGCCATCATCGCCCCACCGGCCGCAATCGGTGGTCATGTCACACACCATGAACCAGGATGCGCCGGACTCTATGGCCTGGATGTTCATCACGCACCGGTCAATGCCGATGGATACACCATTGATCTCGACGGTTTAAACGAGTTGGCCCAACAGATCAGACCGAAACTCATCACCATTGGCGGTAGCCTGAACCTGTTTCCCCATCCGGTCGCTGGCGTGCGTGAAATAGCCAACCAGGTTGGTGCCAAGGTGCTGTTCGATGCAGCCCACCAATGCGGCATTATCGCCGGAAAGGCTTGGCCGGACCCCTTAGCCGAAGGCGCACACCTCATGTCCATGAGCACCTATAAGAGCCTGGGAGGACCGGCCGGCGGTTTGCTTGTGACCAACGATTCAGAACTTGCCGAAAAGATCGATGGCATAGCGTTTCCCGGCATGACAGCCAATTTCGATGCCGCCAAATCGGCTGCGCTCGCGCTCACCATGCTCGACTGGCTTGAGTACGGCGAAACCTACGCGCAAGCCACGATCGACACGTCCCGGGAACTGGCCAGAGCGCTGGATGCACAAGGCATTCCGGTGTTCGCCAGGGAACACGGCTTCACCCGGTCGCATCAGTTTGCCGTTGAGGCGGCGCGCTACGGCGGAGGACAGGCTGCCTCAAAGAAACTACGCAAAGCTGGGTTCCTGGCCTGTGGCATCGGCCTGCCGGGCGAACCGGTGGATAGAGATCTGAACGGACTGCGCGTCGGAACACCGGAACTGGTGCGCTGGGGCATCACGCCGGATGACTGCCCGAAGCTGGCCGGGCTGATTGCACAGGGTCTGGAAACCAACGATCCGCAGTCACTTGCAGTAGAGGTCGCCGCATGGCGTACCAGCTTCGATGCATTGCACTACATTAGACAGTGATCGTGGAGCCGCCCGACCTCAATCGACCGGCTTGGATTTGAGAAACGGGTGCTTGAAACCTGTGTCGGATGCTCCGGAACCGTAACGTGCACCATTGCGCGCATGATACTTGCGGTGGATCGGACAGTAGTAACTTCCGGCCGCAAATGGATCTCGGAACTTGCTCGGCAGGCCGGTTCCGAGTTTGGCCGGATCAAAGGGTGCTGCGGAATAGGGCGCAGAGCCAGGCACCGAAACCGCTGAACCGGATTCGGCGGCGTGAGCTTCAACAGCAGACACACCGGAAGCGATCGCCAAAACCAGTAACGTTCCTGCCAACCTGTTTGGAATCAAGCCTGTCGCCTCTTGCAGTCGCACTCAAGCGTGCAGCCCCTTCCTTAAGAGACTGTATGCTCTCACTTATGGCACTCTCAAGGCATCTTCAAGCAGACACCCGTTTCACGATCAGGTTACGGCGTATACCAGATCGGCGAAGTGTAGGCCCTCTCCTGTGTCGAAGCCGGTGCGCCCTCGGGCCGTTCAATGCCGAACCTGAACGCGTCGTAGGTCGACCAGCGCGGTGTCGGGATCTCCAGCACACGGGCATAATAGAACGCCCTTTGGTCCGGATCGAACTCCGGGTCGGTCCAGACCGTTCCCAGTTCGGCCGATCCGATCGTGTTGGTGAAGTTTGCGTTCTTGGCATCGACCGTATTGCCGACCGGTGGCAGCTTTCCACTGACATCCAAGGACCGCTCGCCGGACCAGGCCACATTATAGACCGTCTCCTGGGTCTTGCCGTCCTTATCGAGCCATCCCTTGACGATCTGGATGCGGTCGAGATTGGCGCCGATTGTGTCCTTTAGCGCGTAGACCATGAAGGTCGGCGCCTTGCCATCGGGCGCCTTGGTCAGATCGCCGCCCATGGGAACGCCCTTGCCATAGCCGGCAAAGGCCGGCGTCCGGCTGTTCGGATCTTCCAAATTAAAGTCCCATCCGCCGAAGAACCTGACCGCCATCCGGCTGCCGGTCGTGGCATAGACTTCCTTGCGCGCCATGGCATCGAAGATCGCCTGACGGGTATTTTCTGTCGCCCAAACGCCGGTAAGACCCGACGCAACCTGCTGCCAGCCGAAGATGGTACCGGCCTTGGTCTTCATAAACGGATGATCCATGCGATCCGGTTTCGGTTCGGCGCCGGAATGCTTGCCGAAGAAATTGTCCTCCTGCGCCGTCGCAAGGGACGTATGACTGTCCGTCGCCCCCTGCAAACCGAATTTATACGGGTTGATGCCGAGCCTTGCCTCAATCGCCAATCCACGCTTCAAGGCCTCGCGGGCATATTCGCCGGGTAGCATATCGTTGGTCTTGGCCTCGGACACATCGAGATTGCCGATATCCCAGTTTTCGTAGTCGGCAAACTCGTCATCTGGAGACAGGAAAGGATGCGTTTCGCCGTCACCCTTGATCTGCGTGACTTCGTAGAGCGGTTCCCACTTGGCACGCATGGTCACATAGGTGCTGTCGAGTTTCTTTCCGTCATACTGAGCCTCAAGCGGAAACATAATGCCGTTCGACAGATTGCCATTATGCGCGATTGCCAGAACATCGCCGCCGGTCTTGCTCTCATACTCTTCCAGCCACTTCCACAGATCGCGCGGGTTCGTGCTGCCTTGCGGCGCAATGGTCGTGAACGGCACCATCTGCGAAGCCTTACCCGCGCCGTCACGGTAGACGACCACCCGATGCATGTTGCCGCCGCGCACCAGCGAGGTCCATTCATAACCGATAAACGCCGTGAACTTTCCCCGGTCATTGTAAGCTTCCGCGGCCTCGATCGTGCTCTGCCAGGCCGACTTGTAAGGAGCCGAGTCAGGCGTATACGTCATGGCCTCGGGAAACTGGCCTTGCGAGAACTTGGAGATGATCTCAAGCGCAACCTCAACGCCTTTTCCATCCTCTATCCGCTTCAGCCAGTCTTTACCGGTCGGATCGGAAACAATGTGCTGCTTGCCGGCAAGCAGGTCCGGAAAGAACCCCATGTTGTCGGAGTGATCGGCAATCACCAGCCAGTCGAGCGGCCTTGAAAGCCGGACCTTAACCCCAGTGGAACTGGTCACCTGGTCGCCACGTGCAAACTTGTAGGCATCATCCAGTCCCAGCCGGTTTCCGAATGCACCGGCATCCATCGACAAAGACGTGTGCAGATGCGTATCGCCCCAGTAGGGACGGCTGGGGAAATTGCGGTCAGCGTAAGGCGAATAGCTCCTGCCCGTATAGGCTTTCGACAGCCCTGCCGCTCCATCGGGCGGTACGGGCATTTGCGCCCACACAACACCTGTAGCTGCAGTCAATGCGCATGCGGAAATCGTCGACAACAAAATGCGTTTCATATCGCTTCCCCTCAGTGTGTCGCAGTCAGTACGCCCCCGGGGAAATCCAGCCGACGTTATTGTACGCAACATGTGGCAGTCACGTGAAGCCCTTCGACTCCGGGCCAGTGCAATCAGCGGCCAACATTGGGGAAGTGTCAGATTTTTCGTTTCAAATATCGAACAATCCTTGATTGAGAACAGATTGTTCTATATAAAGAACAGCGTCCGGGGGCGCTTAGACAACAGAGTTGCAATGTCTGTCGCGCCAAAAATTTACGTCATTCATGAAAATTCCAAATGGCTCCCAGCCCTTCGGCAGGCATTCGACGCACTTGCAACGCCCTTTGAGGAATGGCACGTCGATCAGATCGTCCTCCCTTTATCTGATGTGCCGCCTCAGGGCGTCTTTTACAGCCGCATGAGCGCTTCCAACTACACGCGAGGCCATCTGCACGCCAATCGTAGCACTGACTTGATTTTGCGCTGGCTCGAGGCGCATGGCCGGCGCGTCATAAATGGCAGTTCGGTCCTGACCCTAGTGCAGGAGAAGATCCGGACAGACGATGATTTCATCACGCGTATGGAGTTCGTCGGCGGCAAGCTGATCTACGCCGTGCGCGTCTATTCCGGCGGCAGTTTTGAGCTGTGCCCGGCGGATGCATGCGACGTCACGCCCGGAGCAACCGCCCCCACCGGACCTCACTTCGAAATCCGCCCCGATCATGACCAACTTCTGGCGCGCAGGTTGGAAGCCTTTCTCGCCGCCCATGACATAGAGATTGCCGGCATCGAGTTTATCCGCACGCCCGATGGCACGCCCGTGATTTACGACATCAACACCAATACGAACTACAACGCGAGCGCAGAAAAAGCCGCCGGCCTGGACCGTGGCGGCATGGCGAACGTCGCACAGTTTCTCACCGGCGAACTGCGCGCGCTGTATTGCCAGGATCGCTCGCTGGCCACCGCCTGAACGAACCGTCCCATGCCCACTGGCTGCATCAGGGGATAGCTTCAGATCAGGAACGAGTCGGTGCTCACCAACCCTGAAACAGATTGATTCTCAAAGACAATGCTGTCCGTCGCACTGAGCCACAAAACCGCATCACCGTCCGCATTGGATACGATCAGATTGTGCACGTCCGTTACATCCGTGAAATCGAAAGCCGTCACATCGACCCGGTCATAGGCTTTTTGGAAGTCGGTGATCGTGTCCGCGCCATCACCGGCATTGAAAATGAATGTATCTGCGCCGCTGTTGCCCGCCAATACATCATCTCCCGCACCACCGGTGATCGTGTCGTTTCCGCTGCCACCAATGATCGCATCGTCGCCTGCGCCACCGCGCAAGATGTCGTCGCCCTTGCCGCCATCGATCACATCAGCGCCATCGCCGCCGGAAATGTCGTCCGCCTGACTGTCGCCCAACAGGTCGTCATCTCCTGCACCACCATAGATGACGTCGTCTCCCTTGCCGCCGGAGATAAAATCCATGCCGCCATCACCGGACAGAACATCAGCGCCGTCTCGGCCATAGATCGTATCGTTCCCGTCACCACCCGATGCCACATCATTGCCGCTATCGGCAGATATCCAGTCGTCACCGGACTGGCCGGAAATACTGTCGGCCCCCTTGCCGCCATGAAGCGTATCATTGCCGGCATTTCCATTGAGCGTGTCGTTGCCGTCATTGCCTGAAACCGCATCATCTCCCTCGCCGCCGGAAACCACATCATTGCCGGTTCCGCCGGACAGGGTATCGTTGCCGCCGCCGCCATCAATGAAATCGTCTCCACTCTTGGTGGAAATGACATCGGCCTCTTCGCCGCCAAATACGATATCATCAAACGTATTTCCGGCATCCTGCAGCACGGTGTTCTCACCGGAGATCTTGTAAGCCCCGCGCACATGGCCGGCGACGGTATTGCCTTCGATGACATTGAAGTCGGCCAATCCGGCACGCTCTTCGACGCCGTAGCGCCCGATCGGCATGGAATCGACAATCTGGTTGCCGGCAATCAGATTGTAGTTTGCGGTAAACGTTGTTCCGGTGACGCCCGGATCGTCATATTCGGCAATCTGAACTGCCGAATAGCCATCCGCCTGGCTCTGGCCATTGTCGCGGATCGTGTTGCCCGACACAGTGACATGGTCCGATCCGTGAATGCGCACGCCATAGCGCCCGTTGTCGTGAATATCGACATTTTCCACCAAAACGTCGCCGGACAGTTTGATCAGGATGCCTTCGCGCGCATTTCCGTAGATCTCGCCTCCGGTGATGAGGACGTTTTCCGGTGAGGGAATATCCTCACTGCCGCGCTGAACGACGATGCCGGTACTGCCATTGTCATAGGCAACATTGTCGGCAAGCAGGATGTCATTCGATGACGTCACAATGTTAAAGCCGTGCCGGTCGTTGGCATAGGACACATTGTTGCGGAACTCCGCATCGATCAGAAAATCCGCCACAAAGCCGTCCAGGCCATTGTGATGCGCAACACTATCCTCAATGACGATGCGCTCCGTACGCTCGTGCGGATCGAACCCGTAGCCCGAATTGTTCTTCGTCTCGACACGAAGGATATAGACGTCCTGATCCGTGATGGTGCCGCCGGGCGGGCCTCCTGAATAGAACCCGAAAATATCGCCGTTCGTGTTGTCGCGGTTGCCGTCAATGGTAAGATCCGCAAGGCCGTAGTTCGTTGTCATATCATCGCGCGGCGAGCGGACAATGCCGGTGATGTCGCCGCTGAAACCGTCGACGACCCGCACCACGGTTTCACCGATGCCATCGCCCTTGAGAAACACATTGTCGAGCAGCTTGATTGCGCCTTGTCCATCCGGATCACCGGCAACGCCATAGACACCGGCCGGCAGGTAGACGATCCCACCGCCAGCGGCATGAGCCGCATCGATGGCCGCCTGGATGGCCGCCCGGTTGTCAACGCCGGGATCGGCAACCGCACCGAAGTCCAGAACATTGAATACATCGCCACCTTGCGGCGCCGCATCGGGCGCAAAGAACTGCTCCGGTGGCTCGTAATCATAGACAGGCCTGTCGGTGATGCCGTCGACAGTTACATTGGCGCCAGCTGTTTCGGTCATGGGACTGCGTCTTGCCTGAGAGGTATTTTCAAATATTTCGCCGCATACGGCCCGTAAAGCCGCACCAACTCAAGATGATATCAGCCAGCCTCTCCAGACGGCATCGCCAAGTGACACAATCGTTAATAATGGTTAACTTTTGCACCTTGAGCCACAACTCACCCGAAGCTGAAGAGTGTCCGTATGAAGCGTCCCGCCCGTCTCTGTCGGTCCTGGCTGTTTGTCGAGGGAGCCAATGAAACGGCATTGCAGGCCTCGCCATCGAGCGGTGCCGATGTTCTCATACAAGAACTGGAGGACTTTACGGCACCAGCCTTGCGCCCGCATGCACGCAGCCTCGCGCCCGATGTCTACGCGGCATGGCGTGCGAAGGGCGCCATTGCCGGCGTTCGGGTCAACCCCCTGGACCAGGACGGCATGGACGATCTGACCGCTGTCATGAAGGGGGCGCCGGACATTGTTGCGCTGCCCAAGGTCGCCGAACCGCAGCATGTTGTTGAACTCGACGAAGCCATAACCCGCCTGGAACGCGAATACCAACTGGCTGAAGGCTCGACACGAATATTGCCCAATATCGAGCTGGCTCGCGGACTGGTCCAGACAGGTGACATCGCACGCGCAAGCCCGCGGGTCGCCGCCTGTTTGATGGCATCGGAAGATATGGCTGCCGATCTGGGCGCCGAGCGCGCGCCTGACGGCCTTGAGCTGGAATATTGCCGCCAGCGCTTTCTGGTTGAATGCGTTGCCGCAGGGACCGTTGCGGTCGACTGTCCCTACACATGGCAGGATGCGGCAGGCCTTGAGCGCGATACCCGCTGGGCGCGCCGGCTTGGCTACAATGCAAAGAGTGCGGTAAGCCTCGAACATGCCTCGGTGATCAACCGCGTTCTGACGCCGTCTTCGGGAGAAATCGCCGAGGCCAGGCGAATCGTCAAGACGTTCGAAGACGCCCGTTCCCAAGGTCAGGGCCGAGCGGAGCTCGACGGCTCATTGGTCGAGGTACCGACCTACACAACCGCCAGACGATTGCTCGCCCGAGCCGCCGAATTCAAAGATCGCAAAGTAAGCTAGACTCTATCTGATTTAGACGGAAGCATAGCCTGCGTTTTTGAAGTAGTTTGCGCATTCGTGCGGCGGGATTGTGCCGATGAGGTCGCCGATATGGC
>JANQIR010000074.1 GCA_028282065.1 Aestuariivirgaceae bacterium
TACGAACAGCTGGAGATGCCGCTAGAGGAGGCCTACGCTCACGCCGGCAATGTGATCGTCAGCAACATGATGATGGATGACGCAATAGAAGGCATCGGCGCTTTCATCGAAAAACGCCAGCCCGAATGGAAAGACAAATAGATATCAACTCAATGCCGTGAACGAACAGCATCAATGCATCCCATTTGCGGCCACACCATCATCCGACCCGGAAAGTGCACAAATGATCGATCACGACCGCTATCAGCCGGATTACATCCGTTCAATTCTTCAAGGCGTAAAAACCATTGCGATGGTGGGAGCCTCCGGCAACGAGGTCCGGCCGTCTTATTTCGTTCTCAAGTACCTGCTTGAGAAAGGCTATGACGTGTTTCCGGTCAATCCGCGCATGGCAGGCGAGGAAATACTGGGCCGGCCGGTGTCCGCCAGTTTATCAGACATCGCCTCACCCATCGATATGGTGGACATATTCCGCGGATCGCAGGCAGCAGGACACATTACCGACGAAGCACTTGAACTCGACCCGTTGCCGAAGGTCATCTGGATGCAGCTCACGGTGCGAAACGACGAGGCCGCCCGCAAAGCCGAAGCCAAAGGTGTAAAGGTCGTCATGAACCGCTGCCCGAAAATGGAGTACGGCAAACTCTCCGGCGAGTGGGGCTGGGTTGGCGGCAACTCCGGCCTGGTTTCATCACGCCGCCAGCGGCTACATGAGTCCGGTAAAGTCCAAAGCCTCGGTCTGGCGCCGAAGGTCTGACGGCAATGTCTGCGGTGCACATTTCAACGCGCGCCGGGACCATACTAGGCTTTACCATTCTTTGCGTACTCGCAGCGGCGTCGCTGCCGTTCCTGCGCTCAGCCGACAATCTGGTGCGTGACGTCATGCTGACAGCACTGTCACCCTGGGTCGATCCGGGAAGCGACATTGTGCTGGTGACGGTCGATGAAACGACGCTTACGCGCTTTTCTTACAGATCACCGGTCGACAGGGCATTTCTGGCCGATCTAATCAGCAAGATCGCCGCAGCAAAACCGAAAGTCATCACAATTGACATTCTGTTCGACCAGAGCACGGAAGCCAACAAGGACGCAGAATTGCGCCAAGCCTTTAAAGCGGCGGGCGTGCCGATCATCACCGCCTTTGCGGACAGTTCTGCCGGATTGACAGATGAGCAGGCGGCATTCCTGAGAGCCTTTAACTCGGACACGACACCAGGTGCGGCCGAACTTCTAAAGGATGGGCTGGACGGCACGGTCAGATGGATTTATCCGGGCAGAAATCACAACGGGACTTGGATCGCGGGCCTGGCAAGCGCCGCTGTCAAGGCCGCGGGCCAGGCCCCGGACGAGGCCCGGCTGGAAATGACCTATTTCCGAACCGACAATGCCGAACCCTATCGGTTCAGGCGGTTTCCGGCACATACCGCCGCCCTTTTGCCGGCACAGTGGTTTGCCGGAAAGATCGTGATGGTCGGCACGACCCTTCCGTCCGACGACAGACATCGCACGCCTTTCGCCATTCTCAACGGACATGACGCGGGGCATCTGCCCGGCATTGTGATCCATGCCCATGCTACGGCGCAGCTCATGGTGGGTGCACGGCTCCATACTGTGGATGGTATCGCTCTGGTGTTGCTGACCGCTCTTGTTGCAGCACTGGCTTTCGCGGCAGCCTTGCTGAGGATCAATCCGTTCTGGCGCGCCATGGTGCTGGCCGGCCTGTGCGTTGGCTTGTGGATGGTATGTGCGCTCGTATTCAAGGGGACGGGAACACTCATTCCTCCGGTCATTCCGACAGCAACGGCGTTTGCGGTGAATGTCATGGCGACACTCTATCTGTGGAACCGCGACAGGCAACGCAAACGCTTCATCGAGGATGCCTTTTCGCATTATGTCAGCCCGGCCTATGTCCGCGAACTCATCGCACATCCCGAAAAGCTGCATCTCGGCGGACAGAAGCAGGACGTAACGTACGTGTTTACCGACATCGCCGGTTTCACCAATCTGGTTGAATCGAACGATGCCGAGGCGATTACCGCGCGACTCAATGCGTATCTCGACGGGGTCAGCGCCTTGTTTCTGAAACATGGCGCAACCATCGACAAGTTTATCGGCGATGCCGTGGTCGGTTTTTTCGGAGCCCCGGTCGAGCAACGCGACCATGCCCGGCGCGCATTGGATCTCGTGCTCGATGTCGACAGATTCAGCGAGGTGTTCCGTGCAGAGACAGGTGTGCACGGCCTTGCTTTCGGCTCGACCAGGATTGGCGTGCACACCGGTGAAGCTGTCATCGGCAATTTCGGCGGATCGCAGTTCTTCGATTACACGGGGATTGGAGACACGGTCAACACGGCGGCACGGCTGGAAAGCGCCAACAAGTTCTTCGGAACACGCATCTGCGTGAGCGGCGAAACCGCCAAGGCCTGCCCCGATCATATGTTCAGGCCGATCGGCACACTGATCCTAAAAGGGAAAACCGAAAGCATCGATGCATTTGAGCCTATGGCCAGGGAGGCCGCAAACAGCCCGGACCTGAAGTCCTACCTTGAGGCCTACGAGCTGCTGCGCCGTGGTGACGATTCAGCATTGCGCATTTTTGAAAAACTTGCCGGTAGCTGCCCGAACGACGGTTTGATACAGTATCACCTGAGCCGTTTGCGATCGGGAGACGTGGGGACGACAATCAGGCTCGATGAGAAATGACAAGCGCGTGAGGTGACTGTCAATGAACACGCTGTTTCGCATCGCAATCCTGATTGTCCCGATGCTGTTTTTAGGACATTCGGCATCCCATGCCGCCCAGTTCGTCGTTATCGAAACCAATGAGACCACCGAGGAGTTACCGCTTGGGAAGCTTCTAGAACAGACTGATCAGATTTCGATCGCAGACGGTTCCAGTGTGGCATTCCTCAGCGAGGACGGCCGCATCATCAAAGTCAACGGACCGTTTCAGGGCACCCTGGAACAGCGCGCCGGTGCTTCGGGCGTGACGTCAGGCGGCAATGCGATGAGCAAAATCGCCAAGCTTATCGCGCCACCGGAAAACAGCGTGACACTGGGTGCGTCGCGCAGCGAGAAATCCAACGCACCAGTCCTGAGGACACTGCCAGACCCGACGTTGCTGAGCGTTATGTCGAACGGCTCCAAGTGTGTCATCGCTGCCAATCCGGACCTGTGGCCCGCCGATCCGGCCAAGGACGTCACCATGTCGATCCGCAACTCTGAAGGCGTGTCCGACAAAATCATGTGGCCGGCCGGACAGGACAGGTTGAAACTGCCGGCAAAGTTCATCGTCGACAGGTCAGAGCTCGATGTCGCCATGAATGACAATCAGGCCAAGCTGACACTCCATGTACGGCCCGGCCTTGTCAAAAACGTTTCGCAAATACTGGCCTGGCTGATCGACCGGTCCTGCATTCCCCAGGCCCGGGCGCTTCTCGGGGTGATCCGCAAGGAAGCCCGGGCCGGCCAGTAAAACTGGCACGCGGATTCGCACACAGGCAGTCAGCAACAATTCCAGCGTTCTTTTATCCGAACGATTGTGTCTCGTGCGGGCCTCCGCTATGACACTGACATCGGCGGCTGTGCGCCTGCAAAGACAATGCGACGTTCCATCGAGGGAGACTCAAGGTACCATGAGCGATCAAGAACACGGCTTTGACACACTGGCCATTCACGCAGGCGCCGCGCCTGATCCGGCCACCGGCGCGCGCGCCACACCGATCTACCAGACGACATCCTTCGTGTTCGAAGATACGCAACATGCCGCCGACCTCTTTGCCCTGCGGGCATTCGGAAACATCTACACGCGGATCATGAATCCGACGCAAGCGGTCCTGGAATCCAAGGTGGCTGCCCTGGAGGGCGGAACGGCTGCACTGGCTGTCTCATCGGGACACGCCGCACAGCTCTTGGTGTTCCATGGCCTGATGCAGCCCGGCGATGAGTTTGTTGCCGCGCGGCAGCTCTATGGCGGGTCGATCAACCAATTTAACCAATCGTTCAAGGCTTTCGGCTGGAACGTCGTGTGGGCCGATGCAGAGGATCCGGCAAGCTTTGAAAAGGCGCTGTCTGAGAAAACCAAGGCAATATTCATCGAATCCATCGCCAATCCGGGCGGCAGGATTACCGATATTGCGGCCATCGCCAAGGTTGCCCAAAAGGCCGGCGTACCGCTTATCGTCGACAATACGCTGGCAACCCCTTATCTGTGCAAACCTCTCGACCACGGCGCCAATATTGTCGTCCACTCTCTCACAAAGTTCATGGGCGGACATGGCAATTCCATGGGGGGAGTGGTTGTCGACGGCGGTAATTTCGACTGGACGACGGGTGACAAGTATCCACTGCTCAGCGAGCCCAACCCCTCCTACAACGGCATGATCCTGTACGAAACATTCGGCAACATCGCGTTCGCGATCGCCTTGCGGGTGCTGGGCTTGCGCGACCTCGGACCAGCTATTTCGCCAACCAACGCCTTTAACATCCTGACCGGTATGGAGACTTTGTCGCTGCGGATGCAGCGGCATTGCGACAATGCCCTGAAGGTCGCGCAATGGCTGAAAGAACAAGACACCGTCTGGTGGGTGAACTATGCCGGCCTGAAGGATGACAAGCACCATGATCTGGCCAAGAAGTACTGCCCGAACGGCGCAGGTGCGGTGTTCACCTTCGGGTTGAAGGGCGGCTATGAAATGGGAGTGAAAGTGGTCTCAAACGTGCGGCTGCTCAGTCATCTGGCCAATGTCGGCGACACCCGTTCGCTGATCATCCACCCTGCATCGACCACACACAGCCAGCTATCACCAAAACAACTGGAGCTGGCAGGTGCCACGCCGGACGTGGTGCGGCTGTCGATCGGCATCGAGGATGCCAACGACATCATCGCCGACCTTGATCAGGCCATGTCGGCCTGACTTTCATCGAGAGCGCGTCCGGACGGATTTGGAACCGCCGGACGCGGCTGTATCGCGGCAGCATGAAGATGCCAAATAGCGACTGCGAGCGCGGCCATCGCCCCCCCTTGATGCAGGAGGCCTAGCGAAATCGGCACTTGTGCCAACAAAGTCCAGACGCCGAGCGCTGCCTGACAGACGATCACCACAAACAAGGCGACGGCCGAAATCCGTGTGGCGTCATCTGGCACCGACCGCCATGCCCAAACGGCATAGGCACCGCCCACAAGAACGATCGCATAGGCCAGCATGCGGTGCTGGAACTGCACGGTCATGGCATTTTCGAACAGGTTCACCCAGGCTGGAGACATCGCTCCCAGCCCGTCCGGAATAAAGGCACCCGCCATCAGCGGCCAGGTGTTGTATCCCATTCCCGCGTCCAATCCGGCAACGAACGCACCGGCTGCCGTTTGCAGCAGAATAACCGCAACAAACCCCGATGCGGCCCACCCCGTAAGGCCGGACGGCCGTCTTGAGCCTTCCTGACCTATGCCGAGCGCCACCCAGATCAATGCGCCGAAGATCACAGTGGCCAGGGTCAGGTGCGCCGACAGGCGGTATTGACTGACGTCGACCCGGTCCACAAGCCCGCTCATGACCATGTACCAGCCAAGCGCACCTTGAAGCCCTCCGAGGACGAACAAGGCCACGACGCGCGGCTTCAGCGCCGCTTCGAGACGCCCGGTTGCCCAGAACCACAACATCGGCACAAAGAACGCAATGCCGATAAAACGACCGAGGAAGCGGTGCCCCCATTCCCACCAATAGATGACCTTGAACTCATCCAGGCTCATGCCTTTGTTGATCACCTGATATTCCGGAATCTGGCGATACTTCTCCAGGGCAGCCTGCCAATCCGCCTCGGTCAGCGGGGGGATGGCGCCCAGTATCGGCTTCCATTCGGTGATCGACAGGCCAGAATCGGTGAGCCTGGTCGCTCCGCCAACGATGACCATGGCAAACACTAAAATTGCCACCACCCACAACCAGATGCGTATCATCGGCCGCGCATCAATCTGCCGCTCAGTTGCTATGTCCATCATGTCTTGCAGGTAAATCCAAGCGGTGCAGCTGAGCAAGATCACCTAGCGCCGCACCCCTCTTGCAAGAACAGGTGCAAGGCTGTAGTGCGGACGCATGGGTCAACGGACACGAAAATTCATCGGCGTGGCAGGCTGTGTCGGTTTTCTGATCGTCTATTGCCTTGTGGCGATGGCGCTTGGCGGCCAGTATTTCACCTACGTCCATGGCGGCCTGCAGGCGGCATACTTCGTTGCGGCCGGATTGCTGTGGCTACCGGTGGTCATGATCATCATCCGCTGGATGCAAAAACCTCCCGCCCACGGGGACAGGGATCCATAGACCGCAAGCCTCAGGCGGCATCCACCTTGCGGAACTTATTCCACAGCGCGAACGCGGCGCCGGACAGCAGAACCTCGACGTAGCGCAGGTCTTGATACCCGCCGTTGAGGGACACGCGCGGCAGTGCAGTGAGATGATCCTTGTGATCACTGTAGATCAGTCCCTTGCGTGTCGTGACCGCTGCCTCGAAACCAGCCTCTGCGACCAGCTGGAAATCGCGCGGCGTGGCAGATCCTGCATCGCCATAGGGATAGGCGAAGGTCGTTGGTGTCCTGCCTAGCTCGTCTGCGATGCGATCACGCGATCCATTGATCTGCGCCCTGGCCTGCTCTTCGGTGAGCTTTGATACGGCATAGTGGCCAATTGTATGGGCGCCGATGCTGCAAAGAGAATCCCCGGAGATCTCACGCAACTCCTCCCAGCTCATTGCCTCAGAACGGCACAGCTCATTCAGGTCCAGGCCATATGAATCGCAAAACCCCCTAATCCACGGGCGTTGAGCATGTTCAGGCAGGTTTCTCACCGGCCAATAGAGTTGATTGAACGCGGTTTGTTTTTCCGTGTCGGTCTCACAGGACAGGCTCACTTTCAATCCGGACAGATCCGCACTCACAAACCTGTTCTGGGCAATTACGCGTTCAAGCGCCAGCCACCACAATTCACAGGTTCCATCGGTAATCTGGGGAGCAACAAATATGGTGAACGGGCAATCATGATGGCGAAACACCGGCCATGCGTGCTCCAGATTATCCCGATATCCATCGTCGCAGGTGAATACGGCGATGGGGTGTTCCGGCTCCTTGCCCGATGCAATCGTCTTTATGGCTTCTTCAAGGGAAACAAGAACATAACCGCTGTCCCTGACATATTGAATCACCTCGTCCAGAAACTCCGGCGTGATTTCCAGGCCACTGTTTGGGGCAAACCCGTCGCGACCTTCCGAAGCCGGACGGACATGGTGCAGCATGAAGATCGCACCGATAGCAGATGAAAGGCCGGCGCAAGCACGCGCCGCGCCGCTGTAATAGATTAAATCAAGACTGGATCGCAGTATCCCGGTACGGTCCATCGCTCCACCTTCATGAACGGCAGCCAAACATTTTCACGCGTCTAATATAGCAGTGAATGCTTTATGATCACTTGACGGTGAACGCCTTGTGGCTGGCACCCGTCCTGCATATGAAAGTGCCATGAGCCCCCCGCCGACCGTCAAGCTTGAGCGCTATGACGCCCTGTGTGCTGCGCAGGACGTGTGGGTCGCCTTTCAAGCACACGCCATGGGGACATTCTACCAAACCTATGAATGGTGCGCCCACTGGCATGAAACCGTGCAACCGTCGGCCGATCGCAAGCCAGTGGTCATTACCGGCCGGAGCGACGACGGCAAGATCGCATTCCTTCTGCCGCTAGCGATTGTCCGCGTTTCGGGCGTTCGTGTTCTTTGCTGGCTGTCGCAACCCGATCAATCCTACGGCTTTGGCCTGTATGACCGGGATTTCCTCACGCGGTGCGGTGGAACGATCGCTCACCTGTGGCCACAGATCGTCGCCATGGCCGGACAAAATACTGACGTAGTGCACCTTTCGGCATTGCCCGAGGCCCTGCGTGACCAACCCCATCCCCTAAGCGCCCTGTTCAGTGTCAGGGGCGCAAACCGTGCCTACGGCATGCGCCTTACGTCCGATTTTGACGCGATTTATCGAACCAAACGCTCCGGGCAAACACGGCGGGGCAACAAGAAGCGCGATGCAAGGCTTGCCCAATCAGGCGAGATGTCATTCGGCCTGCCACGCACGCCAGATCACACGCGCGAGTGCCTGTCACGCATGTTCAACGATCAGGACCGCCGGCTGTCCGCCACCGGCGTGCGAAATGTTTTCAGCAAAGAACGACGCGCCCTGATCTACCAACTGGTGGACACAAAGATTGCCGGCCGCGATGCGCTGCTTCCTTTCCAACTCTCGATAGACGGTGAAATGCAGGCCATGATGCTCGGCGGTCAATTCGACAACAGCTACTGGGCTCTCATCGCTTCGCTCCGTGAGGATGACAGGTTCAAGCGGCTGTCACCAGGCGATGCATCGCTGCGCCGAACCATTGCGGCATGCTGCGAGGCCGGTTTCACCTATTTTGACTTTGGGCCGGGAGATAGCGATTACAAGCGGTACTGGGCCGACGATATCATCGGCCTGCATGAGATCATTGTCGCCCAGACACTGCGCGGCCATATCTGGCGGGTTGGGAAAGTACTGCAGATATCGCTGAAACGGCAGATCAAGGACTCCGACATGCTCTGGCGAATTACACGCAGCATCCGAGCGATGTTGTTTGCCCGAAGAGAGCCTACAAAGACGCCGCAACACGAGAGTAGTCAAAACCGGACGAACCGGCAGCACTCTGCTCAACCCTGACATACTGACAGGAACGCAATCCCGCCTTCGACATGGCATCGCACATGGCAGCAGCTTCCTGCGCGTGGGCGGCCTTGGCGACAATCAGGGCGCCATGGCATTGGCCAACGGCGCTATTGGCCGAATCGGCCGGGAAACGGGTCACGCCCTCATTGACGATAATCACATCGTAAATGAGCTCCATCGTATCGAGCACCGCCATCATCGTTTCAGATCCCAACAACCCGCCGGCGTCCTGCAACTGACCGGCGCATAGAACATGCATGGGTGTCGCAATGTCACGCGTGACAGCTTCTGCCGGTGTCGAATGGCCTGTGAGAAGTTCATACAACCCCGGCCCGACACCACGTCCAACCAGAGCACCGACCTTTGCCAGCTGCAATTCGGCATCCACGACGATGACACTCAACCCCTCGCTCGCCAGTTTCCGCCCAACGGCCACGCTGAGCAGGGCGCCGTCCACTTGCGCTCCATCAAGCGTCACAACCGCCAACCGTTTGACA
>JANQIR010000112.1 GCA_028282065.1 Aestuariivirgaceae bacterium
ATCACGTGGCAGAATCTCAGTGACATTGTTCGATCCCGCAGATCCCGATGCGCTTGAACCCGCCATCCGGCCCGGAGAAACCGAGCTTGTGTGGATCGAGACACCGGCCAATCCGACCTGGGATGTGGTCGATATTCGAAAGGCAGCCGAGGCCGCGCACCGCGCCGGTGCGATCCTGGGCGTCGATTCCACGGTGGCGAGCCCTGTCCTGACGCGGCCGTTGGAACTGGGTGTCGACATCGTATTCCATTCGGCCACCAAATATCTGAACGGCCACAGCGATGTGCTGGCCGGCGCCCTGATCACCCGCAATGCCGACGAGCGCTGGAAGCAGGCAATCCGACTGCGTTTGCTCATGGGCTCGCTGCTCGCACCCATGCCCGCCTGGATGCTGATGCGGGGGATGCGCACCCTGCCTGTCCGGGTGCGGCAGGCATCGGCCAATGCGTTGGCGATTGCAGAGCGTTTCAAGGACCATCCGGGACTTGAGGGTGTGCTCTATCCCGGCCTTTCCGATCACCGGGGGCACGAGACCGCGAAATCGCAGATGGACAGCGCGTTCGGTGGCATGATGTCGATCCTGGTCAAGGGCGGCATGGAAGAGACATCCGCCGTCATCAAGCGGCTGAAAGTGTTCATCCCCGCAACCTCGCTCGGCGGCGTTGAAAGCCTGGTGGAGCACCGCAAGATCATCGAAGGACCGGACAGTCCGGTGCCGGATAATCTCATCCGGCTTTCGATCGGCATAGAGGCCGTCGAAGACCTGATTTCGGATCTCGAACAGGCGCTCGGTTGACCTGTTCACCAGGTCAGCCCCTTGGCAAACCTGCACAATTCCAGCAACATTGACTTCGTCCTGCCCCCAGCGTTCATAGCGTTGCCACATGAAACTGTTCAAAGCGTTCACTCCGCGACATTTGCCTGCACGGCAGGTTCATCGAGGATCTCACCCGTTTCGGGATCAAATGGCCAGTCATTAGACATATTTGTTTCCCTGTCGCGGCTTCGCCGCTCCTCGCCTCTTGTTTGCTTCCCTGTCGGAGCTGAGCCTCCTCCTCGCCTCTTGGTTTGCTTCCCTGTCGGAGCTGAGCCTCCTCCTCGCCTCTTGGTTTGCTTCTCTGTCGGAGCTGAGCTCCTCCACGCCTCTTGGTTTGCTTCCCTGTCGCGGCTTCGCCGCTCCTCGCCTCTTGTTTGCTTGCCGGCCAACTTTTGAACCATCATACCGGGCTGAGCCCGGCGCCTTTCACATCTTGGCTAAGCCGGCCCACTCCCCCTCTCGGGCCGCCCTAGCCCGGCTTGTCGCAAACGACGAGCTTGGACAGGAAGACCGGTTCGGACTGCACCGGCTTCAAACCCGCCTCCGCAAACAGTGCGCCAAGGTCTTCCTTAGTGTAGCTGGCATAATACGGTTCATGGAAATTGATCGGGAACATGTCGAGCAACCCGTCGTAATTCTCCGCATCGCCGCGCTGAAGCGAATCCATGAAGATCAGCCGTCCGCCCGGCTTCAGCACGCGGGCAAATTCGCCCGCCACCGTGCGCCGGACCTTGGGCGGGATTTCGTGGAACAGGTAAATCGAGCTGACCACGTCCAGTGAGGCATCGTCAAACGGCAGTTCTTCCGCATTGGCCTGCTCAAAACGAACCTTCGAATAGGGCCGGACATGGCGGGCGGCCTCGTCGAGATAGGCCTGAGACAGATCCACGCCGGCGGCATCGATACGCGGCCAGGATTGCTTGACGAAGCGCAGGAACCTGCCCGTGCCGCAGGCGATGTCAGCCAGCTTGATCTTGCGCTGGTCGCGGCCGGCCATGAAATCGGCCAGAGGCACCAGACACTGCCGGCGCATGGCATTTGCGGTTCCCGAAAACAGCACCTCGACCTGCATGTCGTAGAGCCCGGCGGATTCTTCCGTAAGGTAGCCGCCGGTCTGATAATGGAAGTTCTGCAGGAAGTAGGCCGGCAATTCATCCTTCAGTTCGGGCGTATAGACCTCCTTGCCACGACGTTCTGCCTTGCGCTCGGCAGAAACCGGCAGATCGGAAAAGTACTTGCGGCTTGTGGAGATCAGACCGGCGAGACCGCCATCGCCATCCCTCGGCATGGGATAGATCCCCTTGCCGACATTGGCCATGTCGCGCTCGAACAGCCGGGCCATATCCGCCAGCATACCGTCCATGCCGGGCGTCTTGCCTTTCGGCTTCTCGCGCCGCACATCATCGCTGTCGCGCACCTTGTGATAGCGCTGCGAGGCGAAATAGTGGCCCATGTACCATGCGACGCGCGCACCCTGCCGGGCCGTGTAGGTCAGTCTGTCGAGTGGTGTCAGCATTTCTCAAACATCGTTCAAACGGCGTACGGATTCAAGTTTTCCGCGCCGAAATCAGGAATTCAACGTTACCGTCGGCACCTGCAACGGGCGACGGGATGATCCCCGCGACCTGCCATCCTTGAACGTTTTCCAGCCACGTGCGGATGTCCTCGCACACGATTTCCAGTACATTGCCGTCCCGAACGATACCACCCTTGCCGAGCGCCTCCCGTCCCGCCTCGAATTGCGGCTTGATGAGAGCAATCAAGCTGCCGCCGGGCCTTACCAGGTCCAGCGCCGGCGGCAACGCCAATTTCAGCGAGATGAAACTGACATCGCACACGACCAGATCGACCGCCGACCCAATCAACTCCGGTGTCAGGTTGCGGGCATTGACGCCCTCAAAAGCGGTGACGCGCGGGTCTTGCACCAGCGAGGCGACAAGCTGGCCATGGCCGACGTCGACCGCATAGACGTGCGCAGCACCGTGCTCCAACAGCACCTGCGTGAACCCGCCGGTCGATGCACCAAGATCAATCGCCGTCTTGCCCGCAACCTCCATGGAAAAGCGCACAAGGGCATGTTCAAGCTTCAGCGCCGCGCGCGAGACGTAACCTTGCGCTGGGTCGGAAACCTCAATATGAGCACCCGAATCCACAAGCTGTCCCGCCTTGCGGGCTGCCGCCCCGCCAATCTTCACTGCGCCACGGGCAATAGCATCGCGCGCCCTTGCACGGGTTTCGTAGTGGCCGCACTCGACCAGCCACTGGTCGAGGCGCCGGCGATTGGCGGGCTGAGTCAGTCTTCCACGTCCAGGGGTTCTGTGCCCGAAGCCGTCCCATCCGGCTTGAGGGTAATCTTCTCGATACGTTCCTCGGCGGCGCGCAACAACGTCTCACAGCGGTTCTTGAGCTGTTCACCGCGTTCATAGATGGCTATCGACTGTTCGAGCGGGACCGAGCCGCCCTCAAGCTTTTCCACAATGGTCTCAAGCTCGACCAGGGCCTCTTCGAAGCTCATGTCTTTTATCTCTGTCTGGCCGCTGTCGCCGGCATCACCGCTCATTCTTCATCATCCTCAGTATTTGGTTGTTCGCCTTCGCCAGTGCCGCGCATCAAGGCCTGCAAATGGACACCGACAGACGATGCAAGGCCTGCCAGATCATAGCCGCCTTCCAGCATGGACACGATACGGCCATCGCAGTGCTTGTTGGCGACCTCCATGAGATACAGGGTGATCCAGGCAAAGTCCTCCTCCGTCAGGCGCAGGCTGGCCAGGGGATCGTTTTGATGTGCATCGAAGCCGGCGGAAATCAAAATCAGGTCGGGCTCGAATGCATCGAGTGCCGGCAGGATGCGGGCACGCATGGCCTCACGGAACTGCTCGCCGCCGTCGCCGGCGCGCAACGGCGCGTTGAAGACGTTTCCCTGTCCGGTTTCGGACACCGCCCCGGTTCCCGGAAACAGCGGCATCTGGTGGGTCGAGCCGAAATAAAGATCCTGATCCGACCAGAAAATCTCCTGCGTGCCGTTTCCGTGGTGCACGTCGAAATCGACCACCGCGACCCGGTCCGCTCCATAGGCATCCTGGGCATAATGGGCTGCCACGGCAATGGAATTGAACAGGCAAAATCCCATGGCGCGGCGCGTTTCGGCGTGATGGCCCGGCGGGCGAACAGCGCAGAAAGCATTGCTCACCTCCAGGTTCATGACAGCATCGACCGCGCGCGTACCGGCGCCGACCGCGCGCATCGTCGCTTCCAGGCTGCTCGGGTTCATGAATGTATCAGGATCGAGCTGTTCCAGGCCCTCCGACGGGGCGCGTTGCTCGATCATGTGGATATAGTCGTCCGGGTGTGCGCGCTTGATATCCTCAACGCGGCCAAGCGGCGCCTCTTCGCGAATCAGATCGTCGAAATGCGAACTCTCCAGGATCTTGTTGATGGCACGCAGCCTGTCGGGCCGTTCGGGGTGGCCTTCAGGTGGCGCATGGTCGATACACACCGGATGGGTGAGAAGCAAGGTTGACATGTAATGCTGGTTCCTGGCGCCCGCCTCCCGGCGGCAGACAACGATTGTTTTTCAGAACGCATCATACCGTGGCGGACACCGGTATGTTCAAGGGAAAAATCATCAAATCCCGGCGATACCGGTCTTACGCCAGCGACGGTAGCCGTCAATTTCATCGAGGTCGGCGATCTCGCGCAGCAGTGCGATTTTGCGGTCATGCAAATTGCGCAACGTATCGGCAAGTGTGTGCTCGCTCGACCAGCGCACGTTTTGGAACAATCCGGGCAATGGCCTTTGCCGTTTTGTGCCGACCAGCCAGTAGCCGCCATCGGGCGCAGGACCAAACACAGCGTCGTTTGCTCCCAGTGCCCTGAAGGCCTGCCAGATGTCGGATCTGTCAATCCCTGGAATATCCGATCCGATGATCGCGGCGGGCCCCGGCGGTAATGTCTCAAACACCCTGGCCATCCGCTCGCCCAGATCGCCGCGGCCCTGTTCCATCAAACCGGTCGCGCGCGGCCACACCCTGTCTGTGATTGCCGGATCGGGCGTTACCGCAAGCCAGGTCTGCCAACGCGGATCGCAGGCGAGCTTGCGTACAG
>JANQIR010000134.1 GCA_028282065.1 Aestuariivirgaceae bacterium
CGGCGTTGCATAGCAGTCTCTTTAGGCCGTCCGGCGCCGAGGGAGGTTCGAACGTTCCCGCCACACACAGCCTGAGGACCTGTGTGAACCGGTGATAGAGCCGGTTTGCTGCTTTCAGGATATCGAAATCGCCCGCCCCCAGCAGGTTCAGATCTGCCAGACGGTCCAGCGCAATTGCGGTTTTCCGCGCCAGGACCTCAGGCTTGTCCGCCGCATTCAGGATCTCCAGAAACTGCACGATGAACTCGACCTCCACCAGCCCGCCACGCGCATGCTTGAGGTTCCAGATGCCGCCGCCGCCATGTTCGCGGATCATCAGTGCACGCATTTTCGTAATGTCGGCCCGCGTGGCCGTCTCGTCACGATCCACGCACAACGCATCGCGGATCGCCGTATCGATGCGTCGGTGCAGGTCGCCGTCTCCGGCAACCACCCGGGCGCGTGTCAGGGCGAGCTTCTCCCAGGTCCAGGCCGAATCCACATGATAGGTGGTGAAGCTGTCGATATGTGTCGCCACAGGGCCCTTGTTACCGGACGGGCGCAGCCGCATGTCCACTTCGTACAGCGTCCCTTCGGACGTCGGCGATGACAGGGCCGCGATCAGCCGTTGGGTGAGCCGGGCATAGTATTGTCCCGGGCTCAACGGCTTGGCGCCATCGGACCCCATTGCATCCGGTTCGTGATCGTAGATCAAGATGAGATCGAGATCGGAGGCCGCCGTCATTTCGCGTCCGCCAAGCTTGCCCATGGCAAGGACGCATGCCGCACCGCCGGGCACGCGGCCATGGCGCGCTTCCAGTTCGGCCTCGCATGCGGCAAGCAATCGTGTCACCAGTGCATCGGCGATGTCGGAATAGACCGAACCCGCCTCGACCGCCCGAATGGTCTCCGAGACGATGCGCACGCCGGCCCGGAACATAAACTCCTTGCCGATGATCCTCGCCAGGTCGAGCACCTCCTCGAAACCGGTATCCGGTGGCGCTGCGGCCGAAAGCGCGGTGTCGATCTCGTCCCGCCCGGGCAGATGGCTGAAGAATCCGGGATCGAGCACCGCGTCGAGAACCTTGGCCTGCCGCGACAGCTGTTCGGCAAGACGCGGCGCTGTGCCCAGCAGCGTCGCAAGCAGGTCGAGCAACTGCACATTGGCGGCCAGCAGCGAGAACAGCTGCACACCGGCCGGCAGTCCGGCAAGGAAACGGTCGAATGCGATCAGCCCGCCCGATGGATCGCCGGTTCGCGACAATGCCGACAGCAAAGACGGCATCAGCTCCGTTAGCCGTTCCCGGGCCACCGCGCTGCGCGTTGCGCCGTAGCGCCCGAAATGCCAGCCACGGATGATCGCCGACATCTCTGCCGGTTGCTCGAAGCCAAGGTCGGCCAGCGTCTCCAGGGTTTCCGGATCGTCCTCGCCGCCGGTAAAGGACAGGCTACCCGTTTCCGTGCCCAGATCGCCGGCGCTCTCGAACAGGGCGGCATAATGGTCCTGAACGGTTTTCAGAACGCCGAGCGTGCGCATGGTGAAGGGCACCGCCCCGTCACTGCCACAGAACCGGGCGAACCGTTCCAGATCTTCCGGCGCCTTGGGCAGAGTGTGGGTCTGTTCGTCGCCGACCATCTGAACGCGGTGTTCGATGGTGCGCAGGTAATCGTAGCAGCCGTTGAGTTCATCCGCGGTCGCGGCATCGATCCAACCCTCTTCGGCAAGGGCGTGCAGCATGTCGACGGTCCTGCGGCCACGCAAAGCCGGGTTGCGCCCGCCCGCGATCAGTTGCTGGGTCTGGACGAAAAACTCGATCTCGCGGATCCCGCCACGCCCCAGCTTCACGTTGTGGCCTGCAACCGCAATCTCGCCATGCCCCTTGACCGCATGGATCTGGCGCTTGAGCGATTGCACATCGGCGATGGCTGCAAAATCGAGATATTTGCGCCAGACATAGGGCTTCATGCGCGACAGGAACTCTTCGCCGAGCGCCAGGTCGCCGGCCGCGGCACGCGCCTTGATCATCGCGGCGCGTTCCCAGTTCTGACCCATGTTCTCGTAGTAGGTTGCGGCCGCCTCGATGGCGATGGCAACCTGTGTGGCGCGCGGGTCTGGACGCAGGCGCAGGTCAACGCGCAATGCATAGCCGTCTTCCGTTGGTTCCTGCAGAAGGGCTGCCAGCCGCTTGGTGAGGCGCACAAAGAATATGGACGGCTCGACGCCCTCCGCCATTGGTGCGGTTTCAGGGTCGAACAACACGATAATGTCGATATCGCTGGAGTAATTGAGCTCGAACGCCCCGTGTTTACCCATGGCAAGCACGACATAGCCGCACCCCTCGCTGGGCTCGTTCTCATTGAGGCCCGACAGCTTTCCGGACGCTTCAGCTTCCAGCAGCAGCCAGTTGACCGCCGCTGAGAGACAGTCGTCGGCAAAGCGGGTGAGTGCGCCTGTGACCTGATCGAGCGTCCAGTATCCGGCAACGTCGCTCAGTGCCACGAGCAGGGCGTTGCGCGCTTTGGCGCGGCGGAACACCGCCTGCAACGCGCGCTGATCCGCTGCTTCGCCGGCACTGGCCGACAGCAGCTCGCGCTGGGTTGCCGTGATGGCGTCCGGATCGCCGGTCAGGCAGTCGCAGCACAACTGCGCATTACGGATGATGAGATTAGTCAGATAGGGCGATGCACCGAACACATCGGTGACCAGGTTCCTGACCGGTTCGCTGCTCTCAAGCAACGATTGCAGCTGCGTGGCGCCATAATCGCCATCCTGTGCCGCTTCGCCCAGCCGCTCCAGCGCGCCTTGCACCATACCGTCATCATGCGGCGCGGGAAGCGCTTTGAATTTCGAGAAAATCACCCCTGACATGGCCGCAAGATATAGCAGCAGATTTGCGGAATGGAACGGTGCAAAACGAATGGGCCGTCATGCCCCTGTGCTAACCGGCAGAAGGAGCGTCGCCGTCAGCCCGTTACCGTTGCCTGACAGTTGCAGCTCGCCGCCGTGCAAGGTCATGACGCCGTTCACCAGGCTCAGGCCCAGCCCATTGCCGGGCTGATTGCGGCTGGCTTCGAGCCGCACGAACCGGTCCTTGACCCTGTCACGGTCCTCAGCCGGGATGCCGGGACCTGAATCGGACACCGAGATGGCTACGAGATCATCGCGCCGTTCGGCACGGATGCGGATGTGCGGTTTGCCGGTTTCAGGATCGCCGCCGTACTTGAAGGCATTGTCCACAAGATTGGTGATCGCCTGCGCCAGCAATTGCCGGTCCGCATGCACGGCTGCGTCTGTCGTGGTCTCAACCTTGAGCGTGCCGCCGGCCTCTTCGGCCATCGGTTCGTAAAGCTCGCTAATGCCGGTCAGCAGTTGCGAAACCTTAACATCGCTGAAGCTTTCGCGTGACTGGCCCGCCTCTGCCCGGGCGATCGACAACAGCGCGTTGAACGTGCTGAGCAACTCGTCCGCCTCCTCCAGCACGGCTTGCAGCGCCTCGCGCTGATCATCGCTGCTATCCGAGCGCAGGGCACTCTCCGCCCGCGCCCGCAGTCGGGTCAGGGGCGAGCGAAGATCATGCGCCACATTGGTGGAAACCTCGCGCATGCCCGCCATCAGGCGCTCAATCTGGTCGAGCATGCCGTTGAGACCGGCGGACAGGCGGTCAAGCTCGTCGCCCGTGCCGGTGACGGTCACACGTTCCGACAGGTTCCCTGCCATGATTGATCGGCTCGTCGCGTTGATCGCCTCCACCCGGCGCAGGAAATTCCGGCTGGTCAACAGGCCGCCGCCGAGACCGAGCAGTAGCGCGATGCCAAGCGCCCAGTAGACCGTGTTGCGCACCGTGGCGGTGAAGCGGCGGTTGTCTTCGATATCGCGGCCGACAAGCAGGCGGAAATCTGCCGTCAGCGGAGTATAGAACGCTTTTGCGTTGCGCTGCCCGATCTCGCCACCAAGATCGACCGTGTAGGTGAATTCGATCCAACGCGGATCTCCCACCGCGCTCGCCGGCAGGCTGCGCAGATTGCCGGCGATCCAGCGCCCGACGCTGTTGGTCAGAAGATAGACCGAGCCATCGTCAATGGCGCTTCGCTGCCGGATGGTGTTTCGCACACCGCGCAGCCCGTTCGACTGGTATTGCTGCGCCAGATTGCGGATTTCCACGGCAATCGCATCGTCCGTTTGCCGCTCCAGCAGTTCCAGCGTGCTCCAGTAGACATAGCCCAGGATCGCCCCCACCGAGACACCGAACACCAGCAGATAGACCGCTGCCAGGCGGAATGTCGATGTCTTCAGAAGGTTCCAGCTAGAGCGCTTGGCGATCATCAATCTGCACGAATGGTGTATCCCGCACCCCGCACCGTGTGCAGCAGTGGCGTGTCGAAATCCTTGTCGATCTTCGATCTCAGCCGCGAAATGTGCACGTCGATGACGTTGGTCTGCGGATCGAAGTGATAGTCCCAGACATTCTCCAGCAACATGGTGCGGGTCACAACGTGTCCGGCATTGCGCATCAGATATTCTAAAAGTTTGAACTCGCGCGGCTGCAGGAGAATGGACGTGCCGTCCCGGTCGACGCTGCGGGCCAGAAGGTCGATGGTCAGCCCGCCGACCTCGAACTTCGTTACCTGAGGCTGCGTCGCCTGCCGCCGCGAAAGGCCTTCCAGGCGGGCGAGCAGTTCGGAAAACGCGTAAGGTTTGGCGAGATAGTCGTCGCCGCCGGCGCGTAATCCCTTGACCTTTTCGTCGACATCGCCGAGCGCCGACAGGATCAGCACCGGTGTCAGGATGCCGTCGTTGCGCAGTTTGGAGATGACGCTCAGGCCGTCCAGGCCGGGCAGCATGCGGTCGACGACCAGAACGTCATGCACCTGCTCGCTGGCCATCGCCAGTCCGTCCAGGCCGTCTGTGGCCAGATCGGCAACATGCCCTGATTCCTTTAACCCCTTGATCAGCCAGGCGGCCGCATCGCGGTCATCTTCGATTACAAGCACGCGCATAGTGCTGCGACCTTCCAGTTTGAATCACAGTGATTCGATGTTAGCAAACCTTGCTCTTTGCCGCACAAGTCGATCAACCCGCAAAGTACTGGTTTCGAATATCGTCACGCCGACGCTCAACAAAGCAAATGGCGGCCGGGGTAAACCGGCCGCCATCGCCAACGGAGTTCTGGAGCCCTTGAACTCCGTCAGGATTGATCGACCGGTAAAGCGACAAAGCGTTGACGCTGGCCGGAGCGCACCAGCAGGAGCGCGCGGGTCTTGCCGGATTTCGCCACCCTGTCGAGGGCAGCGCGCACGGCGGCCGGTTCATCGACTTCCACCCCGTCAATCTCCAGGATCACGTCACCGTTGCGCAGGCCCTTAGCCGCGGCCGGGCCGCCTGGTCGCACTCTTGTCACTATCACGCCTGCACCGTCCTCGGCAGGGGCCAGACGCAGCCCCAGGGACGACATGGTCGTCTTAGGCTTTTCGATGGAGCGCTGATTGCGTGTGGCAACACCGAATTCTGCCGGAAGTGTGCCGATATTCACTTGAACGGTCTGTTCCTTGCCATCGCGGAAGATTACGAAATCTGCCTCTTGTCCGGGCTTCAGGTCTGCCACTTTGCGGGCCAGGTCGCGCGGGTTTCTGATGTCTTTGCCGCCAACCTTCAGGATCGTGTCGCGGGGTTTCAGGCCCGCCTTGTCGGCCGGGGAACTGGGCGTGACTTCGACCACCAGCGCCCCGGATTCCCTGGCAAGGCCAAGGCCCGCAGCGAGATCCTTGCTGACAGGCTGGATATGGACGCCGAGCCAGCCCCGGGTCACCTTGCCGTTGGACTTCAGATCCGCAATAACATCCTGGGCAAGGGCCGCAGGGATGGCAAAACCGATGCCGACACTGCCGCCGGACGGTGAGAAGATTGCCGTGTTGATACCGACCACCTTGCCGTTCAGGTTGAACGCCGGGCCACCGGAATTGCCGCGGTTGATCGGCGCGTCGATCTGCAGGTAATCGTCGTAGGGACCCGAACCGATGTTACGGCCGCTGGCGGAAATAATGCCGGTGGTCACCGTGCCACCAAGGCCGAACGGGTTGCCGACCGCAATCACCCAGTCACCGACCCGCGGCTTTGCGGCCGCGAATTCGACCGCTTTGAACGTATCGTCCGCCTTGATCTTGATCAGCGCAAGATCTGTGCGCTTGTCGGTGCCGACCACGTCAGCGTCATAGGACTTGCCGTTGTGCATCTTCACGGTGACCTGAGAGGCGCCGGCGATCACGTGGTTGTTGGTGACGGCAAATCCATCCGAGGTGATGATGAAACCGGAGCCCATGCCGCTCCTGCGCCGTGGGGTGCGCGGTGTGGGGGTGCCGAAACGATAATCGCGGAACTGTTCGAAGAAGTGCCGGAACGGGTTGTCCGGGGGAAGGTCGCGATAGTTCGGCCCGTCGCTTTCGCTGAAGGTGTTCGAGGCAGGCGCGAACTTCACTTCAACGGAGATCACGGACGGCATGACCTTTTCAACGAGATCGGCGAAGCCGGCTGCCGGAGCGCGGTTCATCACCGACTGTGCATTGGCTGGAACGCTCAGGCTGGAACCGGCGATCGTACCGGTGACCGCGGTTGCGCCCGCCAGGCCGGCGATGACCAGTGCCGCAAGAACCTTGCGATTGGTGAGGCTGCGTACGGGCTGTTTGGAGTCAGTCATGTCCACTACATCTCCTGGATGACACTATTCGAAACTGATGATGTAGTAGATAGTGCCTGCCGGCTTACAGTCACCTTTCAGGGGCATGAAACTTTGGTAATGTTCCCGCCGGTGCTGCCGCGTACGCATCGCAAGACAATTCGCGACGGATGTCCGGCGGCCCGTCCGTCTATCACGGTAGACAGGCAGGCAACGCGTACAAATGCTCCAGGGACCCAGG
>JANQIR010000184.1 GCA_028282065.1 Aestuariivirgaceae bacterium
GTCCAGATTGCTGAAGTCTGCGTTCTTCTGGAAATCTTCGTAGACTTTCTCAACGATCTGCTTGGTCCTCGTTGTGGCCGAGTAGTTGCCGATCGTGCCAAGGTTGCAATCGTCTGCCATTGTGCTGTCTCCTCAAGAATTGGGCTGTTTGTTCGGGATTGTGAGGTCAGGTGTTAGAACCAGGAGAGATCGTCGCTTCCGGTTTCGAAACCGAAATCGTCCAGCTTGTCGAACTCAAAGCTGTCGCGGAAGTCATCATAGATGCGCTCGACAGTTTCCTTGATCTTGGTCTCGCCTGCCTTGCTATCAATGATGATGATCGTGTCGTCTGCCATTGTGCTGTCTCCTCTTGATGCGACTTGAACTGTGTGGCCTCATCGCAATTCATTACTGAGAGACAGTCTACAATCCGGCAAGTGAACGAAGTTCGATTAAGTCGTTCATGTGGCGTTCATGAACGCTGATCAAATGCGTCAAACGTTACGCCTGCCAGCAGTCTGGGACCATATTGCCGAAATGCTGCCGGCAGAATGCATATTGCGGGGCAAGCACATCCAGCAGCCTGTTGCGCACTACATCAGGCAGAGCGGTCTTAAGTTGGGTTTCGTTGATGACCCGGGACGAATCTGGCGGTGCATATCCAACATCGACGAATTCGCAAAGCCGCTTCAGCGATGCCTCGCAAGATATTTCCTCGTAGAATAGGTAGAGAATATCCTCGCGCGGGAATACCGATTCCAGAGCGCCAATCGTCCGCCGATAATCGGCGCGCTGCACAATGTCCGGTTCCTCGATCAATTCAGGCCAAGAGTGCAAGACATCCCTATCGGGCTCATTTTGTTCAAAGAATCGCAACTGGGACCAGAACCGGTCAACCGGATCGCGCATGATGAACATTACCTTCAATGACATCTCCTGGGAGGCAAAGAACTCATTCATGCGCTCGAACCCGCCCTGCCCGATGATGGAGTAAGCCGGCGTGATCTCACACAGCGTCTTGGTTTCCGGCCGGCAGAGCCTGGCAAAGTGGGCGAAATACTCGTTGTCGTCATAGATCATCTTAATGCGATCGACGCTGGCCTGAAATGCGGACCGGCTGCGCACGTTTTCGACAACGTCTCCATCCTGTTTAATGTGGAACATTAGCCGCTTGAACGCGAACAGATCCATCTCTCCGGTTATCCGGGACGGTTCACCTGAGCTGAAGAAGTGCAGTTCTTTCAAAGGGGTGGCGGCAATCTCCGGCAATGCTTGCAGATAGGTATAAATCCAGCTGGTCGCACATTTGGCCGCACCTATCCCCATCAGGAAGTTCTTGCCATCCAATTCATGGAACCTTCGCAGCTGTCGAGAAGACACGGGCATGTTTCGGACTGGCTCCCTTCAACCGCCAACCAACTCGGCGATAGCTTCCACCGTCGCGGCGGTCGGTGCCGGCGGCTTCACGGGCCGGTCGATCATGATGACAGGAACAGACAAGCGCCGCGCAGCTTCGAGTTTGGCTGCCGTTGCCCGGCCGCCGGAATTCTTCGTGACGACAACGCTTACGCCTTCAGCGGACATGAGTTCGATTTCCTGTTCCACGGTAAAAGGTGGACGAGCCAGAATCAGGCGCCAGTTTGCCGGCAACTCCATTTCCGGCGGTTCGATCATCCGGGCAACGACCCGCACGTCTCCACGGCCGGTGAAAGCACCCAGCTCCTTACGCCCGATTGTGACGAGTGCGCACGCTTCATGGGCCAGGGAGCGTACAGCAATGTCGAGAGCGGGTACGATCTTCCAGCGGTCGCCTGGCTGCGGTTCCCAGGCCGGTCGTTCGAAACGCACGTAGCCGATCCGGGCGCGTTCTGCCGCACGATGTCCGTTTGCCGATATGATGCAGGCAAAGGGATGGGTCGCATCGACAAGCACATCGAACTGCTCATCGACAAGAAACTGAAAGAGTCCCTCTTCCCCGCCGAACCCGCCGGTGCGCACACGTCCAGGGGGCAGACGCGGGTTTTCCGTTACGCCGGCGATGGAGGTCATGACGTCGTGGCCGAGTTCCAGCAAATGGGTGGCCAGGGCGCGCGCGTCACCGGTTCCTCCGAGTATCAATATCTTGCGCCTATCCGGCATGGGCCAGAACCTTGCCTTTCCGGTCGACGACCAACACATCCAGCGCCGCGCTACTATCGGCAATCATCCGTTGGCCTGTACTGCAAGCCTCAGCCGCTATGAGTGCCGGCAGATCGAGCCCGGCAGCTTGCGTTAGCTCCAAAACCTGCTGCGCTGTATTGGCCGACTTAATGCTGCCTGCCAGATGATTGTCTCCACCCAACCGGGCTGCGGCCTTGGCAAGCCAGTTAAAATCGACCTGACTGCGGCCGGAATGCAGATCCATCGCGCCCTGTGCCATCTTTGTGATCTTTGCAAATCCGCCCGCCACCGTCACCTTCGGCACCGGGTGTTTGCGTACGTATTTCAGCATTCCGCCGACAAAGTCGCCCATGTCGATCAGGGCTTCAAGGGGCAGATCATAATAGGCCTGAACGGCTGCTTCGGAGGTCGATCCGGTGGAACCGGCGATGCGTTCAAATCCGGCCGCGCGCGCCACATCGATGCCCCTGTGGATGGACGCTATCCAGGCCGCACATGAAAACGGATTGACGATCCCGGTGGTGCCGAGAACAGACAACCCACCAACAATCCCCAATCTCGGATTCCAGGTCTTCTTGGCCAGTTCTTCGCCATTGGCGATGGCAATCTCGATGTCTATATCAGGCTCTACCCCAAATTGGGCGGCAAGTTCGTTCACCACCTGCACCATCATCTGCCTTGGGACCGGATTGATCGCCGGTTCGCCCGGCGGAACCGGCAGGCCGGGCTTGGTAACGGTACCAACCCCCTCACCCGCCCTGAACCTGATGCCCGAGCCGGGTGCAACGCGCGTCACCGTGGCAATGATCGTTGCGCCATGGGTAACATCTGGATCGTCGCCAGCGTCCTTGACAATGCCCGCCTGGGCCCAGCCTTCACCCCGGCCTTCCAGACAGAGCGCGAAAGAAGGCGCCTGTCCCTTTGGCAGGACAATGGACACGGGATCGGGAAACTCTCCGCCCAGCAATGCCGCATATGCGGCTTTCGTTGCCGCTGTCGCGCATGCGCCGGTGGTCCAGCCGCGCCTTAACTGCCCATCGGGTTTGCGCATGGAATCTGCCATTACGAACCTATATATTGGCGCGCAGTACTCGGCAAAGAGTCTATTGAATGGTTCAGGGGCGATCAAAACAAGTGAGTGACTGGGGCGCGGCGCAGCGCAACCAAGCCGGATTTGCGCGGCTGGATGGTGAGGCCTTTCCTGAGTTCGAACCGGGCACAGTCTGGCTGGTCGGCGCCGGTCCCGGTGCGCCGGGCCTGATGTCACTGCTCGCCTACCATGCCATGCAACACTGCGATGTGGTCGTATATGACGCGCTGGTCAATCCGGACGTGCTGCGCTGGGTGCGCGTCGGCGCCGAACTTGAATATGCCGGTAAACGCGGCGGCAAACCATCCCCGCAGCAGCGCGACATCTCGCTTCGGCTGATCGAACTTGCAAAATCCGGCAAGCGGGTTTTGCGCCTCAAGGGCGGCGATCCCTTCATGTTCGGCCGGGGCGGTGAAGAAAGCCACACGCTGTTCAAATCAGGCGTGACGTTCCGCATTGTACCGGGCATTTCGGCAGGCGTCGGCGGGCTGGCCTATGCCGGTATTCCGGCGACACATCGCGATCTGAACCACTCCATCATCTTCCTGACAGGGCATGATGCAACCGGCGCCATGCCGGCGAATGTCAACTGGCGGTCGGTCGCCACGGCATCACCGGTTATTGTCATGTACATGGCGGTGAAGAACGCCGCGGAGATCGCCTCTGCTCTGATCGCCGGAGGCCGCGATCCGGGCGATACGATGACCTTTGTCTCAAATGCCACCATGCCTCAGCAAACCGTGATGGAAACGACGCTTGGCGCGGTAGAGGCATTTCTGGCCGATCATACGCCGCCAACGCCGGCCATCGTTGTGGTTGGCAACATCACACCCTGGCGTGAAATCCTCGACTGGTACGGCGGCGATCTGCGGGAGAACCCGATTGGCTGACAGTCTTGTCATTGCCGCACCGTGCTCGGGATCCGGCAAAACGGTTGTAACACTTGCCCTGCTGCGTGCCATCGCGCAACAGGGCACACGCGTGGCGTCTGCGAAGGTGGGCCCCGACTACATAGATCCGCATTTTCACCGGCTTGCCTCAGGACGTTCCTGCTACAATGTCGATCTTTGGGCCATGCGTCCGCAGACCCTGCAATCCCATGTCGCAAAACTGGGCGATGGTGCAGATTTGATCATCGTGGAAGGGGTCATGGGCTTGTTTGACGGCCCTGAACAGGGCAAGGGATCCACAGCCGATGTGGCCGCCGAACTGCAGATGCCCGTCATCATGGTCGTTGACTGCTCCCACCAGTCGCAATCCATCGCCGCTCTGGTAAAGGGCTTTCGGGACTTCCGGGACGACGTCAACGTGGCCGGCGTTATCCTGAACCGGGTTTCCAGTCCACGTCATGTCCAATTGCTGCGTTCGGCGCTGGAGCAACACGGAATTCGCATATTGGGCGCCCTGCCCCGTGTCGATGATCTGTCTTTGCCGTCACGGCATCTCGGCCTCGTTCAGGCCAGCGAACATACGGACCTGGAAGCCTTCCTCGATCGTGCCGGGCAGATTGTCTACGACCACATGGATCTCGATGCCTTCCGGTCGGTGGCTCAGCCGCTTAGCCATGGGTCTGACAGCGATGGCGGACTGCCGCCGCTCGGCAACCGTATAGCCATTGCAAGCGATGACGCCTTTTCCTTCGCCTACCCGCACGTACTTGAGGGATGGAGAGCAGCAGGCGCCGAACTGATCCGGTTCTCGCCACTTGCGAACGAAGGGCCGGATGGAACCGCCGATGCGGTGTTCCTGCCGGGCGGCTACCCTGAACTTCATGCCGGAACATTGTCCGGCAACACAGAGTTTCTGACCGGTCTGCGCAATGCCGCCCGCCGCGATGCGCTGATCTACGGCGAGTGCGGCGGGTACATGGTGCTAGGAGACTATATCGTGGACGCAAACGGCGAACGGCACGCCATGAGTGGGCTGTTGCCGATCGGCACGAGTTTCGCAACGCGCAAGTTACAACTCGGCTATCGCCAGATGCGCCATGACGGCGCCCTGCCCCTGCCTCGGGACCTTAAGGGGCATGAGTTCCACTATTGCAGTGTCGACTGGCGCGGTGATGGCGATGCACTCTTCGAAACAAGGGACACGGCCGGCAATTCCAAGGGCGACACCGGCATGCGCCACGGTACCGTGATGGGCTCTTACACCCACATCATCGATGCGGCCGGGTGAGCCATGCCGGCACGCGCGATCATGCTGCAGGGAACCGGGTCGGACGTCGGGAAATCGCTGATTGCCGCAGGCCTTTGCAGAGCGTTCGCCAACCGAGGCATGAAGGTCGCCCCGTTCAAACCACAGAACATGTCCAACAATGCCGCAGTGACCGTGGACGGCGGCGAAATCGGTCGTGCACAAGCACTGCAGGCTCGCGCCGCCCGTGTGGCGCCATCGGTTGATATGAACCCTGTACTGCTTAAACCGGAAACTTCGACAGGCGCACAGGTTATCGTGCAGGGCCGCCGCCGCACAACGCTTCCGGCCCGCAGCTACCTGAAGGCCAGAGAGCAGCTATTGCCTGACGTTTTGGCCAGTTTCAGCAAATTGTCCGCTCAAAATGACATCGTCATCGTGGAGGGCGCCGGTTCGCCGGCGGAGATCAATCTGCGCGATGGCGACATCGCCAATATGGGATTTGCCCATGCTGCAGGCGTGCCGGCTGTGCTGGTGGCGGACATTCATCGTGGCGGCGTCATTGCCTCCATTGTGGGAACGTTCGAAGTGATCTCACACCAGGACGCCGAACTCCTGAAAGGAACTGTGATCAACAATTTCCACGGCGATGTGAGTCTGTTTTCCGCAGGCATTCATGAGATTGAACGCCGCACGAGACGGCCCTGCCTGGGCGTCATCACGCATTTCCCAGATGCGATAAAGCTGCCTGCGGAGGATGCCGTAGCCCTTGACCGGCAGACGCGCGACACATCGGGGCGCATCAAGGTGGCGGTTCCGCAATTTCGACGTATTGCGAATTTCGATGACTTGGACCCACTGCGCCTGGAGACCGACATCGCAGTTGAAATCGTGCCTGCAGGACGTGCACTGCCCGGCGATGCGGCTTTGGTCATTCTTCCCGGCTCAAAGTCAACCGTTGCTGATCTGGAACATTTTCGCCAAGAGGGCTGGGACATCGATCTGGCGGCCCATGTGCGCCGTGGCGGTCACGTTCTTGGTCTGTGCGGAGGATTTCAAATGTTGGGCCGCATGATTCATGATCCCGACGGCCTTGAGGGACCAAGCGGCTCCTATGAGGGACTTGGACTGCTTGACATCGAAACCACTCTGACACCCCAGAAAACCCTGACCACAATCTCGGCCCGGCACGTCCACACCGGCACCGAGTTCGACGGATACGAAATTCACCTGGGACAAACCCGGGGTACGGATTGCAACAGACCCTTCGCCCTGCTAGGCGAAACCCCGGACGGTGCCCGTTCGCCCAACGGACGCATTGAGGGTACCTATCTGCATGGCTGCTTTGCATCTGATAAATTCAGGACTGCCTACCTGTCCACTCTCGGTATCAGCGCTGGAGAGTTGCGGTTTGACGACGAAATCGACAGCACGCTCGACCGGCTCGCATCACATCTGGCCGAGACCATGGATCTGGACGCTTTTCTGGCTTTGGCCCAGCCGGTGACACCACCATGACCGAAAGCCCTGATTTTTCTGACAACTTCGTCAAGAAGTTCAATGAGCTTATCGCGTGGCGCCGCGATGTCCGCCGCTTTCGCGCCGATGCGATTCCCGCCAGCCTGGTTGAGGACTGTCTCAGGCTGGCTAATCTTTCGCCATCGGTCGGCCTTTCCCAGCCGTGGCGGTTCGTACGGGTCCGCAGTGCCGAAGCGCGCCAGGAAGTGATTTCTTCCTTCGAGACCTGCAACCGGGACGCGCTGGAGACATATGAGGGTGAAAAGCGCACACACTACGCCCGGTTGAAACTGGAAGGTTTGAAAGAAGCCCCCGTTCACCTTGCCGTCTTTTGCGACACGGGCACATTGCAGGGCAGCAGGCTCGGCCGGCTCACCATGCCGGAAATGCTGCATTATTCCGTGGTGACCGCAGTTCACACATTTTGGCTCGCAGCCCGTGCACGCGGACTGGGCGTCGGTTGGGTTTCGATTCTCGATCCAGACGCCATAGCCAAGGTGTGCCAGGCCCACGCAGACTGGCGGCTGGTGGCATATCTGTGTATCGGATGGCCAATGCAGGACGCCGACACCCCTGAATTGCAGTCAGCCGGCTGGGAGCATCGCAGACTGCCCGACGATTTTCTGACCACGGTGTGACATGTGGTGGTCCGACACGCTGCTCATCGCCCTGATCGCCCTGATCACCGAGCGGCTGACCGGTTATCCAGGCTGGCTCTACGCCCGCATCGGCCATCCGGTGACCTGGATTGGCAGGCTGATCGGCTGGCTGGATGCTAACTTCAACCGCGATACGGCAACCGGTCGCTCCAGGCGGATTGCCGGGACATGCGCACTCGCTATCATCATTGCCGTTACGTTGCTGATAACCGTGCCGATTTCTACCACCCTGCTTTATATCCCGCACGGCTGGGCGGTCGAAGCCGTGCTGGCGGTGCCGCTCATTGCCCAGGTGGATTTGCGGCGCTATGTCGGCCGTGTCGCAGACGGCCTTGCGCAAGGGGTCGAACAGGGCCGCAATGCCGTTCGCCACATTGTCGGACGAGACCCTGCTGAACTCGACGAAGCCGCCGTGGCGCGCGCCGCCATCGAAAGCCTGGCGGAGAACACGTCAGACGGTGTTGTCGCCCCCGTATTCTGGCTGGCGCTGTTCGGCCTTCCGGGCATCGCCGTCTACAAAGCGATTAACACAGCCGACAGCATGATCGGCTACAAGTCAGAACGTCACATCGATTTCGGCCGGGCTTCCGCACGCCTCGATGATCTCATGAACTGGCTGCCCGCCCGCCTCACCGGTATCCTCATTGCCGGCGCACGGTCGCTCACCAGCCCATCCCGCGGCGCCGATGCGCTGGAGGCAATGTGGCGCGATGCGCGCAAACATGTTTCACCCAATGCAGGCTGGCCGGAGGCCGCAATGGCGGGCGCGCTGGACATCCGCCTCGGAGGCCCTCGAAGCTATCAGGGCCGTGTCGTGGAGCTTGCCTGGATGGGTTCAGGGCACGCAGATCTCGATGCAAACGACATTCGGCAGGCACTCAGGCTTTACATCGAAACCCTGACCTTGCTGGCCGCGCTGCTGTTCGCTTGCTGGCTGTTTCTTTAAACGCTCGTCCCCATGCCGGTTATTTCATGCGCATGGGTATGCCGGCGACGACGAAATAGACCTCATCGGCCGCGGCCGCGAGCCGCTGATTTGCAAGTCCCGCAACATCGCGAAACGCCCGGGCGAGCGCGTTATCCGGCACGATGCCAAGCCCCACTTCATTGGAAACCAGCACGACATTACCTTTCAGTGCGTGCAATCCGGCAGCCAGCCTGTCAATGGCGACCTGAGGATCCATATCCCGGCCCATAAGATTGCTGAGCCACAGCGTCACGCAGTCGACCAAAACCGTTGAACCGGCATGGGCGTACGCCTCAAGTTGATTGAGCAAATCAATCGGAGCTTCCACGGTCTTCCAGTCGCCGCCGCGTCTGCCCCGATGCTGAGCGATGCGCTGGCGCATTTCATCATCGAGCGCTTCAGCCGTGGCCAGATAGATCCGCTCACCGCCAAGTTCGATGCACTTGCGCTCAGCAAAGGTGCTCTTGCCGGACCGCGCGCCTCCCAGGATCAGGATGGTCCTGCCGGTCATCTGTCAATCCGCTCCGGATCCGGAGTCTTCAGGCGGCATTCTGGCAATGAAATGCCCACGCATGCCATCCGGCCATTCCCGGAACCGCACCGTCCCCGCTTCACTTTGCCCATGCTTGTCGAACCACTCCACAATAGCTTGTGCCGCATCGCGCGTCGGTTCGAAGTCGCCGGCGATGTAGCTGAACCTCTCGGTATCACGAAACCATACATTGCAATGCCGCTTGCATGACCACAGGCACTCCTGTGTCTGGATACGAACGTCATCACGGTCCGTTTCGGCAAGCAATGTGGAGACTTCGCCGACCAGCGCCTCTCCGCCGGTGCGCCCGTCAGGCCCGGTCTTTTCGTCCTTTGAGTAATTGCACGTCGTGCAAAACACCAATGCCCGCATGTTCTTTTCCCGATTGTGCAACCCGTGCCGATATGTGCTAGAGGCTTCGAACTCTCCATTGGGAGACAAAGCGCATGCTGTCAATCCATCTGTGCATATGGCCGGACATTCGATGAGTGCAAAGAGCAAATTGGCATTTGTGTCGAGCGATGCGCCTGAAGCCGTCGAAGCATCCAAGGAACTCACTGGTATCTATGGCGAATGCCCTATCGAGGACGCCGATGTGATCGTCGCGCTCGGCGGCGACGGCTTGATGCTTCAGACGCTCCACTCCATTTTGTCCACAGACAAAACGATCTTCGGCATGAACCGCGGATCGGTCGGTTTCCTGATGAACGACTATGAGGCCGGCGGCCTTGCCGAACGAATCGCGGCCGCCGAGGTCACGACCATTCATCCCTTGAAAATGCAGGCTGTCGACAGCCGGGGGCGAAACTTCCATGCACTTGCCTTTAACGAGGTGTCTTTGCTGCGGCAGATCCATCAGGCGGCGAAACTGCGCATCTCCGTAGACGGTAAAGTGCGAATGGATGAACTGATCTGCGATGGCGTTATCGTCGCGACACCGGCGGGCAGCACGGCCTACAATCTGTCCGCGCATGGACCGATCTTGCCGGTAAACTCTCCATTACTGGCACTGACACCGATCAGCGCCTTCCGGCCCCGGCGTTGGCGCGGCGCCATTCTGCCGCACCAGGCCTCCATCAAGATAGCCGTTATGGAAGCGGATAAGCGCCCCGTCGCGGCGGTTGCCGATCATTTTGAAGTTAGAAACGTTTGTGCTGTTTCGATTGAGGAAGATCAGTCATTGTCGGCACGAATCATGTTCGATCCCGGTCATTCACTGGGTGAGCGCGTTCTCAACGAACAGTTCAAATACTAAAGATCGCCGCCACCGTCATAAAACTGCACGTTATGTGCCTGCCTTTAGGGAAGCATTAAGTCCCGCATCGTATTTTCACGGCAGTTAGTAGCGTATGTCCGGCTTGGTTGAGCGGGATGAGAGTATGGTGCGCCGGGGTTGGTCCCCGGCGCATTTGTTTTTGTGGTTCAGTTATCTTTGCCTTGCGCCGCGTCCTGCCGGCGCCGGTTGCGCACGGGCCCAACCCCATTGGAATTGGTAAAACCCATCCTTTCTGCCAAATTCGGGTTTTTGCGCTTGAGCCATGCGCCAAGTTCCACAACCCATTTGCGCCGTCTGCGCCGGACCGCCGGCAAGTCGATCGACAAAATCAACAATCCGAGCGGGATCATCCAAAATCCCAGGATCGGCAGGAAACCAAGGATACCACCAACGATCAGGCTACAGCCGATCGCAATACGGGCCACACGGCTGCCGGGCAGGTTGTAGGTTTTATCGCCAAAACGGATGGTGGTCATGGGGACGGAAGTACGATTCGCAGCGTCAAGTTTCAAGCACAGGCTATACAAAAAACAATTGTCGTAAAAAGGACTTTGCGCACCGCGAAACCTTTGCTATATCGCCCCGACTGATCCCCGGTAGCTCAGTTGGTAGAGCAAGCGGCTGTTAACCGCTGGGTCGCTGGTCCGAGTCCGGCCCGGGGAGCCAACCTTCTCAAGGTACATACCGGAGACATAGGTAACAGTTTGTTCCTAAGACATAGGTAACACACTCGTGCCGAACGGTGTGTCGATGGTTTGCAAT
>JANQIR010000186.1 GCA_028282065.1 Aestuariivirgaceae bacterium
AAACGACCAGCGCGGCAAACCAGAACATGAACTGTTTTTGAAGTGACACTTTGTCGGCGTGCTCCAGTTTCGGACAGTCCGGCCATGACCGGCCGCACCATATTATGGCGTAATCTGCCTACGCTCCATTAATGACTGCCGTTTCCGTTCGCCATATGACGGATCCAGTCCCGCATATAGATCGCCCCTGACAGCACTGTGAGTGCCCCGACACAAACGCTGCCGGCCAACACCAGCCAATCCGCCGGATAACCAAAACCGTTTATGAACAGGACCGTTCCGGCCAGCAGGATCTGCGCAACGGTGTTGACCTTCGAAACCATCAGCGGTTTGACTTCGACCGGCCTGTCCATCAGCCAGGACAACAGGATGGCTCCGATGATCAGCACATCCCGGCTGGCAACCAGAATGACAATCCATGCAGGAAGGAATTTGAGGAAGCCCAGCGTCAGAAAGATGCTCACCAGCAAGAGCTTGTCGGCCAGAGGGTCCAGATAGGCCCCCAGAGCAGTGACGCCATTGAACCGTTTGGCGATGAACCCGTCGACACCATCGCTCACACCCGCTGCAATGAACAAGAAGAACGCCAGGGAAAACTGACGGCTGATGATCAGCCAGATCATGACAGGGACGATAAGGATGCGCCCTATGGTTATGGCGTTTGGGACATTCATTTAACGAAGGAGAACGTTCAGTATGGCTGCAATACCCAGGTTCCGCCGATCAGCGTCAGGTTGAGCCGGTTTTGCGCCAGAGAACTCTGTAGATCCTGAAAACCGATGCCGTATTTGACCTTAACGACTGCACCGCCGCTTGATAATTGCGATACGTCCACACCGTTCACCCCCGGCGTATTGAGTAGTCGCTGACGAATGAAATTCCACTGCTCCAGTGTGTTGAAGGGAACCGCAACCGACAAAACCTGCTTGCGCAGCATGGCACTGCCGCTGTCGCCCTGGATCTTTTTCCATTTGAAGGTCATCACGGCATGAAACCGGCGCACGGCTTCGGCTGCAGCCTCTTCAATTCCACCTTCCGTCGCAGCATAGGTTTTGTCGAACAGGATTTGCCCCACTGGCGAGTCGCCAACCATGGTGGCATGAACCGAATTCTCGCCGCGCGCCTCCGCAATAGCCACCAGGATCGCCTGGCCGTCATAGCGCAAGCGTATGACATCCAGCTTGACACCATCGCCCGCAAGCGCTTCGGCCGGTGAAATCGCCTGCGCGTCGGCCAGATCCCCGAGCGGGACCAGCACAGGCACCAGCGCATCTTCCGCCTTCAGATTCTGCCAGGCAGTCCGCCAAGGATTATCCTCCCAGAGGATATCGCCCTGATCCGTCTTCCAAAGAGGAAGAATTATGATTTTCGGCGCCTTGGCCTCGGTAAACTTCACGCCCGACCGGGCCAGAAGCCGCCGCACCCGGTCCGGCAAAAACGTAATGGTCAACCGGCCGATATAGCGGCCAGGCCCGGTGCGTTCTTCCTCTATCGACAGCGAGGACATCAAACGCCCGATATCGGACGGTTTCAGGTAAGATAGCCGCTTAAGCGCATCTTCCTGACCGATTCTCTTCACAAGCGTCCGGAACGCTTTTACCTGAGCTTCGGAAATTGCCTTGATTTTGGCCTTGGCAGCGCTCTCCGCCCGCACGTCAACCTTGACACTGCGGACCGTATAGATGACGTCTGACTGGCCAAGCGCCTGACCGCCTGCCAACAGCAAAACGATCGGCAAAACCAATGCTATCAGTCGGTACATTACTACTCCCGCCGGCCAGCCCAAGCGACATGTCGTCTTCGATACGCTTTTTTTGTTGCGCATGCCAGTCCCTTCAGACGATTACTGGGATGCATTTCAACTGAGATTTCAGGATCACCCCGTCACCATGAGTTCAACTGCCAAGCCGGCCGCCGACGGCCTCAGTTACGAGCAAGCCGGTGTTGATATCACAGCCGGAAACAAGCTGGTCGATGCCATAAAGCCGCTGGCCCGCACCACCCGGCGCACCGGCAGTCTTGCCGGGTTGGGCGGCTTCGGTGGCTTGTTTGACCTCAAGGCCTGCGGTTATGAGGATCCGGTGCTGATCGCGGCAAATGATGGCGTCGGCACAAAGCTGCGAATCGCCATTGACTCCGGCCAGCACAGCACGATCGGCATCGACCTAGTGGCCATGTCGGTCAACGATCTGATCGTCCAGGGTGGCGAACCCCTGTTTTTCCTGGACTACTTTGCATGCGCCAGCCTGGACCCGGATCACGCCTCGTCGGTTATTGAAGGCATAGCCGAAGGTTGCCGGCAGGCCGGTTGCGCGCTGATCGGCGGAGAAACAGCGGAAATGCCCGGCATGTATGCCGCCGGTGACTATGACCTGGCCGGCTTTGCCGTCGGCGCCGCCGAGCGCCGGGCGCTGCTGCCGAAGAAAACAGTCAAGCCGGGAGACGTTCTGATCGGACTTGCCTCGTCCGGCCCGCACTCCAATGGTTATTCCTTAATCCGCAAAGTCGTGGAAGTTACCGGCCTGGACTACGCGGCCCCGGCGCCGTTTGCTCCGGACTCAACACTGGCAAGCGCCCTACTCACGCCGACGCGCATCTACGTTAAACCGGTGCTGCACGCCCTTCGCCGGCATCGCGGCCTCAAGGCACTCGCCCATATCACCGGCGGAGGCTTTGTGGAGAACATACCCCGCGTGCTGCCGGATGACTGTGCCGCCGAAGTTTCGCTTGGCGCAATCGAGGTCCCGGACGTCTTCACATGGCTGCGCTCTGCCGGCGGCATCGCCGACAGCGAAATGCTGCGCACCTTCAACTGCGGCATCGGCATGATCGCCATCGCATCCGAAAGATATGCAGATAGCCTGATCCTGGCCTTTGCCGAACAAGGCGAAACCGCTGTTCGTCTCGGCAACGTTGTCGAACGCAGCAGCGATGACCATCGCGTACGGTTTTCCGGCTCGCTTTGGCCAGGTGAAAGATGACGGCGGCCAAGCGCACAGCCGTCCTGGTCTCCGGGCGCGGTTCAAATATGTCCGCGCTGATAGAGGCCTGCAAACAAGACGCATTTCCGGCACAAATCTCGCTTGTGCTCTCCAACCGGCCGGATGCGGCGGGACTCGCAAGTGCCGCCAGCCAGGGCATTGCAACCGCCGCGCTGGATCACAAAGCATACCCAAGCCGTGAGACCTTTGACTCGGAAATGGACAGGACCCTGCATCAGCATGACATCGAGCTTGTCGCCTGCGCCGGTTTCATGCGGATCTTCACCTCCGGGTTCGTCAGCCGCTGGGAAGGCCGCATGATCAACATTCACCCCTCTCTGCTCCCGGCCTATCGCGGTTTGGATACCCATGCCCGAGCGCTGGCGGACGGCGTGAAAATTCACGGCTGCACGGTGCATTTTGTTTCCGCCGAGCTGGACGCCGGAGCAATCATTGCACAGGCAGCCGTACCGGTTCTCGGCTCGGACACGCCGGACGGTCTGGCAACGCGGGTCTTGAAGCAGGAACACCGGATCTACCCCATGGCGCTGGAGATGTTGGCATCGGGCCGCGTGACCCTGAAAAACGGCAAGGCGTCCGGCCAAGGCGTTGAGGATGGAACGCTGTCACTGCGATCGCCGTCTGCAGCCCGCTAAGGCCTGGGCCAGGCCCCATACGGCCGGACCGGCATGCACCGGAACCGTTCCCTGCTGAAGAGCCATCCCAAGACCAAGATCGCGTCGAACGACTGCTATCCCCGAAACCCGAATTGGCCGGGCGCATCGACAGGGACGCCGGACCCGGCGCAACATAGCGGACCGCGGTTCCTGAGAACCGGCCGCCACGCATTCATGTCACACGGACGCGATTATGGTACTGAACACTGAACATTCGCGTTTCCATACCCGAAAGTCGAAACGATGAACCTCGCTCATGCCTTGCTGAAAGCCCTGCATGCCTACGGAGCAAAAGAGATCTTCGGTATACCGGGAGATTTCGCCCTGCCCTTCTTCAAACAGATCGAGCAGTCCGGCATCCTGCCGCTTTACACTTTATCCCATGAACCAGGTGTCGGATTTGCAGCCGATGCTGCCGCGCGATTCCACAGCACATTGGGCGTCGCCGCAGTGACATACGGTGCCGGTGCCCTCAACATGGTCAATGCGGTCGCCACCGCCTACGCAGAGAAATCTCCGCTCGTTGTGATTTCCGGTGCCCCCGGTGCCGCCGAGGGTGAGATGGGCCTTGGGCTTCATCATCAGGTCAAGCATCTCGACAGCCAACTCCTCGTCTTCAGGGAGGTCACCTGCGCACAAGCCGTGCTCGATGATCCGGCAAGCGCGCCTGAGGAAATCGCCCGGGTCCTCACCGCATGCCGCGAGCTGTCCAGACCGGTCTATATCGAGTTTCCCCGCGATATGGTCGATGCCGACTGCCGTGGGGTTCCCGGTTACAAACCGGCAAAGACACTTCCCGTCGCCGCCCAAGACTGTGCTGAAGAGGTCATGGAGCTACTGAAAGCCGCCGAACGGCCGGCGCTGCTGTTAGGCGTTGAAGTGCGACGCTATGGCCTTGAGGACAAGGTCGCAACACTGGCCAAGAAACTTGCAATCCCGGCACTCACGAGTTTCATGGGCCGAGGCATTCTGGCCGAGACCGATGCCCCTTTGGCGGGGACCTATCTCGGCCTTGCCGGCGAGACCGGCGTGCGCCGTCTGGTAGAGCGCGCCGATGGCCTGCTAATGCTCGGAGTTATACTGTGCGACACGAATTTCGGTGTTTCGAAGCGCCAGATCGACATGCGCCACACAGTCCATGCCTTCGATTCGGAGGTAAGGTTTGCCCATCATCTCTACCCTTCGCTCACCCTGCCGGCCCTTGTTGACGCCCTGATCGACATTGCCGAACCGCTTGGCAAAGCCAGCCCCGTGTCGATGACCTACCCGACAGGCCTGAAAGCCGACGGCGACTCCATTAAACCCATCGACGTTGCCACGGCGGTCAACGATCTGTTTGCCGCTCACGGCAAGATGCCGATAGCCTCCGACATGGGCGATTGCCTGTTCTCGGCAATGGAAATGGTCCACACCCCGCTCGTCGCCCCTGGATATTACGCAACCATGGGACCGGGCGTGCCTGCCGGATTGGGTGTTCAGGTCGCCGCGGGCGAACGTCCGCTTATTCTCGTGGGTGATGGGGCGTTTCAAATGACCGGCTGGGAACTGGGCAACTGCCGGCGGTTGGGTCTGAATCCGATCGTCCTGGTGTATAACAACCGGGCATGGGGAATGCTGAAAGCATTTCAGAAGGACGTCTCTTACAACGACCTGGACGACTGGAAGTTCGCGGACATGGCAAAGGGCTTGGGCGGCCATGGGGTGCGCGTACATACTCGTGCGGAACTGGCCGACGCGCTTCAGGCCGCACATGCCGACACGTCCCAGTTCCGCCTTATCGAAATCATGATCCCGCGCGAGTTCATATCAACGACGCTGGACAGGTTCACCAGCACGATCCGTAAGCGTAGTGCGCTTGCCCAGGAGACTTGACGCGACATGCCCCTTTACAGACACACCCAGCGCAGTCCCTTGGTCTGGCCCATTGTCGCTGTCACTGCGGCGATCGTCTTCTTTGCCGCCACCATGGCCCAGGTGGGGTATGTCCTGCTGTTTGCCATGCTGATCTTCGCAATGGCGGTGCCGTGGATCTTCGGTTCCATGACTGCGGAGGTGACCGAAGACGAACTGATCTGGTTCTTTGGACCCGGCATCTGGCGCAAGCGCATCAAGCTGATGGATATCGGCAATGTCGAACAGGTGCGAAATCAATGGTGGTGGGGCTGGGGCATCCGCTATTACGGCAAGGGCTGGCTGTACTGCGTCTACGGCCTCGATGCGATTGAAATAACCACCCTCGCCGGTAAAATGATCCGGGTCGGCACGGATCGGCCAACTGAACTGGCCGCAGCGGTGTCAGCCCGCATCAAGTCCGATAATTTGCATGGTCAGTAAGATACCCTAGACGCGCAGGACACCCTTCTGCAGCGTTCGGATCCGGTCAGCGAGCGTCACAATGCTCCGTACACTCTGTTTGCCGGTCAGATCACCATTGCCCGACTTTGACATTTCGGCAGCAAACGCCGCCGGCTGTTGTTCCGGTGCAGTGTCTACCGTGCTTTCACCGGAATTCTGCAACTGCTCCCACAGTGCATTGAACTGCGCAAGTTCATCGCTCTTGGGGGCATCGGCGCCTTCCAAGGCTATGGACGTGTTGGCTGCCGCGGCAGGCTTCACCTGCGGACGGGACCTGTCAGCCTCAACACTGAGTTGGCCCTTCAAGGCCGTGACTTCCGCCGCCAGTGTAGCGGCTTCACGCGTACGCGCTTTGACTGTCGTTTGCAGATCCTCAATAGCCTGATTTCGCTGGATCAGCTCTTCACGAAGGCTACGCATCTCCTTGTTCATGCCTGCTGTGATCTTGTCGCGTTGCACAATCTCCTGACGCGCCCCTTGCGATGACCGGTCTCTGTCCGACAGCTGGCTCTTGAGCCCTTCGATTTCCGTATTGAGCGCGCCAATCGCCCCTTCACCCAGCCGAACCTGTTCTTTCAAAAGGCCGACCAGTTGCTCGGCATCAGACGTTGCAGCGATTTCATCCTCCAGTTTGGCGGTCAAATCCTTCGCAGCCTGTTCACGGCCGTTCAGTTCCGCTTGAAGTTGGTTTGCCGCATCCTGCTTTTGTTTGACATCCTGGCGCAGTTTTTGGATTTCGTCTTTCTGGCCGGCATGGGTAGTCTCAAACGACAGTGCGGAGGCCTTGAGTTCACCGATTTCGCCACGTTTGATCTCAAGCTCCGATGACAGCTGGCCAATCTGCCCGTTCAAGGCTGCAATCTCAGCTTCGCGTTCGCGAACCTTTTCCCGCACATCCTGAGTGGCACGCTGTTCGTCATCAAGCGAGGCTCTTGTAGTCTCGATCTGTGCTGTCAGTTGGTTGTTTGCTTTCTCACGCCCGGTCAGCGTGCTGTTGAGCGATTTCAACTCTCTTTCGCGCTCATCCAGCTCGTTCTGCAGCACTTGGATTGAATCATCCTTCTCCTGCAACGTCACCAGACTGGCTTCCAGTTTCTGCTCGACCTTCTCTTTGCTGCCGACGGTCTTTTTCGCGGCACGGGTGAGCTTCGATAGAGCGCTCTTTGTCTCGTCTAAATCGGACTCAACCCCGGCCAACGCTTTAATTCTCTCGTTCAGCTGCTCCGTCAGCCGGTCCAGCCGGGCATTCAAATCGGAGATCGTTTCGTCGCGCGCACGCAGCTGGCGCTTTAAACTCTGAGAGGTTTTGGTGCGCTTCGACAACTCCTCATCAAGTGGCTTCATGGCATCCTTCAGCCGCTCGATTTCAGCCTGACCGGCTTCGATCTGCTCATCGCGCTGCTTGACCTCATCGGTCATCTGATGAACGCGGTTTCGCTGCCGAGACAATTCCGCCATCTGTTCTGTCAGTTGTGTACGCAGATCCTCCACCTTGAGCTCAAGCCGGCGCTGCCCCTTGACCAACTGCGCCTTGTCGGCGTCACCATCGTGAGCCTCCCCACTTCCGGCTCCACGCTGCAAGCGGCGCCGTGCAAGACCGACTGCGAAAGCCCACACGCCGCGACTGGCAAACAGAGCAACAAGGGCAGCAAGTACAAACCCAAGCCCGATAAACATGTATGTCTCGATTTGGGACATGATCTTCCTAACGCGACACAATTGGCAAACTGGTGGGTTTGTCGCAGCAAGACTCGTGCCGAAAAACACGTGCGCCCCGCATTGGTCTCGCATCCGGTTTATCCCAGTGACACAGCGCACCAAGAAGGTTAGAAACGCGCATGTTCGTCAATTTCTTCCATGAGCTAAAGGCTAAAGGCGTGCCTGTCACGCTCAAGGAATACCTCACGTTGATGGAGGCAATGCGTGCCGGCGTCGCCGGCTACAGTGCTGAAGATTTCTACTATCTGTCCCGGGCATCCCTGGTCAAGGATGAACGCAACCTCGACAGATTCGACCGTGTTTTCAGTCATGTATTCAAAGGTCTGGATTCGGTTTCTGAAGACGATCTCCTGTCAGAGATCCCGGACGAGTGGCTTCAGAAGCTCAACGAGAAGTTCCTCACTGACGAGGAAAAGGCCATGATCAAGGCCCTGGGCGGCTGGGAAAAGATCATGGAGGAACTCAAAAAGCGCCTTGAGGAACAAAAGAAACGTCACGAAGGCGGCAGCAAGTGGATCGGCACGGCCGGCACGTCCCCCTTTGGAGCCTACGGTTACAACCCTGCAGGCGTCAGGATCGGTCAAAAGGAAGGCCGTCACGGCCGCGCAATCAAGGTTTGGGACCGACGCGAATACAAGGACCTTGACGACACCGTCGAACTCGGCACCCGAAACATCAAAGTCGCCCTCAGGCGGTTGCGGAAATTCGCGCGTCAGGGCGCACCGGAGGAACTGGACCTCGACGATACGGTACGATCGACCGCAAACAAGGGGTATCTTGATATCAAGATGGTGCCGGAGCGCCGCAACACGGCAAAGGTCCTGCTGTTTTTCGATGTAGGCGGATCGATGGACCCGTTCGTACGCTCCTGTGAGGAATTGTTTTCGGCAGCCCGCACCGAGTTCAAGCACATGGAGTATTTCTACTTCCACAATTGCCTTTACGAGTTCGTGTGGAAGGACAACCGGCGCCGTCATGTCGAACGCATGGACACCTGGCAGGTGCTGCACACCTACCCTTCCGACTACAAGGTCATATTCGTTGGCGATGCGTCAATGAGCCCGTTCGAACTGACCCATCCCGGCGGGTCGGTCGAACACATGAACCCGGAGCCCGGCGGATTGTGGCTGCAGCGGGTAGCCGAAATCTATTCCCAAGCCGTCTGGCTCAATCCCAGCCCGGAGAAATATTGGCACTACACGCCC
>JANQIR010000257.1 GCA_028282065.1 Aestuariivirgaceae bacterium
TGTCCGGTCACAAGGCTGCAGATGTTCCGGCCGATGACCCGCCAATGTACAAATATTCCGATGACGAGCTGACAGATTTGGTCAGCGCCTTGGGCATGGTCCCGAGGCAGGCGCTGGAAAATCAAGAACTTCTTGCAAATTTCATCATGCCGCCTTTGCGCGCCGACTTCGAAGTCGCCGAGACCTACGACAGAAACCTGCCAGCCCCGCTGAATGCCGCGATCACCGCAATTGGCGGGCGGGGCGATGATCTGCTTGATGCCGCCGATCTGGACCAATGGCATCGGCTGACACATGCCCGCTTTGCCCGGATCATGTTCGATGGCGATCATTTCTTCACAATGACGAATACAAGCCAGGTCGTATCCCGTCTTTTGCGCGAAATTGACGAAGTGAAAGCCGATTTGCCGGCATCGGTGTGTTTCGGCGATACCGTCTCATATCCTGCCTTGCCGCTGCATGAGCGTTTTCGGCATCGCGCATCGCTTACGCCTGAGGCGACTGCCGTCGTCTCGCGTACTGGCAATCTGACGTTTCAAGAGCTTGATGAGCTCAGCGACGCACTGTCTGGCCATTTGGTTGCCAATGGCCAGGGCCCCGGGGCGCGTGTGGGCCTGCTCATGGATACATCGAAGGAATATGCCGTTGCATTGATCGGCATTTTGAAATCGGGTGCGGCCTATGTCGTTCTGGACGCCGCCCAGCCACCAGCGGCGCTTGCGCGCATTCTCGCAAAGGCCGGGATTGACTACGTACTCACTGCGCAGCGCTATCTGCCCAACATCCCCTCCGCCTGGTCCGGCACACGGTTTGTGCTCGATCATGGCTGGGAGCGGCGGCTCGATGCGTCCGCCGATACACCTGCCGTCGCCGTCGATCTGGATGCGCCTGCGCAAATCGTCTTTTCGTCCGGAACGACGGGCGAACCGAAAGGTATCGTTTGTCCGCATCGAAGCGCCGTATGCTCTTTTGAATGGCGCTATCGGCAGTTGCCCTACACCGAACACGAGCGTGAGGCGATCAATATCTTCCTTGTTTGGGAGTTGATGCGGCCGCTTCTCGCTGGAATGCCGGCTTTCCTCATACCGGATGACGTGATCTACGATCCTAATCTTCTTGTCGGCTATCTCGAAGAAAATCTCATTACCAGGGTGTTGTTCACCCCGTCGCTCCTGGAGGTGCTGGTCAGCAGCGGCAGTCTCGTTCCGGGCCAGTCACTTTCCGGTCTCCGGGTCGTTTACCTGAACGGAGAGGTGGTCACCGGCTCCTTACTCGCGCGCGCCAGGCAGGCGTTGCCCCATGTCAGCTTTGTGAACGATTACAGTATCGCGGAAACCCACGATGTCGCTCATCTGGAGTTGAGCGAGATCTCTCCGGCAGCGACACAGCAAGCCGTTCCCGCCGGCCCGCCCCAGCACAATGTGAGCGTCTATGTCTTGGATGAGGCACGCAAACCCGTTGCGCGAGGCTTTGCCGGTGAAATCTTCGTTGGCGGAGATGCGGTGGGGCTGGGATATCTCGACAACCCGGAGCTGACGCAAGAACGTTTCGTGCCCGATACATTTCGCCCTGGCGGCACCATGTTTCGCACAGGCGATGCCGGGCGTATGTTGCACAACGGACAACTGGAGATCATCGGCCGCTTTGCCTTCATGGTCAAAATCCGCGGCTACAGTGTGGTGCCCGGATCGGTTGAAGCGGCTTTGCTGCGGCATCCAAATGTCCAGTCAGCTGCTATTGTCGTTGAGAACGATGCCAAGACCGGCCAGCCGGACCGATTGGCCGCCCATGTGGTTTTGCGGGCCTCGAACAGCGGGTGGCAAGCCGATTTGCGGGCGTATCTGAAAGAAGAGATTCCCGACTATGCGATGCCGTCCAAGTTCGTTTCTTTGGAAAAGCTGCCCATTGCCGCGAACGGGAAACTGGACAGGCTGCGCTTCCAACAAGCGGATGGTGAGCAGCGAACAGATGGCGCGGCCACACTCCCACCTGAAGACCATGTCGAGCACGCGCTTCGCTCAGCATGGCAGGAGTTTTTGACCTCAGACCCCGGCCCGACGGATGACTTTTTCGAGTGTGGCGGCCATTCTCTCCTCGCAGCTCAGTTTTGCATGAGAGTAAAGCAGAGCTTGAAGATTGAGTTGCGCGTCGTGGAGGTGTTTCTCAATTCGAACTTCGAGGCGCTTGTCGCGTTTTGCCGGACACGTGTTGAGATCGCCCACAATGGTCAAAGCCATGCCGACCGCCAACTGAAACAGGATCTGCAACCGCACCCCCAAACGGTGGTGGAACGCGAACGGCACGCAAGCACGGATATCGCGGTTATCGGCATGGCGGCACGTTTCCCCGGCGCGCGCAATGTCGATGAGTTCTGGCAAAACCTGTGTGAAGGCATATGTTCAGTTTCCCGGCTGTCCCGGGAAAAGCTGGCCGCTCAGGGCGTTTCCGATGAGCTGCTCGACAGGCCCGACTACATCAGTGTCGGGGCCCATCTTGAAGATGTGGAGTGTTTCGATTCGAGCTTTTGGGGTTTGTCGGAGCGCGAAGCAACTCTGATGGACCCTCAGCATCGCCTGTTTCTGGAATGCTGTTGGCAGGCGCTGGAGGTGGCGGGATACGCACCAACACACCATGACGGCCGCACCGGCGTGTTCGCTGGGACGTTTCTACCGTTGTATCTGCTGCATCATCTGAACGGTGCCGGTCTCATGGACCCGACCGATGCACCGCTGGCATCGCTGACGGAGTTCGGCAACGACAAGGACTACCTGGTCTCCCGCGTTTCGTATCTGCTTAACCTCACTGGTCCCAGCATCGCTGTTCAAACGTCTTGTTCAACCGGCTTGGTCACGATCGCAACGGCTGCCCAATCGCTTGCAAATGGCCAATGCGATATGGCGCTCGCCGGCGCTTCCAGCATCATTTTTCCGCAAGCCGGCTATCAGTATGTCGAAGGTTTCATAAACTCGTCTGATGGCGTGTGCCGGGCCTTCGATGCTAACGCCAACGGCACTGTGCTCGGCGATGGTGTCGGGGTTGTCGTGCTCAAGCGCCTGGATGACGCCATTGCGGCGGGAGATACTGTTCAGGCTGTCATCAAAGGGCATGCGATCAACAACGATGGCCGTAGCAAGGCATCTTATTCGGCGCCAGGCGCTAAAGGTCAGACCGCCGTCGTGCAGCAGGCGTTGCAGCATGCAGGCATTAAGCCGTCGGATGTAGAATATATCGAAACGCATGGCACGGGCACGAAGGTCGGTGACCCGATCGAGGTCCGAGCGCTGGCAGACGTGTTTCGCCCCGATACCGAGGGTGCCAAGACCTGCGCTCTGGGGTCGGTCAAGCCGAATATCGGCCATGCCAACATCGCCGCTGGGGTTGCGAGCTTTATCAAGACGGTTCTCAGTGTGCGCAATGGAGTCATTCCCGCGACGATCAATATAAACAGTCTAAACGAAGACCTCGGGCTGCAAGATACACCGTTCTTCGTCAACGAGAGACTGCGGACATGGCCGCAGCGTGACGGTCATCCCAGAACGGCAGGGGTTACATCCCTGGGAATTGGCGGAACCAATTGTCACGTCGTGCTGCAGGAATGGTGTCAAACGCGAGCGGCGGATTGGCCCGGATCAGTGGTGCGCGGATCACATGCCCTGTGCTTGTCTGCCAAAACGGCATCGGCGCTGAGCCGCAGTTGCCGCAACCTGGCGGCGTTCCTTCGGGGCAATCGGCAGCTCGATCTGGGGGATGTGGCTCATACGCTCAGGGTCGCAAGATGCCGGTTCGACTACAGAACTGTCGTGGTGGCCAGCTCTTCCGAGTTGGCGATCAGGAGGCTTGAAGATGAAGCAGAGCGCATCATCTCGACGAAACCCGTTGCCGCATCGCCATCGGTTGCGTTCATGCTGCCGGGCGGCGGGGTTCAATATCCCGGAATGTTCAAGGATCTTTATGACCATGCATCGGTGTTCCGCGACGCCTTCATCACATGTGCCAATGCGAGCCGGCCGGTACTGAGCCGCGACCTGGAGAAACTGGTCTTTGGCGAGGACGGAGTGACCGGATTGGCCTCCTTCGAGGACATCAATGTGATGATGTACTCGGCGCAATACGCAATGGCGCAATTGCTCATGGCATGCGGTGTACACCCGAAAGCCCTCGTCGGTCATAGCATGAGCGAGTATGTCGTTGCGACACTTGCGGGGATCTTGACTGTCGAAGACGCCATCGGCCTCATGGTCATCAGAGGCCGGGCGATGGCTGAATTGGGCGTCAAGGGCGCAATGCTTGCGGCGCAATGCGGCCGGCAAGAAGCCGAGCAGATCTTGGCGGAAAACGCCTGGCGCGACAAAGCGCAGGCAGGCGAAATCAGCATTGGTGTCGTGAATTCAAACTCGAGTGTTGTGTTCACCGGAACATATGACCTCGTCGAAGCGCCCAAAGAAACGCTCGAGCAGGCTGAAATTCCATGTCAGGTAATCGACACGGCTGGTGTTCCCAGCCATTCGCCCCTGATGGCGCCAGCGCGTGATCTTATCGACGCACATGTTCGCAACCTCGCCAAGGGCGTGCCGCAGCTCGACATTGCCTTGAATGCCGGCGGGCAATGGATCCGTGCACATGAACACCTGCCGGAAACGTATTGGAGCACGCAAGCCACCGGGCAGATTCAGTTCGACCGCTCCCTTGCCTTGTTGATGGAGGCTGAACCTGCGGCGGTCGTTGACCTTGGCCCATCACGCAATCTAAGCCGTTTCGCTAGGCAGACCCTTGATGAGATGACCAAGTCATGCGTCCGTCCGGCCATCATCGCTGCGGCGCGCGATCGCAAGGACATGGAATTCACTGACCGGCATATCCTGCTGGAATGCCTTGGCGCCCTGTGGGCGCTGGGTGTCGATGTGGATTGGTCTGAGGCCAGCGTACAATTGGAACCTCCCGGGACCCGGCGCCGGGTCGCACTTCCGGGTTATTCCTTCGATAAGCACCGTTGCTGGCCCGATGGCCATAGCGATTATGCCAACGGTAAAACCGTGCTTCGTGTGGTGGACGGTCCGCGCGAAAGGCGCCCTGGCGAGGCTTTCACCTATTCACAGACGTGGACGGAAGCGTTGCCTCCCCGTGCGATCTCGAGCGGTGTGAACCTTCGCAAACAACGCTGGTTGATCCTCGCAGACCGTGGCGCGGACGGTTTGCAAGGTGACCAGAACGAACTTGCCGAGTTTGTTTCGCTGATATTGCAGGAGCAGGGTCACGACGTCGTGCGCGTGTGTCGCCGGATGAAATCCGCTGCAACACCGAAGAGGGTGCAGGGCGCGACCGTCTTCATTGATCCGGACCGGAACGGTCTCAAAGCACTGTTTGAGGCCGAACTCGAAACGGAAAACCCCGCCGACCGCGTTTTGTGCTTGTGGCAACTTGGCGGAGACGATGCGGCGTCCTCAGACCCGGGCGCGCTCAGTGCCGAGCGGATGCAGCGCAACACCGCAGTGTTCGATCTGGCGCGGGTTCTTTGCGAGTGTTCTTTCCAGTCTCAGCTTGATCTGTGGATCGTCGGCGATCGCATGGTGCAGATTGACGATGAAGACGCACATCCCGATAAGGCATGTGCATTGGGCGCCGCGATTGTCCTGCCGCAGGAAAACCCGATGGTTCGATGCCGGGTTATCGATGTCAAACCGGGATGTGTTTCGAGCGTTAGCCGCCAACTCACTGCAGAAATCGGGCGGGAAACACCGGGCCGGGATGCGTTGATTGCCTTTCGGGGCGCGCGCCGGTGGATACCGCACTACCCGGAGCTGGCGCTTGCCGAACCAAGGCTTGGCGAGCAGGCCATCCGGCCGGACGGGGTCTATCTGGTTACCGGCGGGCTTGGGCGTATCGGCCTGTCGCTCACGGAACATCTTGCCGGGCGCGGCGCGCGGATTGTGGTGACAACCCGCCGTGCCGTGCCCGATCGCACAAAATGGACCGACGCTGCTACGCAGGAGCCGTGGATGAAGCGGCTGGCCGCCTTGGACGCGGCGCCTGGCAAGGTTCTGTTGCGTCAGGCGGATGTCTCTGATCTCGAAAGCACATCTGACGTTCTTGATGAGATGGTACGGGAATTCGGCCGGGTGGATGGCATCTTCCACGCTGCCGGTCTTGCGGAGTTGAAATTTCTGCCCGAACTGGACGAGACCACTTTGACGCGGGAATTTGCCTCGAAAGTTGTCGGCACGTGCAACCTCTACAAGGCAATTGAGCGCTTGCAGCACAACCATGCTCAGGTGCCGGAATTCGTCTTTCTGTTTTCGTCCCTTGCGTCAATCCTCGGCGGACCGGCAATGGCCGGATATGCCGCGGCGAACCGGTTCATGGACGCATTTGCACGGCGCGTTCCCAACCAGCTCGGCGTGCGCTGGATCAACTCAAACTGGGATGATTGGGCATACGACTACGAGTTCCAGGTTACGGCAGCCTATCAGTCATCGCATGCGCGCGAATTGGCGCTTAGCCCGCAAGAGGGGATCGCCATCATCGAGCGCATTTTGGCGACCATTGACAACGGGCAGGTCATCGTTGCGACCCGCGCGCTGCCCGCCCGGCTCCGCGAATGGGTCGATCAAGCGGCGTCGGGCCAGAGCAGTCCGCCTGGTGGAAAGGAACGGCCGGCATCCGCTGAACCTGCGGAACCTGGCGCAAATGCCCCGAACAAAGAGGACATTTCCAATGTGTTCTTGAGTGAGGTGAAAGCTCTCCTGAAGGTGTCGGAGATTACCTGGAGAGACAACTTCTTCGATATTGGCGGAGACAGCCTCCTCGCCACTGCGCTTCAGATGCGTTTGAAGAACAACGGCAATTGGCGCCCGCCTCGCCTGGAAGAGATTTTCAAATCCTCCACCTTTGAAGACCTCTTCGAGAAAATCTCCAATTCGTAACCTCAAAAGTTCCATCAATCTCAGAGCAAAGAGAGAAAGCACTGTGACCTGTCATAGTATCAGCGACGTCAGAACCAACACTGCCGATGACCACTCGATCCTGGTTGAATGGGACGATGGCCATATCGATAGATTTCACTATATATGGCTTCGAGACAATGATCCGGCTTTGCGGGCGAACAACTGTCAGATCAGTCATGATCCCTTTACGCTTGATATAGACGTAAAGCCGAATGCAATTAGCCATAGCCCCGAAGAGATGGTCGTCGAGTGGTCAGATGGCCATGGTCCAAGCCGCTTCGGTGCGTCTTGGCTTGAGCAGCATACCTATCGTGGCGGGGCGGTTGAGGCACGCCGGCCCCGGCGCCGCTCGTGGACTGCCGAAGAGCTTAACGGGCGGTTTCAAAAACATGCTTTTCACAGTGTTTCTTGCGGCGGCGACGGGCTGCGGGATTTCTTACAGGACATCTGGGATCATGGCTTTGCGGTGCTTGAGAATGTGCCGGAACGCGATGGCATGGTGGTTGAGGTCGCGAAACTGTTCAGTTTCCCGCGTGAAACAAACTACGGTGTCATGTTTGAACTGATGGGCAGCCCCACGGCCGAAGATCGTGGGCATGACAACGCGTATCTGCCCAGCCATGTCGACAATCCCTACCGCAACCCGATTCCGACGGTGCAGCTCCTTCATTTCATGCGCAGCAGCGTCTCAGGCGGGGAAACGACGCTCGTTGATGGAATCCGTATTGCTGAAGAAATCCAGGCGCGCGATCCAGAGGCCTTTGAGCTGTTGACGACCATTCCGGTCATCTATCGTTACCGCGACGACGATGTCGATTTGTCAAGTGAAGGGCCAATTATTCGAACCAACCAGCGCGGCGAAATCACTGGTATTCTCGTTAGCCCGATTAATGTCCAGCCATTTGACTGTTCGCCAGACAATATGGTCGCCTTCTACAAGGCCTATCAGCTGATTGGCTCATTGATCAGCTCTGCGCAATTTCGCTTTCAGACCAAATTGAGCAATGGCGATCTGATTGTGATGGACAACACCCGGCTGCTTCACGGCAGAACAGCTTTTCTGTCGGACGGAACCCGGCGGCTGCAAGGCTGCTACGCTGATTCAGATGGAATGTGGAGCAAACTTGCAGTTTTGAACCGCCCTCAGATTCAGGCCATGGCCTCATAAATAAACATTTTCTGTGACGAAAATCGAATGGGCGTTTGCGTCTATATCATTAAGTATAGACGTGCGCTCATTTGGCAATAATATTCACCGTCGGCGCACATCACATAAAAATGGATTTTATCTGATAATGAAAGATGAAATTAGTTTGCAACTGCAAAGTGACAGTCAGGTTCACGACGACAACAAACCTGGGGTCGAAGCGGCGCTAAGCCAAGTGAACCTGCTGCTCGCGCTGAGCCTGTTGTCTCTGGCATTGATTACGATTGATCAATTCGTTCCGTACCCTCTGGTCTATATTGCCTTGCCGATTTTGTTGTACGTCTTTTTTGTCATGTCGACGAAATATGTTCGGACCGCAGTGAAGAAAAAGAACGTACCGCTGGCTCTGCTTGACATCATCGGAAATGGCGGCCCCCTTGTAACGGGGAATTTCTTTGCCAGCGCATTTCTGTCTTCGACCTATTATGCAGCCCAAAAGCTCATGTTGTGGACCGAAGATCACTCGCGCAAGGGCCTGATCAGCATCTTTGGTGAGCGGCCACAGTTCGTGATCGTGCTCAAAGACGGCGAAGAGATCGAAATTCCTTTCGACAGCGTGCATGCGGGCCAGGAGATTATTGTTCATGCAGGCAATATGATCCCCGTGGACGGCCGCATTACCGACGGTGCCGCACGGATTGACGAACGCAGTCTTACCGGTGAATTTCAACCTGCGGAAAAAGGCCCTGGAGATCACACCTTTGCAGGGACGATTCTCTTGTCGGGGCGCTTGACGATCGCGGTGGAACAGGCCGGCAGTGCATCCGTTGCGGCGCAAATTGCCGAGTCGCTGAACGCAACCGCCGACTATAAATCCGGATTGCAGACCCGTGGCGAGATGATCATGAATCGTGGCGCCATTCCGACCCTGGCGCTGAGCGCCCTCGCTCTGGCGGTGGTCGGCGTTCAAGGCGCGCTTGCCATTTTCTTTGCGGCATTTGGATATCACATGCGTTTTGCCGCGCCGATTAGTGTGCTTACCTATCTGCGCCTAGCCTCTGAGCGAGGTATCATGGTCAAAGATGGCCGTTCCTTGGAGCAACTGTCCTCGGTGGACACATTTGTCTTCGACAAAACCGGCACCTTGACAGAGGACCAGCCGGTTGTGGACCAGGTCATTGCGTTCGGCACCTTCGATGAAGACCGCGTCCTGGCACTTGCGGCAGCGGCGGAAGCCAAGCAGTCACATCCGATAGCCCTTGCGATTCTGGCGGAAGCGCGCTCGCGTGTGCTCGATCTGCCGCATGCCGAGGAAACCACGTATGAAGTCGGCTCCGGACTCAGCGTTAAGGTGGAAGGCCAGAGCATGCTGGTCGGCAGCCCCCGGCTGATGGCGGTAAACGATATTGTATTGCCTGATCATGCCATCCAGCTTGATCACGCCTGCTCGGAGCGTGCCACCTCGTTGGTCTATGTGGCTTTGAATGGCGAGTTGGCGGGGGCGATTGAGCTTTGCCCGGCGATCCGCGCCGAAGTGAAAGTGCTGTCGGAGTATCTTGCGTCGCTCGGCATTCGGCGCATGATCATATCCGGAGATCGCGAGGCGCCGACGCGCCAACTGGCACACAGTCTTGGCTTCGAGGACTACTATGCCGAGGCCCTGCCGGAAGACAAAGCCCGCTTGATCACAGAGCTTCAGGCAGAAGGCCGGTCAGTTTGTTTCATTGGGGATGGCATCAATGATTCCATAGCACTCAAGAAAGCAAATGTATCCGTGTCGCTCACCGGCGCCAGTGCGGTGGCCACCGATGTCGCCGGCGTCATTTTGATGGATGGTACGTTGAAAAAAGTGTCGGCGCTGATGGATATTTCCCGCTCTCTTGACCGCTCGCTGAAGACGACCACGGTTTTGAGCCTTATCCCGGGCACCATCTGTGTCATCGGTGTGTTCTTTTACAATATCAGCTTGGTGACCGCGATTGTGATCTACAATATCGGGCTTGCCATCAGCAGTGCAAACGCGCTTCTGCCATGGATTGTCAGCCGATGGCAGCGCGCCAAGGCGCGCCGCTTGTCTGATCAGGCTTAGGGTCCTGACCTTACTGCGCCGTTTGCCCTGACCGGTTTCGCAGGGAGGTTGATGTTTCAGCCGGCTGACCTTCTGACCTTAGCGTATAAGGGAAATGACGCCTGCGCTTGCAATGGCCACCATGCCAATCAGGGTGCGTAAATCAGGCACTTCGAGAAAGAATACGAACCCCCACAAGGCGGCAAAGGGCAAATACAAAAAATCAAAAGCAGAGACGATGGACGATGGTGCCGACTGATACGCAACGGCTGTTCCCACGCTTCCAATGAATAGCGTCAGCGCCAGCACCACAACGGCAAAGCCAATCCCTGCATTCAGTGCAACCCAGCCATTTGCCAACGCAGGCCCCAGGTCCTCCATAGCCGCCGGTCCGACGAGGTTGCTGGTGACGGTAATTCCCGCCAGTCCCACAAGGATAAATGTCGCGGATAAGGCCAGCGACAGCACATAGGGATTACTCTTCTGACACCGTGACCGCGTTATGATCATGGCCAGCGCATACAAGATCGCCGACAATAGTGGCAGCAGCGCATACCAGTTGAAGTCAGAGGCGTTGGGATTGAGGACCAGCCATACACCGCCGAACCCCAGGAAAATCGCCAGCCATCTGACCGAGCTGATACTCTCATTCAGCAGGAGTGCAGCAAACAGGCAGATAAACAATGGAAGTGTGTAATAGACCGCCGCAGCCACGGACAGTTTCAGGTGCGGGAGGGATCCATAATACGCTATCCACATAAGGACCAGACAAAGCGACCTGAGAAATATCCACGAAGCATTTTTCAGATCCAGCTCCCAGCGTCCGCCCCAACGCCAGATAATCAACAATAACAAAGGCGTAATTAAAATCGAACGTAGAATAAATAATTGCCAAATTGATATTTCTATGCTTACTTTTTTCACGACCGCATCTCCGAAAGATAGGCAAAAAACAGAGATGGTGATCAACGTAACTGCCAAGAAAAGACGATCGTTCGCATCATACGACATCATTTAGACCTATTTGCCGGGGATGGTTTCTTTGTGTTTCAGTCGACTGCGTCACCGAAAAGTCGAGGTCAGATCAGGGGTCGGATCCGTTAACGTCATCCATGCCGCGCAAAACGGATTTGCGAGAGAGGTGCGTTCTGCCGCCAAGCCGCTTTTGAAGAGGTTTTGGCCTGTCGTGCACCGCAGCTTGTTACATTTTGAGCACCCTTTGCAAAGACGATTGCATGAGGTTGGTGAGTCTGGAACCTAGATCTATTTCTCGAGAAGAAAAGGCGAATCCCTTGTTGTCATTGGTAATGGAATTAGGACAATCAGACGCCTCCCTTTGACTGGAATCGAGATCTTTGTTGCCGTGGCCCGTTATGGGACAATGCGTGAGGCCGCCAAGCAGTTCGGCATCCGCCCGTCTGCTGTAAGCTATCAGTTGAAGGTATTGGAAGAACGCCTCGGTACGCGGCTCTTTGAACGCACGACGCGAAATCTGAAACTGACGGAGGGTGGTCACGCGCTGTATTCGGAAGCTGTGAACGGGCTGACTTGCCTGGAAAATGCTTTTGATGCAGCCCGGACCGCCTCGCAATCCAAGAAAGGCACGGTTCGGCTCAGCCTACCTCAGGTTGCCTATGACATGCTCTTGGCAAAACACTTGTCGCAGTTCCAGAAGAAATATCCGGACATCATCCTTGAATTGTCATTCAACGATGCCTTTGTCGATATTACGGAGAGTAATTTCCATGCCGGCATCAGAATGGAGGAACATATCCCGGGTAGCATGATATCCCACCGGATTTGTCCGCCATTCAAGGAGGTGTTCTTTGCGTCACCGGACTATTTCCTGAAAAATGGCATTCCAAGACATCCTGCTGATCTGAAGGACCACAATTGCGTTCGATACCGGTTTGTGACTTCAAAAAGACTGGCCGACTGGCGGTTTGACATTGATGGACGCATTACGACCATAAGCGTGTCAGGCAACCTGATCGTGGACAGCACATCGGCCTGGGTTGACGCTGCCCGTCACGGAAGTGGGATTGCCTGGCTGTTTGAGCCCGCCATCAGCGAGTTTCTGAACTCCGGTGAACTGCAAAGCGTCCTGGACAAATACGCCATACGCAGAAACGGATATCATATCTACTATCCAAGGAGTTCTTTGAAGCTGGAACCTTTGCGGCTGCTGGTGAGTTTTCTGAAATCGGCCGGATGAAAGACGCATTGAAACTCTATCCGTGCGACTGCTCCAAAGTGCCGAGCTTAAAGACCTGAGATCACAAGTGCCACTCGGTTTTTCGGTATGAGCAGCAATTTGCCGACGTTGCCATGCTTGCCACCGCACCGCGTCCAACATCGATATCGCACACGCTAAGGCCCTCATTATATAACCGGTATGGCATTTGCGGGTCGATGTGACACCCGCCGTCAAGCAGCGTTCCGCATAAGGGGGCAGCTTCCGTGCCACGGACAAGGCCGAAACCAAGCGCCTTGAGCACGGCTTCCTTTCGTGTCCAGATTTTCAAGTGGTGTTCCGGAGCCGTTTGGCTTCTGGCGTCGAAATAGCTGCGCTCCGAATGGGTCAGGAACTCATCGATTGAAAAGTCCCGGGCCTCTTTGGTGTCTGTTCCTTCCACGTCGACGCCAATCTTGCCGGCTGCCGATATGGCAACGATCGAAATGCCCGTTGTATGCGATATGCTGAAATCCAGGGTGCGGGCCCTGACGGGATGCTGAAACCGCGGTTTGCCGAATTCATTGCGCATGACCGACAGTTGCGCGCTATGGCATCCGACCATATCTGCTGCCATCTGCTTCAGGCAGGTATGACAGGCGCTCCTGGCTCTGCCTTGCTTGCAGGCAGTGCTGCCGGCTTCGGGCCCAGGTAGCACGCAGATCCAGATCATGGCGCACCGCTGCTCTAATCGGTGTTTTCCAGCACGATACGGTACTTTGCCTCGTTGTTTCTCATTTTGGAAATCGCCAGATTTATCTCTGCCATCGGCATCTTTTTGACCCAGGGCTTGATTCCGAACTTTGCCGCAAGATCGAGCATTTCTACCATCTGTTTCCGGCTGCCGATGTTGACGGTCGTGATCTTCTGAGACTGGTAGACGAAATTGGCCAGTTCCAGCGTTATTTTCTCAGGAATTCCGGCAAAGCACAGTTCACCAAGCGGCCTGAGCAGCGCAAGTATGACGGGCCAATTCTGTTCTGCGCTGGCTGTGACAAGGATGTAGTCAAACGTCCCCGCAGCTCGCGACATTGCATCAGGATCATCCGTACAAAGATATTCTCGCGCACCCATCGCAAGAGCATCGGTGCGCTTTGATTGTCCCGAGGACAGAGCTGTTACGCAAAGCCCCATTTTGCTTGCGAACTGTATGGCCAGATGCCCCAGTCCGCCGATACCCAGAACCGCCACGTTCGCGCCGGCGCGCATGGGGGCCTTCGCCAGGGCGGAATACACCGTATGACCCGCACAGAGCAGGGGCGCGGCATGGCTGGACTCCAGCGCGGCCGGAATGTCGTATACAAAGGAATGGTCGCATACGAAATAGTCGGCAAACCCGCCGATTTGTCCGTTGCTGCAAGATGACTGCATCTCCTGGCACAGCGGCTCGTGCCCGCCAAGGCACCATTCGCAGGTCAGACAGGAGGCCGCCTGCCAGCCGACACCCACTCGTTGACCGATCTCGAAACGAGTTACCTGGGAACCGAGTGACACCACCGTACCGACGATCTCGTGACCGCAAACTTGCGGATATCTGCTTTCATCTCCCCAATCGCCATCGATCAAATGCAGGTCGCTGTGGCACAGCCCCACACATGCGACCTTTATTTTCACTTCACTATAGTTAAGGGGAGGATGGCTGAACTGCATCGGAACCAATGGTTCGCCGGCCTGCATAGCCGCCCAGACGTTCAAGGTCTCCGCTTTTTTCAGCATAGGTGTTTCTCCTGTCGGTTTGCGTGTCGGTTTGCAGGGCGTCAAGCACGCGCCGGGCGGTTGCCACACACCACTCTTCACCGAGTGCCGGGGGCGGTAGCGAACCGATCTGCAGGCAGTTTTCGAGCTGCGTCGCAGCTTCCAGATCCGATATCGTCATATCGAGCAAGACCTGCGCCTTTTGAGCAAAGCGCTGCTCAGGACCGGCTGCTGCCAGCAGAGCCTCCCAGTCTTTGAGATCAATGGGTTCGAAGGTGTCGATGATACCGGCCTCGCGAACAGACCGGCAAAGGAATGTCCAGGACACATCGCCCTTTGGATTGACGATGTCATGTGTGGCATTCATGGCCTGCAGATGTGCGCCCGATGCGATCCGGGCAATCAGTTCGCCAACATAGTCCACCGGAGAAAGGTTGACCGACCAGTCGACATCGTGCGGCCAGCGCTTGAGTTCGAGGCAGGATGCGAGAAGTGCAATGAAATAGTCGTTTTCGTTGAACCCGGCCCTGAGCAGTTTGTTGCAGGGCGGCGCCAGGTCGCCACAGCGCAGTATCGCGTATGGCAGGCCAAAGCTCGCGTGCGCCGCCGTAATGAGTTCTTCGGCGACCAGTTTGGATTCATTGTATCCGGTGGACGGGCGTTCTTCTGCGAGGGTTGAGATGAAGATCAGCGGTGCATGACATCGTGCGGCCAGTTCTATTGCTTTGACCGTGCCTTCGACATTGACGGCCATTAGGCTGTTATAGGGTTTGACCCAATTTACGTCAGCGGCGGCGTGTATCACGCAGTCAATGCGATCGTGTCGCGAAGTGATGTACTCTTTGGAAAGCCCGAATTGCGCCACTACAAGGTCGCCTTCGACGACGTTTATCTTTCCGGCGCGGCCCGGTTCATCAAGGCTCTTGTGAAGCGAGTGCAGATCTGCGGTGTCGGGGGCCGGCGCATCATGCCGTCCCCTGTTGTCGCGGGCCTTGCGGCGTACAAGCGCGTCAACCATTGCCGTGTCAGGGCTGCGAACCAGCGCATCCAGCAAATACGAACCCAGATATCCGGTAGCCCCTGTCAAAAAATAGGTCTTGGCGGAACGGTCCTTGAGTAACCTCAAGATGCCCGGCCCATCCAACTGTTCGTCAATCTGCAACCGGTGCCGGTCCGCTTCGTCCCTTATGGAAATTGCATTGCGGCTGGGTTTCCTGCCGTCACGCAGCGCTTCGATCAACCCGGCCATGCCGCGCAGTGTGGGGTCTTTGATAATATCCGCGATATCCACAGTCGTTTTGAAACTTGAAGAAAGAGCCTTGGCGAGCTTTGCCAGCATCAGGCTTCCGCCGAACTCCAGGAAACTGTCTCCGGGTTTGAAGTTCGGAAGATCGTCGCCCAGAACCTGTTTCCAGACAGACGCGATTTTCTTCTGGCCGGAGGTCAGGTCGATGTGCCGGGAAGGCAGAGGACTGCTGATGTCCCCAAAATGCTCGTGCGATGATAGTGATTTTTGCGAGCGGGACGCGTGCGTTCCGTCTACACGAAAATAGGCGACGGGAACCGAATAGCTCGGCAGCTTCTGCCTCGCCAGGTCGGACAGGTCTTCAGCGTAAAGGATTTCCGATCTGTCTCGTGGGATGATGTATGCCGTCAGTTGCTTGTCGACACCTTCGCCTCGGGTCGCCACAAAGACAGACGCGACATTGCGGTGTTCTTCCAGCACCGCCTGCACGCGCCGCAAGGCAACTTTGAAACCGCGAATTTTCTCATGCGAACCGGTCCGGCTCAGAACTTCGAACTGCATGCCGCCGAGCTGCCGTGCGCAGTCACCGGTCCGGTAGAGCATTTTTGGAAGATCGGTCCCGGCGGCGGCAAGTGGATTGGCAACGAACGCAGCGCTGGCCGCATCCGGGTCGTTTCTGTAGCCGGTGAACAGACCGGGCGACCAAATGCACAATTCACCGACGCAACCTTGCGCCGTTAGGCGGTGAGAGGTCTCATCGAGCACGATGGCTTGTACGCCAGGCACTGTTTGCAACGGTTTGCCGGGATATTTCACCGCGACATCGCCGGCCTCGTTTGATCCGTATAAGTCAATGACGTTCGTGTCGGGCAGCAACTCGTTCAAACGGCCGATGAGCTTTGCCGGCACTTTTTCACCACTGAGCCAGATAGTGTGCAGGCCGCGCAGGCGCTTGACGGCATCCTTGTCAAACTGGATGATCGAGACCGCCACGGTGGGCGTGATCATGATTTGCGATAGCTGTTGATCACGTATGAACGCGCTAAGCGCATCCGGATTCAAGATGACATCATCCGGGATCACCACAGAGGTCCCGCCATTGAACATGGCATAGAAGATATAACCGGGAAGCCATGCGTTGATGCCGATCCGGTCGTCTGGCTTCGCATGCTTGCGCCACAGTTCTATTGAATCGAGCAAGGCGCGATAGGGAACGTCCACGATCTTTGCGACACCGGTCGTGCCGGATGTCAGAATTCCGTACACGGTTGTTTCAGGGTCGGTGATGGATTGCCCGGCAAGCGGCTCCGGCGGCTCAATGTCCGGCAAACTTCGGATTTCATGGAAGTCGATCCCGACAAATGGATATCCGCCGACAACGTCCTCCGGCACGCTGTGATCTGCCACAACTGCTACTGGGTCTATGTCTTTCAAAAGCTCACCGATCTGGTGGTCGGTATACCAGTCGGGGATTTCGATGAACGGATATCCGCCCAGCAGGCAGGCCGTGAATGCGACGACGGTGGAGGAACTGCGCCGCATGCGGATTGCGATCCAGCCGCGATCCGGCCGCTCGCGATCAGGAAGGGCGCGTTCCATCCGGCTCAGAACGTTTTGTGCGGCGCAAACCAATTGCCTGGTTGTGTAGGGCGGATGAATTCCGTCATCCAGCAAAACGCAATCGCTACGTTCATCCAGAACGCCTTTGAGCGTTTGATACCAGTCTTTGAAGACCACCGCCTGCGCTTGTTGGCGGCACTGTTCGCGCGCTTCGCGTTCGTGCGACTTTGCCAGGGACACCAAGGTATCGGCAATGGCGCCCGATAGTTTCGCGGCTCTCAAACGTGTTGGCGCCGCACCGTCACTGTCCAGGTCAAACACGGCAGCAATGCACCTGGGATCACTGTCTCGATGCTGTACATTCCACGTTGCGTTCAAAGCCCTATCGCTCAACACAAACAACGGAAGGTCGTAAATGTCGTGCTGCAGATGCCGCCCGCCGGCACACAACCACTGCGCCGTCTCGAACTGATCGACGCACCAAATGTTCAGCCTGGGCTCCAGTTCCGCGGCCAGACTGAAAGCGTCGTGCAGTTGCGCTGGTTGTTCGGCGGCAATCAGAAGATTCGCCTGGGCATCTTCATTGGCTTCCAGGCAGATCGGAGTTCCCGGGTCCCGATGCTCCCTGCCTAGAGTCGCATGCCACTGGAACGACCGGTAGATCGTCTGGCAGTCTGCGGCAGTCTCCTCAACTATGCCGGGATAGTCGATCTCCTTGTGGCGGGGATTTTCAAAGCCTTTGGATTGCTCGGCTTCATTGTGCCAGCCTTTGAAAAACTGCCATTTGTCCACTGGGCCTGGTGCCCAGCTCAGCATTCCCGGGTCAAATTCGAGCCCGCAATGTTCGCAAAACCGTCTGAGGCAGGTTTCAGGATCGTGCATCAGGTCTGCATCCGAATCGAGAACCAGAATGTCGCCGGCGTCACACACCCGGCAAACCAACCTGAAGATCCGGTCGATTTCTGAAAACCCCGTTTCGGACGGGTCGAAATAGGCGGTGTCTCCGGCCTGGCCCACGCGATAAAGCGACTTCATCACGTCAATCGGTTTGCGAACGAGAAACACGTGCCTGAACTGAGCCAGCCACTGATCGGTGATTTTGCCGAAGTCAACGAAGTAGGAAACTTCCTTGGAGAACTTCAACCGTGTTGCCGTGTTTTCTGGCGGGCAGGCGAGGGTCCTCATGGCAGTGTCGTAGCAAGGTTGTGCTACGCTGGTCTCATATCTCTCCCGCGCCGCTTCGATCAGCGCGTACTTTTCCGGGTAGTGTTGCTTCAGAAATGGCTCTGACAACACTTCATGAAACACCTCCGTATCGGTTCGCTGCATTATCGCGCGTTCGAATGCGGTTGAGCGGCTGCGCGAAACGGCCCAAAGGATCGTGTTCTTCGGAATAACGCCCGTGGGTGCCACTTCAAATCCCTCCGGACTCTGGTGGTGCGCCGATGGAGTCCAGCACCAGCCGTTGAAAATCATGCACAGCATGCTCGGAGTGATCGCTCAGCGCCTCATCGACGATAAAACGTCCCTGGGAAAAACCCTTGCTGCGCAGGCCACGCTGCACGCTTTCGCAAAGAGGCACATCTTCGTCCCTTACCTCGGCGACGAACTCGATGACGTCCTGTTCTTCCTTCGTCGGTACGGTATCGAGGCAATACCACTCGACAACTTGAACCGACCGTTCGGGGTCAATCGGGCGATGGTAAAAGACGTCCATATACCCACCCGGGAAAACCTCGATGCACACATTCGGCCAAACAAACCAGGCGGCGAAGTAATTGCTGTTCGGTCCTTCTTCGCGCAGCTGGTAGCCCTGATTGTCTCCGCAATCCCCACTCAGATGCGAATGGAAGTTGCTGTTCAGGGTGATCGAGTAGCTTCCCATATCTAGGGCCTGTGTAGACAGGCTGGGATGACAGCCGGGACAGTGGTAGCACTCCGAATAGTTTTCTACCGATACCTTCCAGTTTGCCTCAACCGGATAGTCCTTGGTGTATGCGAATTTCAGCTTTTCCGGATGAGGGGAGTATTTGCGGATTTCCGCATCCAGGCCTGGATAGGTGCTTGCTAGGTCCGGCGCATGTGGATCCAGATTGATGAAGATGAATCCGGCCAGTTGGTCGACCTGCACTGCTTGCAGGCAAATCTGACTGGCATCAAAGGTGTCCATTCTGTTTGTCCGCTGGGCGACCGCAAGACGACCATCGAGGTTGTACGCCCACGAATGGTATGGGCACACGATGCGGCCGGTGAGTTCGCCGGTTCCTTCCAGCAGCCGGTGTGCGCGATGCTGGCAGACATTGTGAAAGGCCCGCAACTGTCCGGACCGGTCGCGCAAAACCACAATGCTCTGATCCAGCAGGTCGTGGACGTAATAGCTTCCAGCTCCTTCAAGCCTTGATACATGGCAGACAAATTGCCAGGTCTTGAAAAAGATGTTCTGCTGTTCGGTTTCAAAGACCCTGTCTGAGAAATAATATTCTCCCGGCAGCGAACTTGAGTCTGCCGCACAGGCGGTGAAGTTTTCGATCGGATAACGGTTTTTGGTTCTGTCGAGCATGCTGCACTCCGAACTGGCTGTGAGGTCACTCAAACGGGTTGTTCTACGGAAACGACGGCTGGACCCAGGCACTCGAAATCCAGCGATAGCCCCAACCCTGGGCTTTCCTCCCCCGGGCTTTTGTCCAAGGTTGCCCAACCGTTGTCGAAGCGCATCCCGCCGGTTGCGGTCTTTACGCTATGATGCTGGCAACAGTTCCACGTCGCCCTTGTGAAATCCCTTGGCGTTGCGGTGGCCAAATGCACCACGGCGGTGTCCGAAACGATGGTTCCTCCGGTGTCTTCGATGTTCATTGCAATTCCGGCCATGACGCAAAAGTCACGCATTCGCCTGGCCTTTGTAATGCCACCTACGCGCGCCAGTTTGATGCCCACCGCTTCAGCGGCGAAGCCGGCGCGCGCTTTGAACAGGTCCTGAAAATCCTGAATGCACTCATCGAGAATAATCGGAGCTGATGTGGCCCGCCGCACCTGCAGGCATTGATCGGCACTCTGGCAGGGTTGCTCGAAATAGATGTTGCCTTCGCAGATGTGGTTCATGACGGAGATCGCCTCACATGGCAGCCACGAACGGTTCACATCGAATGTGAACAACTCGTCTTTCTGGGCATCGGCTATGATCCGTTCGATGCGGGCGACATCTTCATCATAGCCGGATCCGACTTTGCAGGAGTGGACCTGGTATCCCTGTCCACGCGCTGTTCGAACAGCGTTCATCATCTGCTCCGGCGTGCCGCACGGAATGCTGCTTTGCAGTCGGACCTTCTCTTGGAACCGCCCGCCGAGCAGCGCGTATAACGGAAGGTCACACACCTTCCCCAACAGATCCCAACACGCCATGTCGATGGCGGACTTGACGTAGTTGTGCCCAGGCAGGCTCGTGTCCATCACCGCATTGATGTGGTCGATGTGGATCGGATTGCAGTCAATCAGCGACTTGGCGAGTTCCTGGATACCTGCCCGGATGCCCATGCTGTAAGCGGGCAGGTAGGTAGATCCCCACGGACAGGCTTCGCCGACCCCGATACGGCCGCAATCGGTTTCAAGAGTGACAATGCTGCTGGTCAGTTCGGTGACCGAGAGCTTCCCGCCGGAAAGAGAATACTCCTCCTTCAGAGGCAGCGGGACCTCATAGAGCTTTAAAGACCTGATTTTCATTGTTCACACACCAGCTTCCGCCGCGGGTTGCACAGTGTGCTCCCATGCGCCGGACACCGGGCTGCCGGTGATATCGGCAATTTTCTGAATAGTGGGCAGCTTTAGGCTGCCGGCAAGGCGCATCACCTCGTCTACACTGTCAAACTTGGGCTGGAAGGTCTCTTCGTGGTCCCCGACCCAGCTGGGGCCGCAACTCCATCGCACCACTTCCGTAATGAGCTGGTTTGAAAGACCTTTTTCATATGCGAGCTTACGGGTCTCTTTCAGTATCCGGAAATTCACCAGAGCTAGAAAATCAATGAGGATATCCGCGATCTGCTGGTCTTCCGGACCGGCAACCCGGTCGTCATGATAAAAGCTCTCATGCAGGAAGGGTTTGCTCCGGCCATAGTGGTCAAACACCATTTCGCTGGATCTGATATAGCTCTTGTTCCGACCATATGGAGACGGCGCTGTGAAGCCGTTGATCTGCACAGACACTGCGTTGGCGAGTTCTGACAATTGAACCACGATTACGTGGTTTTCCTGATGGTCGAAAGAGCGCCCGGCTTCGGCATATCTGTCCCGAATGACCTGGCCGACGGGCATTGGCACGTCCAACTCGATGCCCAGGTCGCAAACCAGTTCGGTATCTTTGACGGCAATTTCCAGTGTGCACGAACTGTCGTAGCTGCCGTCCAGCATGAACGGTGTGAGCTGGTCGACGACAAAGCAGCCGCAGTTGGACTTTCGGGCCCGGTTCCAGAGCCATTTCAGCGGAACTCCGTGGGATTTTGCAATGATCAGCGCATCACCCCAAACCGGCAGGGCGGTGTAAAACAACAGATTTGTGAACAGCTTGACGGTTTGCCCCATGCCGATTTCACCGACATAGAACGATTTCCTGCCCATCGTTTCTATGACTTTCCGGTTTGCTTCATAAGCCGTCTGTCCGCCACCCACGTAAAAGCAGACATTCGCGAAATCGACCCCCATGTGGGAGAGGTTGCTGACCGGCGCCTCCAAGGAGGAGATGCCGCCTCGGCGGGCCGCCTCGGCGATGCGCAGGGTATTGTGGTAGTCCGTTGTGGATGTGTCGATCCAGGTGCTGCCGGGCTGCATTCCGGCCAGAGCCCCCATCCCGCCCATCATGTTTTCATAGACGTCCACAGGAAGCGGCAAACAGGTAATGACCGTTTCCACACCCTGCGATGCAGCCTTCGGCGAGGCGCAGAAAATGGCATTGGGATGCTCTAGAAGCTCGTAATTATTGTTGAACTTGTCGTACAGCCGCAGCTTGTACCCGCCATCCAGGAGCTTCCGGATGAGCGGCAATCCCATATTTCCCGTGCCGATGAAGCTGATCGTTTCCGGCCGCAAGACCGGGCACATTCCGGTAGTGGAATCCACATTTGGATTGACGGTACCAACAAACATCACACAAGCTCCCTTGCTCTGCCGGCGCCACCGCCGTCGACCCAGATCGAGTTGAAATTTTCACGCATGATGTCCTTTGGCCTGAACGGCTCGCCGTTCCCGATCGGATGCACTTCCGCGGTAATGTCGGGGTAGACAAAGAACGGAATTGATATCCTGGAAGCGCCTGAACGATGGGCAACGAAGTGTGGCGTGCTGACATATTCGCCATCCGTCCAGTACTGCATCATGTCGCCGATATTGACGATTGCCATGCCGTCGCGATTTTCGGCGTCTATCCATTTCCCACGGCTGTGAACTTTCAAGGATGTGCCGGCCGCAGGCTCCTGAAACAGGACTGTCAGGATGCCGTTGTCCGTGTGTTTGCCAGCATTTCCGGTATGGGGCGGATAGTAGATGACCCTGTGTATGAGGACGGGAAGTTCGAAGTGTTTTGAGAACGTATGACTTTCGAGCCCGAGCCCCAACGCCAGTGATTCAAGCAGCACCGGAACAATCTTGGAAAGGACCTCTGCCTGCAATTCATAGTGGTATCGGGCAAAACCCGGTGCCTCGTCTTCTGACGGAACCAATGTCGGCCCTTCGAAGAGCTCGCCGCAAAGCTCGCGTTCGATGCCGAAATCGAACGCCTCTTTTAGATCAGGGCCTGTCCTGGGATCGAGTGTTTCCCCAAGTGAGGGAACATATCCGCGGCATGTACGGGGCACGACAACCTGTTTGTCCTGCGCGTATTTCGATTTCAGCCCGTTGTCGGAGGTAAAGAACGTTCGCGATGCAGAGATTGTCCGATCAACCAGCCCTGGCTTCAGGTCCAGATCGGTGAGATAGAAGAAACCGAATTCCAGGCAAACGTCATGAAGCTTCCGGGTTTCAGAAAGCGCGTCGGCGGACTGCAGTTTCTGCAACGAAATGGTGGGAAGGCTGCTCATTGAACCATCCCCGAAATGACGCGGAAGGCAAAGTAATGGGCGTCTTCCTCTTTTAGGTAAGGGCCGCAAACGATGCTGTCGACCAACTCGAAATCACCGCTCTCGATGTGTTGAAGATAGTGATCACCAAAGTCGTGGGCATCATAGTAACTCTTGCGTACACTGATCGCGAGTATTCCGCCTGGCCTTGTCAGACGTATCAGTTCGCTCATGGCAGCCGGCTTTACGTGCCCGCCCGTAAAGGTTCCGCAGCAGGTGACGACGTCAAACTGGTTGTCGGTGTAGATGTCGTTCTTCTCGTGGAGATCCACGTTTTCGTCGACCTTGAGGTAAGCGCCGGTTTGCCTGGCGACGCCGGCCATCTCATGCGACAAGTCGCTTCCGAATATCTTTCGGCCGCTCTTTGCAAGGAACGCTTTGCCGACAAGCCCGGTGCCACATCCCGCATCCATCAAGGAGGTGTTTGGATCGGTGAGTTCGCAAGCCAGTGTGGTCTGAAGTTTCGGTCGAAACAAGAACTCTACAAGGGTTTCCGGCCCCCTATATCCCTGGTTCTTCACATCAGAGTCATATGTATTAGACCATTTCTCATAATATTTTTTAAGTTTACCGGGATGAAAATCAAATTTCATTGCGCCATGAATGGCGATATTGCTAATTTTTGAGTCAGTAGACTTCATGTTTTCAGAATTGATGCTCATAATAAACTCCCGATTCATCATAAAATGATGAATGTTTTAAATATTAATTCCATCATTTAATGCAAATTATAGGGCAAAATGACAAAAACAGTCGATAAGGAAAATTTCGAATCGCTTGTTATAAATCTTTGAACAAATATCAAAAAATTTGATATTAATTTGGTATTCTAATAAATGTTAGTCATATAAAATAATTTTGAGAATTTCGAATCGACGATATTTGAGAAAATCTATATGGGGAATCGAGCCGATGTTTCCGGGTGCGGGCGAATATGAAGGCCGCGCGATTAAAGTCTGCAATACATCGATCAGGCAGCGAGGCGCGGCAGGCAGAATTGATTCATCATGACCATGAAGTACTCCGATTTCGGAGGAACGGGCGGCTATGCATTTCAAGCTGCGTAGCGCTGTCTGCTTGTAGATTTTTCAACTGAAAAACACACGTAGTTATAAGTGGATGTTTTTGAACATCATGGCCATTTCTTGACTTACAAAGTTGAATTTTCATTGTAGTTTCGGAAATTATCAAAACTGAAAATTTGACCGGGAGCTGCGCATTGCCAAATTCGACGGAAGTTCGTGATCAATTGCTGCAGATATTTTCCGAAGTTCCCGAACTGTCTCCTGAAGTGATGTCGAAAGTAAAATTTCAGTTTCCGTTTCTTGACCGTAGCGGTATGCGGCGCACCCGCACGTTCCGTGCAGAACCGGACGTTACGGCGACGGTCGATCCCCAGGCCGCGGGTGTTGCTACGCAGACCTATCCGATTGACCGACTGTTTCATGCGGTGCGGCGTGCGGCGTCAAAGCTTGAGTTCGCAAAAACGCCGATGCAGGTCTGGTACGAAAGTCTGCTTTTCACGGAAAACAGAACAAAGCGATTGTCGCGGGCGAAGCGGTTCGACATCGAAGATACCACGTCAGTCGGTTGGGCTCCTGGGCTGGACATCAATCTCAGCAGGGCCGTGGCCAATAGTTGGTTCTTGGATCACCTTCTGCCCATGTTGCTGGACGGTGGCGGATTTCGCCATTCCCATGCGGTGATCGGTGCGCCGGGTAGCGGCAAGTCGACTTTGGTCAAATATCTTCTGTCGGAGAATGCCGAAAATATCCGGCGCTCAAAGCTGGTGTTTTCGCGTTTTGAGTTCCTGAAGTTCCTGAAGGAATGGCGGCCGGTCAGTCCAAACATCAACGAGGCTCTGGCGGCATACATGTCGTTCATACAGGCGCGCGACCTTGTTCTTGCGCATTTCTTTCAGCTTGAGAACGGCTGCCGGTTTGAATTGAAAATGCCCTTCCGGCTTGAGCGGAACCTTCGTGACGAACTTGAAGTTCTGACCAATGAACTGGAAATGCTTGCAGGCCAGGTCGGGCTGCAGCCGGGCCCGGCAACACGTACTTTGCTGCAACAGACCGTGGCTGAAGCAAAGCTGGGAAATCCGGAACTGATGACGTGGCTCAAGAATCTGTCGACCAAGCAGAGGAACCTCATCATCGGCACGCTTTGGGGCGACAATTGCGTCGTAACCATATTTGACGGTTTGGACTCGCTGCGGATCGAGGATGCCTTCCGGCAATCCGAGGAGTGGTCGGCTGTTTGCCACATTATCGAAAACCGGGCGGCACTTGCCATTCCGGTCGAATTGCGTGAGCTCGGCATGGCGCGCGATTGCGACAGCATCGTCGTTATCCGCAACAACACGGCGAGGTATCTTGAGTCCGAGTATCCGATGCAAGGCAAGTCGCACGGCTTTACCCATTTCTATGAACTGGGCAATCTGGATGGCCTCACCGCCATGGTGAAGGTCATTGAGCGGGCGATCAGGCTGGTTCCCGATATAACTGAACTGTCCGGCGCGGCGCGCCAGGAACTTGTGTTCGAGACCATGCGAATCCTGCAACGAACAATGTTGGCCATCGGTAGGGGGCATGGCGCAAGCATCAACGGGGAGCTTGTCTACGACTTCTTTGATGGCAATCTGCGCCAGCTCTTCCGATTTGTCTCACGCCTGATCCATTGGAGCGTGCAGGAAATGCTCAAATCCCATTTCCTGGACACGGAGGACTATTTTACCGACACGGGCACGCTCATCAGGGCGGTCGCATCGGACAAGGGCACTCAGTTCCTTCGGGTCAAATCCTACCGGATCGTCGAGCTTTTGTTGTTTGAAGAAAGCGTCTGCTTTGAGAACGCGGCCTCGGTGCTTAAGAGCCGAAGCCCAATGCTCAATCGCGGGCGTCAGAACGGGCGGATTGTCAAGAACGAGGAATTTGACGGGCACATCGACAATATATTCAACTATATCAATGTTTCGCCCGACTGTACCGTCGATGCGCACGCGTTGCTGGAAAAAGTGCGGGTTATTCAGGTTCTGCAGAACGAAACCATTTCTGATGCTGACCTCGGTGAGCGTTTGATGCAGGAGTTCGGCTATGAGCCTGCGGATCTGGAGTTGTTGTTGCGGTTCCTTCTGAAGACGGACTTCATCTCTGCTGAAATTGTCCGCGAGAACATGGACTACGACCTTCGGCTGCGGGCAACCACGCGCGGCAGGCTGTGTGTGAACTCCTTGCTGAAGAACCTCGGTTATCTTGAGCACGTGTTTCATCGCACCCTGTTTCCGGAGGAGTTGGTGCGTCACGTGTCCGATAGGCCGCGCAGTGACAAGGGGCGGTTGGAATGGGCGGCGTCGTCCATCCGCAACGCCTTCATTCTGCTGACCTATTTGCGTCACATCGAAGAAAATCCGGCGGGAGGAAGGCGGGTTCCGGGCCGCTACAGGCTGTTCGAGACGATCCAGCGCAATATCGTTGGTTCACTGGAACGCATGACGCGGCCCGGTGCGCCGCCAACGGGCGCACTCGAAGGCACCAATCAGGAAAATGACGGCCCGAACATCATATGCCGGGACGCGGTGAAATTGATATTGGACACGATCGAGTGCTGGCACCAGGACGGAACGCTGGCCAGGTAACCGGGCCGGCCAACGGATTTGATTTAACCTGGCTGCAAAGCGCTCTAACGCCGCCTAACGGAAATATTCGACACCACCTCCAGGCCAAGCCCGTCAAAGGCATGCATGACGACGTCGAAGCGGGATTCATGCGACAGGTCGAACAACCGACTCAAGGTGGTTGGCGTGACACGCACAATCCTGGCGAACTCGCTCTTGGTGCAGCCGCGTTTGCGGAACTCCAGATAGAGTAGGATCTTGGTTACAAGCAACGGTGACAGTTACAGAACGCTGTCGCATGGCCCGG
>JANQIR010000160.1 GCA_028282065.1 Aestuariivirgaceae bacterium
ACCACAACCGACGCCGCGCGAGCCTCGCACGAGGCGGGGCTTGCTGTTCTGATGGGCGGCCCGAACGTGGTTCGCGGCAAATCTCACAATGGCAATGCGTCGGCGCGCGATTTTGCCGCAGCCGGCTGGCTGGACATCATCTCGTCCGACTATGTCCCCTCTTCCCTGTTACATGCCGCGCTGGTCGTCAACGACACGGTGGACGGCATGTCACTGCCTCGGGCCGTCGGCATGGTGACCTCGACACCGGCCCGCAGCGCCGGACTCAACGACCGCGGCGTACTCGAACAGGGCAGGCGGTCCGATCTCATTAGGTTCCGGAGCGTGGCCGGCATTCCGGTCATCCGCGAGGTGTGGCGCGGAGGCTGCCGTGTCGCATGAACCTGGTACGTTCTTCGCCGTGGTCGGCCCCAGCGGCGCCGGCAAGGATACGCTGATCGCAGCGGCTGCGGCACGGCTGGAAGACAACAGGCGATTCCGGTTCGTCCGGCGGTACATCACACGGCCGGGTTCGGCGGGCGGTGAGGACCATCTTGAAGTGACGGAAGCGGAGTTCATAACGCTATTGCGCCGCAACGGTTTCGCGCTGTCGTGGAAATCGCATGGCTTGTGTTACGGCATTGCCAGTGAGGTGCAGGACGTATTGTCGTCCGGCCAGCACGCCATTGCCAACATATCCCGCAATGTCATTGCCCAGGCGATCGATACCTTCGCCAATGTCCGTATCGTGCATGTCACGGCGTCACCGGCAATCATCGCCCGGCGCCTCCAGCTGCGCGGCCGCGAACAGCAAGACGATATTGCCCGGCGCATGCATCGGCAGACCGCCGATGTACACGCTTTCCCCAATGTGTCCGAAATTGACAACTACGGAACTGTCGATGAAGGTGCGACGCGCTTCTTGGCGATTCTCACCGCCCGGCAACTGGAAACCGGTGCACCAGCCTGAACGGCCGCCCGCCGCCGGGGTCACCGCAAATGCACAGGTCCTGGATCGTCACCGGATCAGCGATCAGGTTGACAGTGGCCTGTGACGCCAAGGGGCGGACCTTGCGTAATTCGTTTGGGTGCAGCGCGCCCGTCAGGGTCATGTGGAAACGGAACTCAGGCCCGACAAAGGGATAACCCCAGGTAAACAACATTTGCCGTTGCTGCGGTTTGAGCGTTGCAAGGCAGCGGCGGGCGATCTCCTCATCGCTGAGTTCGGCACGATAACTGTCCAGTTCCCGGACACAGCGCCATGCCAGTTCATTGGCCCTGGCATCGGGAAACACCGGCACCAGAGCCAGAAAGGCACCGATCTTCTCAAGCCGCAGTCCGGCAATGGTGACAGGCATCAGATCCTGTGCGAGATCCGCCACCGCACGGAAGAACTCATCTGGCGGGCAGTCCTCGCGCAGCCGCATGGGCGCCTTCAAGGTGGCGTGAAGTCCATAACGGCGCGGCTCAGCCACGATCGCATCGGGCACATCGGTGAACCGGCGAGCGACCGGCGCACCGGTCTCCATGTCTACGCCCAGCCATTTGCGGCCGAAACCGGCAAGCGAGGTGTGCGGCCGCGGGCAGAAATAAACGGCGTATCTGACAAAGGGTCGCGGCATTTGCTGCCTGTCAAACCACCCATTTACGCAATTGCTGCGAGACAATGTCGATGATGGTGATCGATAGCACAATGATAATCATAATGGCGGCGGTTTCGGAATATTGGAACCCGCGGATATTCTCCCACAACAGGTGCCCGATGCCGCCAGCCCCGACAATTCCCAGAACCGTCGCCGAGCGGACATTCGTCTCGAAGCGGTATAACGCATAAGAGATCCACAAGGGGATCACCTGCGGAATAACGCCGTAGACGATTTCCTGCAGCTTGCTGGCCCCCGTTGCACGGATACCCTCCACAGGGCGCGGGTCGATCGACTCCACGGCTTCGGAGAACAGTTTGGCGATAATGCCGGTATTGTGCACAAACAAGGCCATGACGCCGGCGAACGGGCCCAGCCCAACGGCCACGACAAACAACAGCGCAAACACCACCTCGTTGATTGCCCGGCAGGCATCCATGAGCCGGCGCACCGGCTGAACGATCCACGGCGGGCATATGTTGTTTGACGACATGATCGCGAACGGAATACCGGCGACAACCGACAGTGCCGTGCCCCAGATCGCAATGTGTATGGTGACCATCATGTCGGCCAGGTAGATGTCCCAATCGCGGAAATTCGGTTTAAGGAAACCGGCCGCGAACTCCGCCATGTTCGAGGCATCCGTGAACAGTGAGACCCAGTTCTGCATCTCCGCCGGAGACCAGCTCCACGCCAGTAGCGCTATGATGGCGATCCACACGCTCCACACCTTCAAGCGTTCGCTGAAAGGTGGAACAGGTACCGCGAGGGGTGTCTGCCTCGATGTCTCCGTGGTGCTCATGGCTTCAATTTCCCAGCCGCAGATGGTTCAACGCCCGGTCCGGATGCTGACCGGGCCGGGCGCCGTGCGATAATTCGCCAGTTGCCGCGTTACATGCTCGGCACTTCGCCGGCCAGCTTGGACAGCCGGTCGACTTCAGCCTGCAACTCGCTGAGCTTCTCATCCTTTTCCGCCCGGCTCATCTTGGCATCTGCCTTGACTTTCAGCATGTCTTTGTTCCTGGCCAGAATGCGGATCGGATAGAGCTGTGCATCCGAAGACGGTCGGAATGGCGCCCAACCCAGCACCTTCATAATCTTGCGGGCCTTCTTGACCTCTTCAGGCGAGCCGATACGTCCGTAGGACATGACGAAGGTGTAGATTTTCGCCTTAACCGTTTTGTCCAGGTCCTTGCGCCAGACGAACGGGTCGGACGGGATCAGCGGCGACTTCCAGATCACCTTGATGTCCTTAAACCTGTCGGGATGGGTTACTTCCAGGCGACGCATGTTCTCCGTGTTGTTGGTCGCCACGTCGACCTGTTTGCCGGCCGCGGAGATGGCATTGGTCTGGTGGTTCGCGCTGCGGACGGTCTTGAAGCACTTCTTCGGGTCAATATTGTGCTTGGCGAAAATGTAGGTCGTCGGCACGAGAAAGCCGGACGTCGAGTTCGGATCGCCGATCCCGAAGTTCAGCGTTCCGTCACACTTCAGCACATCCTCAAGCGCATTCAGCGGACTGTCCTTGTGGGTGACCAGCAACGACCAGTATCCGGGGTTGCCTTCGCTATCCACCGTCTGCGCAAAGACCTCACCATCGGCCCGGTCAACCGCTTCCATTGCAGACTTGTTGCCGAACCAGGCGACCTGCACCTTGTTGAAGCGCATACCCTCAATGACGCCGGCGTAGTCCGGTGCAAAAAACGCTTTGATCTTCAGACCGGTCTGTTCGCGCATGGCGTCCAGGAAGGGGTTCCAGGTCTCTTTCAGATTGGACGTGGATTCCGTCGAGATGATGCCGAAATTAACCGTCACCTCCTCTGCTTTGGCAGCAGTTGCGGCCATCAGGCCGGTGGCGACAACGGCAGCTGTCACGAGTTGCTTCATCATGTGGAAGACCTCCTGTTAGACGAAGAATCAAAAGTCTGCGGGATACTCGAAATCACAAAGGGAACGTGAACTCTTCAGGCGGCCGCCTTCTCTTGAGCAGGACGCGCGGCACTGGCCTCCAAACCGGGCAGGAACAATTCCTCGCTTTCGGCGCCATAAAGTTCACTCAGGAAATCCGGCGTGAGAGCATCGGACGGCCCGTCATAGACAATCTCTCCATCGCGCAGTGCGACGGTGCGCGGGCAGTACTTCAAAGCATATTCAACCTGATGCAGCGACACGATGACGGTGATGCCGTCGTTCCGGTTGAGATCCTGCAGAATATCCATCACCTTGCGGGCCGCCGAAGGATCAAGCGACGCGATCGGTTCGTCGGCAATCAGAATACGTGCACCCTGAACCAGCGTGCGCGCAATGGCGGCACGCTGTTGCTGGCCGCCGGACAGATTGGCCCCGCGGTTCAGTGCCTGGGGTGCGATGCCGACACGCTGCAGCGCCGCCATGGCCAATTGCCTCTGCCCGGTGGAAAACCATCCAAACGTTCCGCGCAACCGCGGCATCTGGCCCAAGGTTCCGGTAAGAACATTGGTCAGGACGTTGAGCCGCCCGACAAGGTTGAACTGCTGAAAGATCATTCCAACCTTGGACCGTATCTTGCGCGCCTCACCGGACAGCCTGCCGCGATCCTGAATACGCTGACCGGCCACGTCGACAAAGGACTGTGACTGCCGGTCCGCGCAGATCAGACCGGAAATATGCCGCAACAATGTGGATTTGCCCGATCCCGATGCACCGATCAGCGCAACGATCTCGCCCTCTTCTACGTGTAGTGAAACGTCCTTGAGGGCCTTGAAGCCGTGATCGAACGTTTTGGAAACATGTCTTAGCTCCACAGCCGCGTCTGGCATGTCGAGTTGCCCCTCACCTGCAATACACTCAAAAGAAACGCTACCGGCGAAGTGTGACAGTTACCCAAGTGATTTATGACAGTTCCATGTAAACCGGGACCGTGCCCGGCACCGATGACTGCAGTGCAACACCTTACCGGCCAGACACAACGCAGATGTTGTCTCGCAGGTCGTTCGGGCTTATGGGTCACGTATTTTACGGGAGGCGATGTGTGCATACCGAAGCGCTCAACCTGCGTGAGGTCATAATCTTTCTGATAGCTGCAGGAATCGCGGTTCCGCTGGTTCAACGCATGCGCATTTCGCCGGTTCTGGGTTTCCTCATTGCCGGTCTTGTGATTGGTCCGTTCGGCATTGCCCAGTTCAGCGAGCAGTTTCCGCTGCTGCGATACGCAGTGATCGATGACCTCGAAGGGACCCGCGCGCTGGCGGAGTTCGGCGTGGTTTTCCTGTTGTTCATGATCGGGCTCGAGCTGTCTTTCGACAGGCTTTGGGCAATGCGCCGGCTGGTGTTCGGGTTGGGCGGTGCGCAGGTGCTGGTCACCGGCGCGGTGATTGCGGTGATTGCCGGCATGTTTGGAAGCCTGCCGGTGACCGCCGTCATATTGGGCGCGGCGTTCGCCTTGTCGTCGACGGCGATCGTCATGCAGTTACTTGCGCAAAATCGCAGGCTTGGAACCGCTACCGGCAGCGTCAGCTTTGCCATTCTGCTGTTTCAGGATCTCGCGGTCCTGCCGATCTTGTTCATGACGGCGGCGTTCGGTGCGAAAACCGACGGATCGGCGCTAGGCGCCTTTGCGTGGGCCCTGGCGCAGGCCTTTTCCGCGGTGGTGCTGATCTTTGCCATTGGACGTGTGATCATGCGGCCGCTGTTCCGGATCGTCGGCGCCACGGCCAGCAGGGAACTGTTCCTCGCCCTCGTTTTGCTGATAATCGTGGGCACGGCACTTGCCACCGAACTTGCAGGTCTGTCCATGGCGCTCGGCGCGTTCCTGGCCGGTCTGCTGCTGGCGGAAACCGAATACCGTCATCAGATCGAGATCGATATCGAGCCGTTCAAGGGTCTTCTGCTCGGTCTTTTCTTCGTGTCGGTCGGCATGTCTATCGACATCAGCCGGGTGATCGTCGAACCCCTTTGGCTGATCGGGTCGGTGATCGGTCTTTACTGTGTAAAGGTGCCGATCATCTATATCCTGGTCCGCTTGTTCAGGGAGCCGCGCGCCGTGGCGGCCGAGAGCGCCCTGCTGCTCGGTCAGGGCGGAGAGTTCGCCTTCATCATCGTCGGCATGGCCTTGACCATGGCGCTGGTGCCCAATGACGTGGCCCAGTTCATGCTGATCGTGGCCAGCCTGACGATGCTAGTGACTCCACTTATGGCCAATGTGGCGCGCAATCTGGCTCAATTTATCGAAGCGCGTGACGCACAGCACGGCCAATCCGAACCGGGGATACCGGCAGACCTCGCCAATCATGTCATCGTGGTTGGATATGGCCGTGTGGGCCAGATGCTCGGTGCGGTATTGGGCGAGCAGGAAATCGCCCATGTCGGGCTCGACGGTGATGCCAATCTGGTTGGTCAGTTCCGGGCCACCGGCGCCAGCGTCTATTTCGGCGATGCCAGCCGGCCTGAACTCCTCGGCAAATTTGCCGCCGATACCGCCGCTGCTCTGGTGGTGACCATGGACAGTCCATATGCCGTCGAACGCATTGTGGAAGCCGCACACAAACACTGGCCGCAGCTGGTCATCTATGCCCGCGCCCGTGACGTGGTGCATGCCCGCCGCCTGATCTCGAAAGGCGCCAGCCATGCCATTCCCGAAACCATGGAAGCCAGTCTGCAATTGGGCGAAATGGTGCTGGTGGGAGCGGGTATCCCCGCCAACGCGGCGCGCCAGACCATAGACGTGCGCCGTCAGGCGGTGCAGCTTGCCGTTGATGAAGACCACGGCAAATCCCAGTAGTAGACAGGGTGCCGCCGGTTGCCGGTCATATGCATCACGCTGTCGCGCACCTTGCGGACTACACGGCGGCCTGAGGGACATACCAGCCTTCTCATCCGGTGTTTGTACGGGAGCGCGATACAAGCATAAGAACAAAATCCACATATGGAACAGCCGCGCAAAGCGGCGTAGCATCTTGTTATCCGATTACACCGGCGGGCGACGGAGTACGGAAACAGGATGAGCAGGCGAACCGAGATGCGCGGCCGCGGCGGCGGACGCAAGGCGCGACGTGCCAGGCGTGCCGCGCCGGCGGGCCCGCGCAACCCCTACATCCAGCGCAAGATCGCCACTTTCGACATTCTGTCTCAGGAAGGACTGGAGATCATCGAGCGCAACGCCGACCTTGTGCTTAAGGAAATCGGGGTTGAAATCCGCGACGATCCCGAAACACTTGCCATATTCCGCGACGCGGGCGCCGACGTGCGCGGTGATCGGGTCCGGTTCGACCCCGGTCATTGCCGGGATATCATCATGCGTTCGGCACCGGGTCAGTTTCCGCAACATGCCCGGAACCGGGAAAATACCGTCATGCTGGGCGGTGCTAACACGGTTCTCGCTCCCGGCTGGGGTCCTCCCTTCATTCACAATCTCGATGAAGGCCGGCGCTATGCAACGATCGAGGATTTCCGCACGCTCATAAAAATCCACCACATGCTGCCGGAGTATCATCACGCTGGCGGGGTCATTTGCGAGCCCGTCGACCTGCCGGCAAACAAACGTCACCTTGATATGCTGGCCAGCCATTTCCGCTATTCGGACCGTGCGGTTTTCGGCGCGTTGATCGGGGCGGAACGGGCACAGGATTCCGTAAACATGGCAAAGATCGTGTTCGGCGATGCGTTTGTGGCAGAAAATGTCTGTCTCTATGCGGTCAGCAATTCCAATGCACCACTGGTCTGGGACAGCGCGATGACTGGGGCTCTCAAGGTCTATGCCCGCAATAACCAGGCGGTGGCGGTGACGCCATGGACGCTGGCAGGCGCCATGAGCCCGTGCACGGCAGCAGGCACACTTGCTCAAATACTGGCCGAAGCACTTGCCGGACTGGCCTTGACGCAACTCGTCAAGCCGGGCGCGCCCTGTCTGTTCGGATCGTTTGCCTCAACCATGTCGATGCGCTCTGGCGCCCCGACCTTCGGGTCTCCGGAAAGTGCCCACCTGGTGCTTGCCGCCGGGCAGATCGTGCGCCGGCTCGGTGTGCCGTTTCATACCGTCGGGGCGCTGACGTCGTCAAAAGTACCGGACGGCCAGGCGATGGAGGAAGGTACCTGGGGGCTGATGATGTCCGTTCTGGCCGGCGCGAATTTCATCAATCACGCCGGCGGCTGGCTCGAAGGTGGCCTGGTGCACGGATATGAAAAGGCCGTGATGGATGCGGATATCTGCGGCAAGGTAGCCGCCTTCGCACAAGGACTCGATCTGTCCGAGCGTGCCCAGGCGCTGGATGCCATCCACGAGACCGGCCCCGGCGCCCACTTCCTCGACAGCGCCCATACCCACGCAAATTTCGAAACGGCTTTCTTCCAGCCGCAAAATGCCGATGCCACTGCCTTCGAGCAATGGCAGGCGGAAGGCTCAAAGGATGCGGCCACACGGGCGAATGCCCGCTGGAAGGCGCTTCTGGAGGCCTATGAGCAGCCGACGCTCGATCCTTCCATCGACGAAGCGCTTGAAGACTACGTCGCGCGCCGCAAGGCGGAAATGCCGGACTGCAGTTATGCTTGAGGGAACCATCAGGCAGGGAGACTCACTCCCCGCCTGCCTGTTGCACGAAAAAGGACGCACCCTTCGGGATTTCCGGCAGTGGCATGTCGAACGCGATAGAGCGTATGTGACGGGTATCTTCGCCACGCACCATCGCACCGGCGTGAACGCTGGGAACGGCGATCGGCCCTATGGGCTGTGCATCCGCTGCGGCGTAAGTCACTATGAACAAAGTGCGCGGTCCATCGGACCGATTGTGGCTGGAGGCATGCGCGACACGCGAATGCATCAGGCAGGCCGACCCGGCAGGGCCGTGACAGGCCACTGCATCGCGTTCGAACCGGGCGGCCAGATCCTCCGAGACTGCTCCGGTGAACTTTCCGTCGTGCCATAGTGTGTATAGCGGGCCTTTGTGCGACCCGGGTGAGATCATCAGCGGGCCGTTGTCGGGTGTCACGTCGTCGACGAACAGCAGGGCGGTGATGACATCGTCATTGCTGTGTGGATCGAAAGGGAAGTCCTGGTGCCATTTCACCACCGTGGCGGACCCTGGCAGCTTTGAATTGACCTTCGCGTGGTGAAATCGAATTGCCGGGCCGATCAGGTCGGCCACCATGTCAGCAAGCTTCGCATTGAAAGCCACATCGTGGTATGCGGGCGAGACTTCTGTCGGCGATGCAACCCGGCGCAGCGCGGGCACCTTACGGCTGTGTCCGGGCTCCAAATCGAAGCGCGGCCTGCCGTCAAGGGTCTGCCCGTAGGCATGGCCGTGAGATCGGCTCTCCTCGACCCAACCGGCCATGTCTGCTTTCAGTTTATCGAGCTGGCCCTCACTCACCGCGCCGGGAACGACGACAGCCCCATCACGCCAGAAAGTTTCAATCTGCTGCGTGCTCAAAATGGTCATGATCTCGCACCTTGTGAACGATAGCTGCCCGTCCATCCACCAGCCTGCATTACAAAGCGCTGAAGAGCAATGCAATTCAGCGTCCGGGCCGGGGTGTCATCCACCCCAGTCCTTCAGGCAGGCACGGTATCTGCGCAGCCAGTAGGAATCGCCCGTGACCCTCGACTTGTGCAGGTAGTAGTAGCAATACTGCCGGGCGGTGTTGTCACCGGCACCGGCCAGCGCGGGCGTGCCATCGTGTAACAGCGATGACAGAGCGGCGCACAATGCACCCGCTATCAAAATTCGTTTCATGCCATCCGTCCTTTCCACCTATCTGACCTCGGACCCAGACAGGCCCGCTACCGTTTGAACGCCTCTTCCCGACGCCGAAGTTCCGTCTTAAGCACCTTGCCATAGTTGTTCTTCGGAAGCGCCTCAACAAACCGGTAGAGTTTCGGCCGCTTGAACCGGGCGATATGATCGAGGCAATGTGTGTTCAGTGCCTCTTGCGATACGTTATAACCGGTCGTACCGACCACATAGGCCACGACAATCTCTCCCCAGTCCGGATCAGGCCGGCCGATCACCGAGACCTCGGACACACCGTCTGCACGAAGCAGAACTTCTTCGATTTCGCGCGGATAGATATTGCTGCCGCCTGAAATAATCATATCCTTGGACCGGTCGGTCAGGCTCAGGTAACCGTCTTCGTCGAACTGTCCGACATCACCGGTCCACAGCCAGCCGTCTTTCAGGGCCTTGGCGGTGGCTTGCGGGTCTTCCCAATAGCCCGGCATTACGGAATCACCCCGGCATACGATCTCGCCCTTCTCGCCGGTTGCCACCGGGACACCGCTTTCATCGACGACGCGGACATGCAGGCAACTGTCGGGAATTCCGGCCGTGGAAAGCCGGTGCAGCCATTTGGGATGGTTGCGGTCGGCAATATCCTCGCGCGACAGGTGGGTGATGGTCATCGGGCTTTCACCCTGGCCGTAGAGCTGCGCGAGTTTCGGCCCGAACCGGTCGAGCGCGGCAATGCAATCTTCCACATACATGGGCGCGCCGCCAAACGACAAAAGTTTCAGATTGCCAGTATCCGCATCGCCTGGATGGACGGTCAGACGCCGCACCATGGTCGGAGCGGCAAACATCGACAGGCCGGGCCAGGTTTCAATGAGCCGGAAGATCTCCGCAGGATCGAACCCGCCGGACTCCGGGATCACATTGCACGCCCGCGCCGCGATGTGCGGGAACATCCAAAGGCCCGACCCATGGCTCATTGGTGCCGAGTGGAGAATACTGTCGCCGGGCCTTACCCGGTCGAAATCGGCAAAATAGTTCAGAGCCGCGGCGGTCAGGTTCCGATGAGTTAGCATTGCGCCTTTGGGCTGCCCCGTCGTACCGGAGGTATAGAACAGCCATGCAAGGTCCGACGGGGCCACATAGGCGATATCTATCGGGTCGGCCTGCAAGAGAGCCTCGTACTCCGCGCTGCCTGCTTCGAACACTTCCTGAAGATGCTCGCCACGCGCATCTTCGATCGGTCCGGCGGTGTCAGGCGTGACGAAACAGATCTTGGCGCGGCAATTGTCCAACACGTAGCGGAATTCCTGCGCATGCAGCTTAGCGTTGATCGGCACCGCCGCCAGTCCGGCATGAAATGCCGCGAACATCACCTCGGGATATTGCGGCACATTCTTCATGGCGATGGCAACCCGGTCGCCGCGCGCAAGGCCCAGAGAATTGCGCAATGCACCGGCCAGCCGCGCCACCCTGTCCGCCAGCAGGCCGTAGGTCAGAACGCTATGGCTTCCCAGCGCAACCGCGGACCTGTCCGGATCGGACCGCCCGGCCCGTTCGATCCAGTGCGCCAGGTTCATGTAAGGGCTTCCTCGTGCAATCGCTTTGCCTCGGCGTCAAAGCAGCAAAACACAATGCGCTCGAACTGACCGGGATGATCTGCGGCCGCCGCGCTCACTGTCCGCACGGCGATACCTGCAGCCCGGGCCTTGGGAAAGCCGTAAACGCCGGTCGAAATCGAGGGAAATGCAATAGAACGCAAGTCATGGCCGGCCGCCAATTCGAGTGACCTGCGGTAGCTGCTTGCCAACAGTTCATCCTCTCCCGCATCGCCGCCATGCCAGACAGGACCCACGGTGTGGATGACGTGGCGCGCCTTCAGCCTGTAGCCCCTGGTGATCTTTGCATCTCCGGTTGCACAGCCGTTCAGCAGGCTGGTTTCGGCAAGCAATTCAGGCCCTGCGGCGCGGTGAATGGCCCCATCAACCCCACCGCCTCCCAGCAGCGAGGCATTGGCGGCATTGACAATTGCGTCCACATTCAGTCCGGTAATATCCGCCTGTATGACCTCTATGACATCCATCTTTCAACGCCCTGGTTTCCAGATTCCAGGATGGCGTTGAAATCACTCAGGGACAAGACCGCCATGTCGCATTCATCTGACCAATCCTACGAGCCGGTATCCGGCATGGACGTACCGCGTTTCGCCGGCGTTGCAACCTTCATGCGGCTGCCGCTCGTCGACCTCGAAGCTGCGGACGATATAGACATCGGCCTTGTGGGCATTCCCTGGGACGGCGGGACGACCAACCGGCCCGGCCCGCGGCACGGGCCACGCCAGATGCGCGATATGTCGGCCATGACACGGCGTGTGCACCATTTTCACAAAATGGTTCCCTACGAGCTTGCCAACTTCGCCGACCTTGGCGATGCGCCGGTCAATCCTGCCGATGTCACAGATGCGCTGGACCGCATCGAGGGGTTCTATGCCAAACTAACCGCCAAGGGTATCCGGCCGCTGTCGGCCGGCGGCGACCATCTGTGTTCACTTCCCGTACTGCGTGCGCTCGGAAAGCAAAAGCCGGTCGGCATGGTGCATTTCGATGCCCACTCCGATCTCTGGGACAGCTATTTCGGTGGCTTCAAGTTCACCCACGGCACGCCCTTTGCCCGGGCGATCGAGGAAGGCGTGCTTGATCCCAAGCGCACCGTGCAGATTGGTCTGCGCGGTGGTGTCTACGATTGGGAAGACCGGGATTTCGGCGCCAAACACGGCGTGCGCATGATCGACATCGAAGAATTCCACGATCTCGGTATCGACGAGACCATGCGCATAGCGCGCGAGGTTGTCGGCGGTGGGGAAACCTATGTCAGCTTCGACATCGATTGCCTCGACCCGGCCTTCGCGCCCGGCACCGGCACACCGGAAATCGGCGGTTTCACCAACAGGGAAGCCCAGTTCATGCTCAGAAAGCTCATGGGCCTCAATGTCATCGGCGCCGATGTGGTCGAGGTTTCACCGCCGTTCGACCCTTCAGGTTATACCGCCCTCAACGGCGTGACCATGATGTGGGAACTGATGTGCGTCATGGCCCGCGACGTTGCAAACCGCAAGGCGTGAGCCAGATCTACTTGAACCGGGCGACTTCGTTGGCGAACCAGTTCCGGACAAGCCGTCCAAAATGAGGGTTGCAGGAAAACCGCGGATCACAAAACAGCCGTTCAACCGGTGAATAGGCAAACAGCACCGAAACGCCACTACAGGTGACGAGAATTTCAACCTTCAATCTGCTAGCGCGCAGAACGGATTTCGAACAGGCCTGGCTGGTTGGTTTACCGGGTTCGATGGTCCCGTGCGTGGCCGGGCCGGTCGCGGCATGTGCGGGCCCGGCAAGACCCGCCAAAACACATGCTATAGCCGAAACCCTCTTCATGATGTGCTCCAGGTACGCGTGAACGCGGATGGGAAGGATCTCATCCGGTTCACGCTTGAGCGCCTCGCTGTTTCTTCGACAGGTTCTTTGTACCACTCAATCATTGATTGTGTGGAAACCATATTTACAACTTTTAAGATAATTACCTGCCAAGCTTGAACAAAATACTCATGGCTTTTCAGGAGGAACTGCACCCTGCTTCGCGTGATCCTTGCCAGACCTGAAATGTTCCGGAAGAGGCTTTCGGGTATCGTGGTTCACCGGCCTTGCGAACTCGTCATTTGCCCGGCGCCCAATCCGCCCCGGCCATCTCAAAGCCCGCAAACTCGAACCCAGGCGAAACCGTACAGCCCACCAGCGTCCAGTCCCCGAGGCTTTCGGCCGACTGCCAGGCATCGGGCGGCACAATCGCCTGCGGGCACTGGCCGGCGGCGAGATCCGGCCCGAGTTTTGTAGTGGTGGCGGTCCGGCCATCTTCGGAGATGTTCAAAGAAAGCGGCGCACCGGCATACCAGTGCCAGATCTCCGTGGCGTCCACCTTGTGCCAATGGCTCACTTCTCCGGCAGCCAGGAGATAGTAGATCGCCGTGCCTGCCGCCCGTTCGCCCGAAGCCGTTTCATGACGCCAAGTTTCGCGGAAATGACCGCCCTCGGGATGCGGTTCCAGCGCCAGCATCCGCACGACTTCTTCCGCCGCCAGAGCGCCGACCGGCATGCAGGCGCCGATCAAAATGTGTCTTTCCGGCGCCGGATCTCGGCGAAAACGTCCTCGTCGCTGGCGCGTTCCATACCAAGATGTGCCCGGATTGCCGCATCGTCGGGGCGCAAGAACGGATTGGTAGCGAGTTCCTCGGCAATCGTTGTCGGTACCGTCGGTTCGCCACGTGCCCGTTTGGCATCGATTTCGGCGGATCGCGATGCAAGTGCCGGATTGTCCGGGTCCACAGACAGGGCGAACCGTGCGTTGGCCTGGGTATATTCATGGCCGCAATAAATCGTCGTTTCCGGCGGCAGGGCCTTGAGCTGCGACAACGATCCCCACATCTGGCTGAAACTACCCTCGAAAACCCGGCCACAGCCTAGCGTGAAGAGCGTATCGCCAACAAACGCGACCTCATCGTCGGCGAAGTGATAGGCGATATGGCCGACCGTATGCCCCGGTGTGTCGATGATACGCGCCGTATGGCCGGCAAAGTCATAGGTCCCGCCGGCCACGACCGTTTCATCAATACCGGGTATGCGTGATTTGTCCTGCTCCGCCCCGACGACCGTTACGCCAAAGGCATCTTTCAACGACTGGTTTGCGGCCGTGTGGTCGTGATGGTGGTGCGTTATCAGGATATGGCTCAAGCTCCAGCCGGTATCGGCCAGCGCCTTGACGATGGCATCATGTTCCGGCGCATCGATACTTGCCGTCGCGCCACTATCCACATCGTGGATGAGAACACCATAATTGTCAGAAAAACAAAGAAACTGGTGGATTTCAAGCTTTGCCATGTCTGCCTCGGAGCTGGGATCGGGACCGTGGTGGATTTGCAATCAAGTCCGGTGATATTTCCTGTAGGATTATCTGGTATAAACGCCCGCATGGACGTTGTCGATTTTCGAGAGTTTTATGACAGCCCGCTCGGCCACATGGCCCGGCGGCTGATCGCGCATCGTATTTTGACGCGCTGGAAGGGGCTGTCCGGCAGCACCATTTTAGGGCTGGGATATGCCATCCCCTATCTCGATGCCTGGCGCACCGAAAACCGCGATATCATTGGCCTGATGCCGGCCCGGCAGGGCGTGGTGCACTGGCCGGCCGGTCAGCCGTCCGCGACGGCCCTGGTCGATGAGGCCGAGCTGCCGCTGGAAGACAGCGTAATCGACCTGGCGCTGGTGATTCACGGTCTTGAACTGACCCACCATCTGCCGGACATGCTGCGCGAGTTGTGGCGGGTGCTAAGCCCGCAGGGGCGCGCGGTGTTCGTCGTTCCAAATCGCCGTGGCATGTGGGCCAGATTCGATTCGACACCATTTGGCCACGGCAGACCGTTTTCACGTCAGCAGCTCACCCAGCTCTTGCGCGATGCCCAGTTCACACCGTCCGGCTGGGCGCACGCACTGTATGCGCCACCGCTGCGCTATGGATTCGTGCGGCGCTCGGCGCCTGCCATAGAACGGCTCGGCCTTTGGACGACGACCGGGTTTTCCGGCGTCATCATGGTCGAAGCGGCCAAACAGGTTTACGCCGTCTCCGAAGCCCGGCGGGCGCGCAAGCTTGTTCCGAATCTGCGGCCGCAGATCTTGCCTGCGCCTGCCATGCAGGGGTATGACAACCCCTTGAAATAGCCAGACCCGACAACACCCGCCAACGAGCTGGAACGCGTAATGGACCAATCTGCCAATCCGGACGAGCGCTTGAGCGATGTGCGCAACCGGATCGATGCCATCGACACGCGTCTTCTGGAATTGCTGACCGAGCGGTTCGAAGCAACCGGCCAGGTGCGTGCGATCAAGCAGGCGGACGGTGCCGCCGCTGCTGGCGGTTCACCCTTCAGGCCGGCGCGCGAGGCTGTCTTGCTGCGCCGGCTGATAGAACTGCGTGAAGATCCGATGCCGCTGACGCTGCTGGTTCGGCTCTGGCGATCGATCATAGCAAGCTCGACACTCGCCCAGGCAGATGTCCAAATCCATGCGCCGTCCAGCATCCTTCGCGACGGCGTTTTGCGTGAACAGCTCCACAATCATTTCGGCGAAATGCCGGTGACGGGCCATGACACTATCCGGGACGCGGTTCTGGCGCTCAACGACGGCACGCATGACCTGGTTGCGGTCAGTCCGCGGGAGGAATGGATGCGTCCCTTGCGCGATGAGGTTGAAGACGATGCGGCCATCGTCGCCGCCCTGCCATTTCTGTCACGGGAGCAATCGCCATCGCTGCTTGTCATCGGCAAGGCGCCGGCCGACCCCACAGGCGACGACGAAACGCTGGTTGCCACGGCGGGCCGTCTGCCGCGGGAGTTCATTCCTGCGCCATTGTGGGAAGCCGAAACCAACGACGGCTATCACATCACCAGCCTTCCAGGCTTCCTTTCAGAGCGCGAGCATCCTCTGATCGGGTTGAAACGCAGCAATGACAGCCTTGCCTTGACGGTCCTGGGGCGCTATCCGAGCCCAATTGAAATCAGCGAGTGAAATGTTATGGCCGCAGGTCCCGCGCCCCAACCGGGCATTTTGGACATTGCTGCTTATGTGCCGGGCAAGAGCGCGGCGACAGGTGGCGGCAGGGTTTACAAGCTTTCTTCCAATGAATCCGCACTTGGGCCGAGCCCCAGCGCAGCTGAAGCCTATACGGCGCTGGCGCGCGATCTGCATCTCTACCCGGACGGTAGCGCATCGAAGCTGCGCGATGCGCTGGCCGCCCGCTACGGCCTGAATGCAGACCGGATCGTTTGCGGCGCCGGGTCGGACGAGCTTCTGCAACTTCTGGCGCACGGTTACCTCGGCCCGGGCGATGAGGCCATACATACCGAGCACGGCTTTCTCGTTTATCCGATCGTCATCCGGGCAAACGGCGCAACGCCTGTCGTCGCGCGGGAAATCGGCCATACGGCAAATGTCGATGAAATCCTGAAGCTGGTGACGGATCGCACCCGCATGGTCTTCCTGGCCAATCCGAACAACCCGACGGGAACCTATGTGCCGTTCGACGAAGTGCGCCGGCTGCATGCCGGACTGCCGGATAACTGCCTGCTGGTGCTTGATGCGGCCTATGCGGAATATGTGCGCCGCAACGACTATGAAGCTGGCATCGAACTCGTCGCCACCAGTTCGAATGTCGTCATGACGCGGACCTTTTCGAAAGCCTACGGGCTGGCCGGACTGCGGCTCGGCTGGGCCTATTGCCCGCCGGACGTCGCCGATGTCCTAAACCGCATTCGCGGCCCTTTTAACGTGACACTGCCGGCCATCGCCGCAGGGATAGCCGCGGTGGAAGATGTCGATCACCTTGAGCGGTCTGTCTCCCACAACGATCAGTGGCTGCCCTGGCTGCATGCCGAAATCGAAAAGCTCGGACTGCATGTGACACCAAGCGCCGGAAACTTCCTGCTGGTGCATTTTCCCAACGACGGTGATCGTGACGCCAAAGCCGCAGATGCGTTCCTCAGCGCCCGGGGACTGATTTTGCGCGGCATGGCCGCCTATGGCCTGCCGGGGGCCTTGCGCCTGTCGGTCGGCACCGAAGAGGCCAACCGCGCGGTCGTCGCCGCACTCACAGAATTCATGAACAAGGCTTGAGACTCATGCCGGACAAGATGTTTGAACGTGTGGCCCTGATTGGCCTAGGCCTGATCGGGTCGTCCCTTGCCCGGGTGATACGCC
>JANQIR010000046.1 GCA_028282065.1 Aestuariivirgaceae bacterium
TTTGTTGCGCGGGCTCAACTCAACACCTCACCCGTCATGCCGGCCAGCAAGTGGCGTAGAGCAGCTTAGGCCGCGACAGGGCGCTTAGATTGGCCGCCCCCGCGGAGCCGTCCGGCGCAAGCCGTACTGGCGTGAGCGAAAAGGAACGCCCGACAGGGAAGTCAACCAAGTGGCGCGATGGACTTATCCCTCCCCGGGCGGTGGCAGGAAATGGATATTGTGCTCGCCCGCCAGCCGGACGACCTCCGCCGGGTCCGGCACATTGTGGATCTTCTGAAACAGGTCCCACAGCCTCTGCGTTGGCGAGACCCAGAAGAGGCATGTCGTATCCGCATCCGACTTGTTGAAGATGCCATGGGCGATGCCGCGCGGCAGTCGGATCAGATCGCCCGCCGCCGCCACCGCATCCGCCCCGTCGAGAAACAGGTCAAACCGCCCGTCGAGCACGTAGATGAATTCGTCCTGATCGGGATGAATATGCGGCGGCACGAAGGTTCCGGAAGGAAACGTCGCATGCCACGAGAACGAACTCTCGCATAGCTGTTTGGGGACATAGGTCTGGCCCAGAATATTCCAGGTAATACCGTCTATGCCCTCGCCGTCCACGGTTACGCCTGCTGTCATTTCCTGCATGGTCCCAAGCCTTCCTGCTTTGCATCTTCCGATGCCGGAGCGGCATCATTTCACCCCGATGCCGGCATGACAAGGAGTCCTTGCGAAATCCTGCCGTTCCCGTGGCAAAGTGCGAACAGCTCCAATATACTTGAAGCTTAAAGTATTTGAAATGCCCGGCAAAAGACGCTACGATCCGTTCACGAAGCATCGCGGGGACAGGTGACAATCGGCGCAAAGCCGCGCCCGGCAGGTACATCAGGGAGGAAAGTACAACATGCTGAAAAGAACGCTTTTGGGAGTATCTCTGGCATCGCTCATGGCCGCGAGCGCCTGGGGCGCCGAAGTCAAGATCGGATTTGTCACGACACTGACGACCCCGGCGGCCGTGATCGGCAAGGATATGCAGGACGCGGTCAATCTCGCCGTCGAGCATATGGGCGGCAAGATGGGCGATCTCGACATCAACGTCATTTTCGAGGATGACGGCTTCAAGCCGGAGATCGGCAAGCAGAAGACCGACAAGCTCGTCAAGCAGGACGATGTGACATTCGTGACCGGCTTCATCTGGAGCCACGTGCTCCTGGCCTCGCGCAAATCCGCGCTTGACGGCGGCAAATTCCTGATCTCGTCGAATGCCGGCCCGTCTCAGCTTGCCGGCAAACTGTGCCATGAGAACTTCTTTTCCACGTCCTGGCAGAACGACCAGACCCCCATGGCGATGGGCGAGGTTCTGAACCAGCAGGGTGTGAATTCGATTTACGTGATGGCGCCGAACTATGCCGCGGGCAAGAACATGGTCGCCGGCGTGAAGCGCACCTTCAAGGGTGAAATCAAGGGCACCGACTTCACCAAGTGGGGCAAGGACGCTCAGCTCGATTTCTCCGCTGAGCTGGCCAAGGCCAAGGCATCGGGTGCCGAAGGTATTTTCGTGTTCTACCCGGGCAAGGCCGGTGGCGCGTTCATCAAGCAGTACCAGCAACAGGGCCTTCAGGGTAAGGTACCGCTTTATTCCGTGTTCACCGTGGACGCGATCGCGCTGCCCAAGCTGCAGGCTGCGAAGTTCGAAGGTGTGCTGGGCTCGCGCATGACGCAGTTCTGGGACCCGACACTGGACAATCCCCAGAACAAGAAATTCGTGGATGGCTTCAAGGCCAAATACGGCAAGTACCCGTCCTTCTACGCGGCGCAGTCCTACGACACCATGTATCTCATCAAGAGCGCCGTGGAGGCGGTCAATGGCGATCTGTCCAACATGGACGGCATGCGCGCGGCCATGAAGAAGGCGAATTTCCCGTCCGTGCGTGGCGAATTCACCTACGGCAACAATCACATGCCGGTTCAGAACTTCTACCTTCGCGAAGTCGTCAAGGACGGTGACGGCACCTGGACGACAAAGGTGGTCAAGACCGTGTTCGAGAACCACCAGGACGTCTACGCCAAAGACTGCCCGATGAAGTAGGGCTGTCTGGTTGAGCATGAGTAGGGGAGGGCCGGCGGAGCGCCGCACCCTTCCCGCTTGCCTTCGGGGCGGCGGCCTGGAGCGTTGAATGGGCTTCAGTGCTGCCATGATGGGGTAACAGGCAGGTATGGACTGGACATTGTTATTGATCCAGATGCTCAACGGCCTGCAGTTGGGCGTGCTTCTGTTTCTGTTGGCGTCGGGACTGACCCTGGTGTTCGGCATCATGGATTTCGTCAATCTGGCGCACGGGTCGTTTTACATGGTCGGAGCGTTTGTCTGTGCGTCGCTGACCTTCTTCACCGGAAACTTCCTGATCGGCGTCATACTGGCCATTCCCGTGGTCGCGCTGGTCGGCGTGATTACCGAAAAGATCGTCGTCCAGCAGCTTTACGCCCGCGATCACCTGGACCATGTTCTGGCGACTTTCGGGCTGATCCTGTGCTTCGACACCCTGGTCCACATGATCTGGGGCGCACAGGGGATAGCCGTGCCGCTGCCTAAATGGCTTGACGGTCAGGTGGAACTGTTCGGCGGCATCGTGTTTCCGACCTTCCGCCTCCTGATTATCGGGACGGGACTGACCATCGCCTTCGGGCTGTACTACCTGGTCAATCACACCCGGCTTGGCATGCTGATCCGTGCCGGCGCTTCCAACCGCACCATGGTCTCTGCCCTGGGCGTCGATATCCAGCTGTTGTTTTCGCTGGTCTTTGCGCTTGGCGCCGTCCTGGCCGGCCTGGCCGGAATGCTGATTTCGCCGATCACCGAGGCCTCCATCGGCATGGGCAACGAAATCATCATCACGGCCTTTGTCGTCATCATCGTCGGCGGAATCGGCTCCATGAAAGGGGCGTTCATTGCGGCCATGATCATCGGCCTGATCGACACGCTCGGACGGTCGTTTCTGGACGACATGTTCAAGGTGTTCATGTCGGCACCGGCGGCGGAAACCTCCGCGCCCGCCGTATCGGCCATGCTGATATACATTCTGATGGCTGCCATCCTGGCGGTGCGCCCGCAGGGCCTGTTTCCGCCCAAGGTGCGTTAAGTCATGAGCGATACGCCGCTAAACGGTGCCACCCCCCGCAGTTCCGGTCTGCTGTCCGGCTGGACCGCAACGACCTGGGCGACGGCAATCTGTCTGGTTCTGCTGGCCGTTGTCCCGCCGGTTTCCTTTTATGCCGGTCAGCCGTTTCACGTCGATCTGGCCACCCGGCTTGTCTGCCTGTCCATCGCGGCTGTTAGTCTCAACCTGATCCTCGGCTATGGCGGCATGGTGTCTTTCGGTCATGCCGCCTTTATTGGAATTGGCGCCTACAGTGTCGGCATACCGGCCTATCATGCCACCTATGGCGAGTTCGATCTGATCGCGTCCTATAACGGCTGGTTCCATATTGCCCTGGCTCTGGTGGTATCTGCCATATTCGCGGCCATTACCGGTGCGATATCGCTGAGGACCAGGGGCGTTTACTTCATCATGATCACCATGGCATTCGGCCAGATGGTGTTCTTTTTGTTCGTCTCCATGGAGACCTATGGCGGGGATGACGGGCTGACGATCGATGTGCGCTCAGAGCTGCCGCTGATCGATCTGGACAAACCCTTGCAGCTCTACTTCCTGTGCTACGGCTCGTTGCTGGGTGCCTTGTTCATTGTGCACCGGATGGTGAATTCCCGTTTCGGTATGGCCATACAGGGCGCCAAGGGCAACGAGCTGCGCATGCAGTCCATCGGCTACAACACCTATGTCTACCGCCTCGTCGCCTATATCATTTCCGGTGCCATGTGCGGCTATGCCGGTTTCCTGCTGGGTAATTTCACCACGTTCATTTCACCGGAGATGATGGACTGGACCCGCTCCGGCGAACTGATGTTCATGGTCATCTTAGGAGGTGCGGCGACATTGGTCGGCCCGATCCTCGGTGCTGTCGCCTTCATATTGCTGGAGGAGATTCTCTCCGGCTTTACCATCTATTGGCACCTGCCGTTCGGCGTTCTGCTGATCCTGTGCGTCCTGTTTGCGCGCGGCGGGTTGATGGGGTTTGTCAGCCAGTGGGGCAGGCGCAATGGCTGAAACCATCCTGGAAGTCCGCGACCTGTCCAAGAGTTTCGGCGGTGTCCATGCGACCGCCAATGTCACGCTCGATGTGCTCCACGGTGAGACCCACGCTGTGATCGGGCCGAACGGCGCTGGTAAGACCACATTGATTTCCCAGCTCTCCGGCGATCTGAAACCGGACGGCGGATCCATTTCGTTCAAGGGCAGGGACATCACCTCCCTGCCGGCCTATCAGCGTTCGCTGACCGGTATGGCCCGCTCGTTCCAGATTACCAGCCTGTTGATGGGTATGTCCGTGCTCGATAACGTATCGCTGGCTGTTCAGGCGCATGACGGTCATTCCTTCCGGTTCTGGACGCCTGCCAGGAAGGATCGCAAACTTCGCGATAAAGCCATGCAGAGCCTGCAGGTGGTCGGCCTTCAGGACCGGGCCGGAGAACTGGCTGGCGCCTTGTCGCATGGCGAGCGCAGGCAGTTGGAGATTGCCGTGGCACTGGCAACGGAACCGCAATTCATGCTGCTCGATGAACCCATGGCCGGCATGGGTGCTGAAGAATCCGCCCGCATGGTGGAGATGCTGTCCGGCCTCAAGGGCGAGAAGTCCATATTGCTGGTCGAGCATGACATGGACGCCGTCTTCGCGCTGGCCGACCGGATATCGGTTCTTGTCTATGGGCAGGTCATCGCCACCGGTCTGCCTGAAGAAATCCGCACCAACGAAAAGGTTCGCGATGCCTATCTCGGTGAGGGCGACGAGTAATGCTGAGTGTGCGCGGACTTGAAACATTCTACGGCACCAGTCAGGCGCTGTTCGGCGTCGATTTCGATGTCGGAACGGGCGAAGTCGTCACGCTGCTCGGCCGCAACGGCATGGGCAAGACGACCACCATCAACTCCATCATGGGCATCGTCCGGCCGGCTCGCGGATCGGTGGAATTCGATGGGACCGATGTTGCCAGTCTGGCCTCGTTCAAGACCGCCAATCTCGGCATCGGGTTGGTGCCGGAAGGCCGCCAGATCTTCCCGAACCTGACGGTTGAGGAAAACCTCGTTGCGACCAGCGGCAACCGGCAGAAGTTTGCAACGCCGTGGACGCTACAGCGCGTCTACGACATGTTCCCCGAACTGCAGGTCCGGCGTTCGTCCATGGGCAATCTCCTGTCCGGTGGAGAACAGCAGATGCTGGCGATCGGCCGCGCCTTGATGACCAATCCGCGTTTCCTGATCCTCGATGAGGCAACGGAAGGGCTGGCGCCCATGATCCGCCGCAAGATCTGGGCATCCATCGATCAGATCCGGGCCGGTGGTCTGTCGATCCTTGTGGTCGACAAGAACGTCAAGGATCTGATCCGCCTGGCCGACCGGCATTACGTGATTGAAAAGGGTAAGGTCGTGTGGTCCGGCTCATCCGATGAGCTGGCAGCTCAAGACGATATCCAGCACAGATATCTCGGGGTGTGATGGCGGCAATGACTGTAGCGGTTCATGGGTTCGATTTGGAAGAGTTTGCCGGTCGCTGCGCCCGGGCCCAGGCCCGCATGGCGGTGGACGGCCTCGATGCCCTCGTTGTCACCTCACCGCCCAATGTCCGCTACTTTACAGGTTTTGCAACGGAGTTCTGGGAAAGCCCGACCCGGCCGTGGTTTGTCGTTATTCCGCGCGCGGCGGACCCGATAGCTGTGATCCCGGAAATCGGTGCCCCTGCCATGTCCACAACATGGATCAGCGACATCCGCACCTGGCAGGCCCCGCAGCCGGAAGATGACGGCGTTTCGCTGCTTGCCTCGGTGCTGGCCGGCCTGCCGCGTGAGCACGGCAGGGTCGGCTGGGAAATGGGTCGCGAAATGATCGTGCGCATGCCCATCGCCGACTTTGACCGCCTGCGTGCCGAAACAAGCGGTCTGGAGTTCGTGGATGGTTCACCCGCCATCTGGTCCCTGCGCATGGTGAAGTCCGATGCTGAAATCGCCCGCATCCGGCACATCTGCCAGCTTGCCAGCGATGGCTTCGACGCGTTGGCCGGCCTGCTGCGCCACGGCGACAGCGAGTGTGATGCCGCCCGCAAGCTGCGAGGCGAGTTGATACGCCTTGGCGCCGACAATGTGCCGTTCATCGCCGCGTGCTCCGGTGAAAACGGCTATGATCAGATCATCGTCGGATCGCGGGATCGCGAGCTGCGTGAGGGAACCGTGCTGTTTGTCGATCTGGGCGCAACGTTCGACGGCTACTTCTGCGACTTCGACCGCAATTTCGCCTTCGGAAAAATATCCGATGAGGCTCTGCGTGCCCATGAAACCGTCTGGCAGGCGACCGAGGCCGGCATCGCGGCCGCACGTCCCGGCGCCACGACCACGGATCTTTGGCGCGCCATGGCCGATGTGCTCGAAGCAGGTGGAGCTGCTGGCCTGAATGTCGGAAGGCTGGGCCATGGCCTTGGCATGCAGTTGACGGAGCCGCCGTCGAATATGCCGGGAGACGACACGCCGCTGGTTGAAGGCATGGTGATGACCATTGAACCGGGCATGGAATACCGTCCGGGCAAGATGCTGGTTCACGAGGAAAACGTGGTCATTACCGCGGACGGCTGCGAGCTTTTGACCAGGCGGGCGCCACGAGAAATGCCGGTTATTACGTAGCTTTGCCTTGATGCGCGCACCATGCGAATAATAGTCATAGATCACATGTGCTTTGCGGCCGAGAAGAGGGTAAGTGCCAATGCCTGTTCCGCGCGACTACAACGCTGCCGACGATTTCATTGACCGCCATGTCGCGGCAGGCCTTGGGCCCAAGACCGCTTTCATAGATCCGTCGCGGTCCCTCACCTATGACGATCTCGCCGGCCGGACACGCTGCATGGCCAATGCGCTGAACGGCCTCGGCCTCAAGCGTGAAGCCCGCGTTGCGATCCTGATGCTCGATACGGTGGATTGGCCGGTTGTCTTCTGGGGGTCGATAAGGGCCGGGATTATCCCGGTCTGTCTCAACACGCTTCTGACCGCCCCGCATTACGAATTCATGCTGTCCGACAGCCGTGTCGAAGCGCTGTTCGTATCGGACATGCTGGTGGAAACCGTTGCCCCGGTTCTGGACAGGCTTCCCTCGTTAAAACATGTCGTGGTGTCCGGCGCCGAGGTGTCCGGTCACGCGAGTCTCGATGCGTTGCTCAAGGCTGCCGGTGAGGACTTCGAGACCGTACCGGCGGTTGCCGATGAAGTTGCCTTCTGGCTCTACTCGTCCGGCTCGACCGGCAATCCCAAGGGCGTGAAACATGTCCATTCCAGTCTTCGCTTCACTGCGGATCACTATGGTTCAGGGGTGCTGGGCCTGCGCGAAGATGATGTCGTTCTGTCAGCCGCGAAGCTGTTCTTTGCCTATGGCCTCGGAAATGCCATGACGTTCCCCATGGCGGCTGGCGCGACCACCGTTCTGTATCCCGGAAGACCTGCGCCCCAGTCGATGTTCGAAATGTTGAAGGCGCACCAGCCGACCATCTTCTTCGGCGTGCCGACGCTCTACGCCGCCATGTTGGCAGATCCCGATTGCACGCCGCAAAACGGCTCTGCAAACCTGCGCATGTGCGTCTCCGCCGGAGAGGCCCTGCCGGAGGATGTCGGCAACACCTGGAAGCAGAGATTCGGCGTCGACATTCTGGACGGCATAGGGTCGACGGAAATGCTGCATATCTTCCTGTCGAACCGGCCGGGCGATGTCCGTTATGGCACTACGGGCAAGCCCTGTCCCGGTTATGAGGCCAAGCTTGTCGACGAAGACGGCAGCGAGGTTGCGGCAAACGAGATTGGTGAATTGCTGATCTCCGGCGGTTCCGCCGCGGACGGTTACTGGAACCAGCGCGAGAAGTCCCGTTCCACGTTCGAGGGCATTTGGACCCGCACCGGTGATAAGTATACCCGGGATGAGGACGGTTATTATCACTACTGCGGCCGTACCGACGACATGTTCAAGGTCTCCGGCATCTGGGTTTCGCCCTTTGAGGTCGAACAGGCGCTGGTCTCGCACCCGGCGGTCCTGGAAGCCGCCGTTGTGGCCAAGGAAGACGGCGAGGGCCTCGTCAAGCCGCGCGCCTTTGTCGTGCTGACCGAGGGCCAGGCATCCGACGGCCTGTTCGACGTCCTGAAGGAACACGTCAAAACATCTATCGGCCAGTGGAAGTACCCGCGATGGATCGACTTCGTCGATGATCTGCCCAAGACGGCGACCGGCAAGATCCAGCGCTTCAAGCTGCGCGATTAGCTACCATGGAGGATCTGGCTCCGGAAGGCTATCTGAACTGCGCCGGCCAGCGGTTGGAGTACCGGTTGGCTGGCGCACCGGATACGGCCGGCCTCGTCATCCTCTTGCTACATGAGGGGCTCGGATGCGTCGGCATGTGGCGCGACTTTCCTGAGACGTTACACGCTGCCACCGGCGTGCCGGTGCTTGCCTATTCACGCACCGGATACGGCCGTTCGTCTCCGGTAACACTGCCGCGGCCGCTCACTTACATGCATGATGAGGCGCTGTTGGTCGTGCCGGAGCTGCTTCGGGCTGCCGGTATCGGCAGGGCCATTTTATTCGGCCACAGTGATGGGGCATCCATCGCCGCCATTCACGCCGGCGCCGGTAAGGCCGATTGTATCTGTGGTCTTGTTCTGATGGCCCCGCACTTTTTCGTTGAGGACATCAGCATCGAGAGCATCGCGGCCGCCCGGAACGCCTATGAGAAGGCGGACCTGCGCGCCCGGCTGGCGAAGTATCACGGCGATAATGTCGACACTGCGTTTTTTGGTTGGAACGGTGCCTGGCTCGATCCCGGATTTCGTGACTGGGATATCACCGAGCACCTGCCAGGGATCAGTGTGCCGGTTCTTTTGCTGCAAGGCCGAAATGACGAATACGGCACGCTGGAACAGGTCGCCTGCGCCGAACGGCTGATCGGATCCGGCCTTGAGGTTTTAGTACTTGATGATTGCGGGCATTCGCCCCATCGTGACAGACGTGATGAGACAACAGCTGCCGTTGCCGGTTTCGTCGGCCGGATCGCAAAATCATAAAAGCGGAGCTTCAAAGTGCTCCAGCCCGGCGGCCGGGGCATGAAGGGCCTCGTCTGGTCTGTAACCATGGCAATAGCCCTTTGGTTTGCGCAGGCCGGAGAGGTGCGTTCACAATCCGCCGGGCTGTGCGAACTGGATCTGATCCTCGCCATCGACGTCTCCGGCAGCGTCAGCCGCCGCGAATACCATCTGCAGATTGGTGGTCTGGCCGATGCCTTCCGCACAGACGACATCATCCGGCTTTTGACCGGCCTGGCGCCCAAGGGCGTTTATATTTCCGTCGTGCAATGGAGCGGTGAACCGCATCAGGAACTGATGATCCCGCGCACCCGCATTACCGGTCCGGAGTCGGTTCGGGCGCTCGCCGGGCGGATAGAGGCACTGCCCCGTGCCTTCAGGAATTTCTCCACCGCGATCGGTGAGGTCATTGCCTTCAGCCTGAACCGCTTTGAGGCAACATCTGATGTCTGCAAGCGCCGTGTCATCGACATCTCCGGCGATGGTCGCAACAACGAAGGTGTGTCTGTGGAACGGCTGCGTGACCTTGCCGCATCGCAAGGTGTGACCATCAACGGCCTGGCGATTCTCGGCGACGACCGGCAATTGAGTGGTTACTTCCGCAATCGGGTGGTCGGCGGCAACGGCGCTTTCGTGATCTCGGTCGACCGGTTTGAGGACTATCCCGATGCAATACGCCGCAAACTGTTGCGCGAGATCGCTCCGCGCATTACATCGGCCGAATGAACGATTGCCCTTGTGCCTCTTCCCGTCGTTAAGAACCTGCAGGTATCCATCATGGTTCGATGTCTGGCAGTTGCTGCCGCCTTTGTTCTGGTTTGTGCCTGGCCGGCTCCAAAAGAGACCGTCGCGTCACCGGCCTACCGTGCCTATGCCATCAAGCTGGTGACGAACCTGCCGGCAGGCGCCAGGATTCGCCCCGATCTTGAGGCCGAGCTCGATGCCATGGCTTCGGCCGCCCGCCGCAAGGCTGGCAAGTCCGCCGTTCGCTCAAGCGATCTGTTGCGCCAGGCCGCCAGGGCCCAGGCGGTTGAAATGCTAAAGGGGAACTTCGTCGGCCACAGGTCCGCCAGCGGTTTCCGTTTCCGGCAGCGCTTCGAGGCCTTCGGCGGCGATGAACGTGGCGACTTTGCCGAGATCGCTGCCCGCGACCGCCAGTCCGGCGCCGTTGACAAGGCAAAGGCGCGGCGGCTGTTTGGCCAGTGGCTCAAGAGTGCCGGCCACAAGCGCCAGCTCATGAACCGTTGGTACAAGTATGTCAGCACAGGCGCGATCCAGAGGGGCCATCACCTGTACGCCGTTCAGATCTTCTGGGAAAAATAACGCGGGCTGAATTGGATCAGCCCGCGCTGCAAATGTTCAGGAGGTTGTGAGTTGCCGGAAAGTCCGGTCAGCTCGCCTCTTTCTCGTCGCCGCCATCTTCTTCAGAGTCTTCTGCGGCTTTCTTGGACAGGTCCTCACCGGTTTCCTGGTCGACGCTCTTCATGGACAGCTTGACCTTGCCCCGGTTGTCGAACCCGAGCAGCTTGACCTTGACCTCGTCGCCTTCGTTGACGATGTCCGTCACCTTGCCGACCCGCTTGGGCGCCAGTTCGGAAATGTGAACCAGTCCGTCCTTGGCGCCGAAGAAATTCACGAAGGCGCCGAAGTCCACGACCTTGACGACCTTGCCGTTGTAAATCACGCCGACTTCCGGTTCGGACACGATCGACTTGATCCACTCCATGGCCGCATCGATCGATTCGCCGGAAGACGAGGCGACCTTCACCGTGCCGTCGTCGGAAATATCGATCTTGGCGCCGGTCTTCTCGACGATCTCGCGGATCACCTTGCCGCCCGAGCCGATGACATCGCGGATCTTGTCGACCGGAATGTTGATCACCTCGATGCGCGGCGCATATTCGCCGAGACCGGGGCGCGATTCGGTCAGCGCTTCGGACATCTTGCCGAGAATGTGCAGCCGCCCGTCCTTGGCCTGGAACAGCGCCGTGCTCATGATCTCCTCGGTAATGCCGGTCACTTTGATGTCCATCTGGAGAGATGTGATGCCCTCTTCGGTACCGGCGACCTTGAAGTCCATGTCGCCGAGGTGATCCTCATCGCCGAGGATGTCCGACAGAACGGCGAACTTCTCGCCTTCCAGGATCAGGCCCATGGCGATACCGGCCACCGGGCGGCGCAGCGGAACACCCGCGTCCATCAACGCCAGCGATGTGCCGCATACGGTTGCCATGGAGGACGAACCGTTCGATTCGGTGATCTCCGATACCACCCGAATGGTGTACGGGAACTGATCGTTCTCCGGCATCATCGGATGAATGGCCCGCCAGGCAAGCTTTCCGTGGCCGATTTCACGCCGGCCTGTAAAGCCGACCCGGCCGGTCTCGCCGACCGAGAATGGCGGGAAGTTGTAATGCAGCAGGAAGTTCTGCTTGTACGTGCCTTCCAGCGCATCGACGAACTGCTCGTCGTCACCGGTGCCAAGTGTCGTGACCACCAGTGCCTGGGTCTCGCCACGGGTGAACAGAGCCGAACCATGGGTGCGCGGCAATACGCCGACTTCACTGACAATGTTGCGGACATCCGCCAGGCCGCGGCCGTCGATGCGCGAACCGGTTTCAATGATGCCGCCACGAACGATGTCTTTTTCCACCGACTTGAAGGCATCGCCGATCTTGATCGGATCGGGCGCATCGTCGGCATCTTCCGGGCTAAGTGCCGCCATGACGGCGTCTTTGACTTCCGCGATCTTGTCCTGGCGTTCTTCCTTGGTCGGAATCGTGTAAGCCTCGCGCAGGCCGGCTTCGGCCTGTTCGCGCACCTTGGTTGCCAGATCGGACGTGTCGTCCTGCGCCAGTTCGCGCGGCTCGCGCGCGGCGCGCTCCGCCATCCGGATGATCGCTTCGATAACCGGCTGGAACTGCTCATGGCCGAACATGACCGCGCCCAGCATGGTCTCTTCGGTCAGTTCCTCGGCCTCGGATTCCACCATCAGAACCGCCTCGCCGGTCCCCGCAACCACCAGATCGAGCTTGCTGTCGCTTTGTTGTTCAAGCGTCGGGTTGAGAACGTAGGCCCCTTCGACCAGGCCGACACGCGCCGCCCCGATCGGGCCGAGGAACGGAACGCCGGATAGGGTCAGCGCGGCGGACGCCGCGACCATGGCCACGATATCGGGATCGTTTTCCAGATCGTGCGACAGGACGGTGAGGATCACCTGGGTCTCGCACTTGAACCCCTTTGCGAACAGCGGTCGGATCGGACGGTCGATCAGCCGGGAAACCAGCGTTTCCTTTTCGCTCGGCCGGCCTTCGCGCTTGAAGTATCCGCCCGGAATCTTGCCTGCCGCATAGGTCTTTTCCTGATAGTTGACCGTCAGCGGAAAAAAATCGATCCCCGGTTTCGGGGATCTGTCGGCGACAACCGTCGCCAGAACCGTCGTTTCACCGTAACTTGCCAGTACGGCGCCATCTGCCTGGCGCGCGATCCGGCCGGTTTCGAGCCGGAGTGGCGTACCGCCCCAGTCTATCTCTTCGACATGAATATTGAACATTGTCTTTCCTTTGCGAATGCCCTTGACCACCCTGCCTGCATCACCGTGTGATGGCGGTGGTTCCCCGTTCGGGCCGTACACGCACCGGACGTCATTGTCCGGTGCAACAAAATCCGGGGGCGGCAGGCTGATCGTTCTGCCTGCCGCATCATCGTGTTTAGCGCCTGATACCAAGTCGCTGGATCAGGTCGCGATATCGTGCATCGTCCCTCGACTTCACATAGTCGAGCAGCTTCCGCCGCTGGCTGACCAGTTTGAGCAGGCCGCGCCGGGAGTGGTTGTCCTTCTTGTGTGTCTGGAAATGGCCGGTCAGGTTCTTGATCCGCTCTGTCAGGATCGCCACCTGGACCTCCGGTGAACCGGTATCTTCCGCCGTCTTGGAATATTCCTTGATAAGCTCCTGCTTTCGTTCAGCAGTAATCGACATCGCACAACTCCTCAAATGTCTGGTGGCCCTGTTTACGGGCCTTCCTAAAGGTTGAACACGCGCTTTGGCTTGAGCATCCCGCCTTCTACCGTGGCGATGGCAATCGGATTGCCTTGCCATTTGACCAGGACCTGTGGTGCATGCACCGGAGCGTCCCGGCCCCGTAAGATCACGGATTGTCCCTGCTTTACGCGTGATGCCTCCGGTCCGCCTATGGCCAGTGCCGGGATGTCGTCCAGCGCGGTCTCGACGGGTTGGAGATATGGCGTCATGGCTTCACAGCCGGCGCCCTTATGGCTCAAATCGTTGAGTTTTTCCAGTGAAATCATGTCATCTTCGCCGAACGGCCCGACTGCGAGCCTTCGCAGCGCCTCGATATGGCCGAAACAGCCGAGCATCCGCCCCATATCGCGTGCCAATGCGCGAATATAAGTGCCCTTTCCGCAATCGGCCTCGAACACCGTATGGCTGTCGTCCGGATGCTCTATGATCCTGAGATCGTCGATGTGCACCAGGCGTGTCTTGAGCTCGACATGTTCGCCCGAGCGCGCCAGATCGTAGGCCCGTTCGCCGTCGACCTTGATGGCCGAATAGGCGGGCGGCCGCTGCTCGATAGTGCCGGTAAACCGCGGCAGAACGGTAGTGATTTCACCCTCCGCCGGCCTGTCGCCGGATGTCTTAACGGCCCGGCCCTCAGTGTCATCGGTGTCGCGTTCTTCCCCCCAGCGAACCGTGAAGCGATAGGTCTTTGCGCCATCCTGCACGTGGCCGACGGTCTTTGTGGCTTCCCCTAACGCGATCGGCAGCATGCCGGTCGCCAGAGGATCCAGGGTGCCGGCGTGGCCGGCCTTTTGCGCATCGAAAATGCGGCGGATTGCCGAAACCGCCCTGGTTGAGGTCATGCCGGCCGGTTTGTCCAGGAGGACCCAGCCGTTCACCGCCTGTCCGCGCCGCCTGCGTGCCATGCCCGTTCTACTCTTCTCCGCCGTCCGTGCGTCCGAGATCGCGGCGCACTTCCGGCAGGTTCAACAACGCGTCGATCCGGCTTGCATGGTCCTGCGCCGTATCATGATGAAAGCGCAGTTCCGGCATGAACTTCAGTTTCAGCCGTGGTGACAGAAGTCCGCGAATATAGCGGCTGTGGCGATTGAGGGCGGACACCAGCATATCGGCATCGCAGTTCATCAAGGAGCGTATATAAGCGGTCGCAACCTTGAGGTCGGGCGAGGTGCGCACTTCGACCACGGTCACGCCGGCCGCTTCGATCGCCGGATCGTTGACCTGGTTGCGCAGGAAAATGCCGGCAAGCTCGTGCCGTATCAGTTCACCGACGCGCAGCTGACGCTGGCTCGGTTCGCGGGATTTTGTCATGGTTCAACAATTCATAGCCCGGCGCCTGAATCATGCGTCTGCCGGGCGTGTTCGTTCAAATAGAAGATGCCAAATCAATCGAGCGTGCGCTGTACTTCCTCGACCTGGAAACATTCGATGACGTCGCCCTGGCGCATGTCCTGATAGTTTTCGAAGGCCATTCCGCACTCCTGGCCCGTCTGCACTTCACGCACCTCGTCCTTGAAACGCTTGAGTGTCGACAGCGTGCCTTCGTGCACCACAACATTGTCGCGGATCAGCCGGACTTTCGCGCCGCGCTGGACGTTGCCTTCCGTCACCCGGCAGCCCGCCACCTTGCCGACCTTGGAGATGTTGAAGATCTCCAGTATCTCCGCATTGCCCAGGAAGGTCTCGCGCAGTTCCGGCGATAGCATGCCGGACATGGCGGCTTTGATGTCGTCAACCAGGTCGTAGATGATGCTGTAATAGCGGATTTCGATTCCGGCACCTTCCGCTGCGGTCCTTGCCTGGGTATTGGCACGTACGTTAAAGCCTAGGATCACCGCCTGTGAGGCGACCGCCAGCTGCACATCCGATTCGGAAATACCGCCGACCGCATAGTGGATGACCCGGGCGCCGACCTCGTCATTGCCCAGTTTCTCCAGGGCCTGAACGATTGCTTCGGCGGACCCCTGCACATCGGCCTTGATCAGGATCGGGAACTCTTTCTTCCCGCTCTCCTGCAGCTGGCTCATCATCTGTTCGAGCGAGGATCGTGAGGCTGCTGCACCACGCGTCTCGCGGCGTTTGCGCTCGCGGTAATCGGCGATTTCGCGGGCCCTGGCCTCGTTTTCCACCACGACGATCTGATCGCCGGCTTCCGGCGTGCCGTTAAAGCCGAGCACCTCGACAGGTACCGATGGTCCCGCTTCGCTGACATTTTCGCCGCGATCGTTGATCAGCGCGCGCACCTTGCCCCAGGCGCTGCCGGCAACTGCAATATCACCCACCTTCAGCGTGCCGCGTTGTACCAGGACCGTCGCGACCGGGCCACGGCCGCGGTCGAGCTGGGCTTCAACGACGATACCGTCGGCGGCCCGGTCCGGATTGGCCTGCAGGTCAAGGATTTCCGCCTGCAGCAGAATGGCATCGAGCAGCTTGTCGAGATTGGTGCCTTTGAGCGCCGAGACCTCAACTTCCAAAGTGTCACCGCCGACGCTTTCAACGATGACCTCATGGTTGAGCAGATCGGTGCGCACCCGTGTCGGATCGGCATCGGGCTTGTCGATCTTGTTGACCGCGACGATGATCGGCACTTCCGCGGCCTTGGCGTGGTTGATCGCCTCGATGGTTTGCGGCATGACGCCGTCGTCCGCTGCCACCACCAGAACGACAATATCGGTGGCCTTGGCACCGCGGGCCCGCATGGCGGTGAATGCGGCGTGGCCTGGCGTATCGATGAACGTCACCATGCCGCCGGCGGTTTCTACCTGGTAGGCGCCGATATGCTGTGTAATGCCGCCGGCTTCACCGGACACTACATTGGCGCTGCGCATGGCATCGAGAAGCGATGTCTTGCCGTGATCGACGTGGCCCATGACGGTCACGACCGGCGCGCGGGATTTCAGATCCTCATCTGTATCGTCGATGCCCATGAGGCCTTCCTCGACGTCGGCTTCCGCCACACGTTTGACCGAATGGCCGAGCTCTTCGGCCACCAACTGGGCCGTATCTGCATCGATGAAGTCGTTGATCTTGAGCATCTGGCCCTGCTTCATCAACAGCTTGATGACATCGACGGCCCGCTCCGCCATGCGGTTGGCCAGTTCCTGGATGGTGATCATCTCAGGAATGGTGACCTCACGGGCAATCTTTTCCCGTGTCGGCTGGAATCCCGAGGCCTGCTTGCGCTGGCGCTCCATACGGCGGCGGTGGGCGGCCAGTGACTTGCCGCGGTCATCGTCGCCACTCAGGGCCTGATTGATCGTCAGCTTGCCGCGCCGGCGCTCGCCATCGGTTTTGCCGCGAGGCGTTTGCGCCTGCTTGACGTCGCGCTTGGGTTTGCGGATGGCGCGCTGCTCTTCTGCGGCCGCCGCCGGGCTGGCCGGTGCTGCCGGCTGTTCCGGTTGCTGCTCGCGTTTGGCGGCCTCTTCGCGCTTTCGGTTTTCTTCTTCGACCTTTTGGCGCGCTTCCTCTTCGGCGGTCCTTGCTGCCTCGGCTTCGCGTTCGATCCGTTCCTGTTCTTCACGCTCTGCGCGGAGCTTGGCTTCTTCCTCTGCGTTCTTGCGTTCCTGCTCTTCGCGTTCGCGCGCCAGAACGAGGGCGCGTTCGCGCGCCTCTTTTTCGTCTTCCGTCAGCGTGCGCAGGACCATGCCGGACGATTTGGCGGCGGGCTTTGTGTCTTCCGGCGCCGGGGCCGCCGGCTGTGAGCGGGTATCCATCGGTGTCGGTTCTGCCGTCTTCACGCCGCCGTCCGCAGCTTTCCCGGTTCCGGAAAAGTTACGCTTGCGCTTGGTCTCGACGACAACCGTCTTTGACCGGCCATGGGAAAAGTTCTGACGTACACGACCTGTCTCTGTAGTCGTACGCCGAAGACTTAAAGTACGCCCGCCGGAACCGGATTTACGGTCACCTGTATCGCTACTCTCGCTCATGCTCTCTCTTCAAACTTTCGTTCATCGTCCTGCAGAAATCTGTAGGTCTCCAGCCTGCGTGCCGATGCCACGAACTTTTTCGCCAGTCCGCCCTTTGTCAACGCAGCATGTATCACATTTGTACGTCCCAATGCCAAACCCAATTCATCACAAGCGAAGACTTCGACCAATTCGGCCGTTCTTCCGTCTCCCTTGAGCTTGGCTTTCAGCTTGTTCCTGCCATCGCTTGAACCGTCACGCGCGGCGATAAGCACGTCCGCCTTATCTTTTAGCAGCACGGCTTCAACCTTGTCGAACCCGCGCACCAGCTCGCCTGCTTTGGCCGCCAGGGAAAGATAGCCGAGCGCCTGATCGGCCAGGAGTTTATCCACCTGGTCGGCGAGATCTGCCGGTGCGGTGGTCTGCTGCTTGAATGCGCGCGAAAACAGGTTTTTTTCAACCGCGGTTTCGACATGTGGCCGGCGCAGACTGATCCAGGCGCCGCGTCCGGGAAGTTTGCAGCGGATATCCGGGACGGCAATACCGTCAGGCGAGCGCGCGAAGCGGATCAACGCGCCGGGATCGCAGACCTGACGCGTCACGATGCATGTTCGCTCTGCCACGGGTATGTCCACCTGCGCTTGCACGATATCCGGCCTGCCCCCGCATTACGCCTGGCTTTCGCCGGCAGCCGCTTCAGGCTCACCGTCGCTTTCGCCGTCTGCAGCGTTTTCTTCGCTTTCTGCGTCTGCAGCCTCTTCTTCGCCTTCTGCGTCTGCAGCCTCTTCTTCGTCTTCTTCTGCAGGCGGTTCGATCCAGCCGAGTTTGATCCGTGCCTGCATGATCATGGATTCGGCCTCCTCGGAACTGACATCGAGGGTGCTCAGCGCGCCATCATGCCGAACCGTCTCTCCGTCCTTGCGCTCGGTCCATCCGGTCAGGTCGTCCGTTGCGCATCCCGCCAGGTCTTCCATCGTGCAGATCTGGTCCTCTCCGAGCGCCACCATGATGGCGGGAGACATCCCGGTGACGTCCGACAGCGCGTCCTCGACGCCGAGTTCCTTGCGCCGGGCATCCTGTTCGGCCGATTGCCGCTCCAGAAATTCCCGCGCCCGGATCTGGATCTCGTTTGCCGTTTCTTCGTCGAGCCCTTCTACGGTGGCCACCTCGTCCAGTTCGACGAATGCAATTTCCTCAACCGATTCAAAGCCTTCCGACGCCAGAAGCTGGGCCAGCATCTCATCGACATCGAGCGCTTCGATGAACCGTTGCGTACGTTCGGCGAACTCCTTCTGGCGCCGCTCGGATTCCTCCGCTTCGGTCATGATATCGATGTCCCAGCCCGTCAGCTGGGAGGCCAGGCGGACATTCTGCCCGCGCCGGCCGATGGCCAGCGAAAGCTGATCGTCCGGCACCACGACTTCGATACGTTCGGCCTCTTCGTCAAGCACCACCTTGGCGACTTCCGCCGGTGCCAGCGAGTTGACGATGAAACTTGCGACGTCCGGCGACCAGGGAATGATGTCGATCTTCTCGCCCTGAAGTTCGTTGACCACGGCCTGCACGCGGCTGCCGCGCATGCCGACACAGGCGCCGACCGGATCGATCGACGACTCCTTGGAGCGTACGGCAATCTTCGCCCGGCTGCCCGGATCGCGCGCCACTGACAGGACTTCGACGATTCCGTCGTAGATTTCGGGAACTTCCTGGCCGAACAGCTTGGCCATGAATTCGGGATGAGTGCGCGACAGGAAGATCTGCGGTCCGCGCTGCTCGCGGCGCACGTCGTAGATATAGGCACGGATCCGGTCGCCCGGCCGGAAGGTCTCGCGCGGCAGGCCTTCGTCGCGGCGTACGATGGCTTCGCCCTTGCCGAGATCGACAATCACATTGCCATATTCGACGCGTTTCACCACGCCGTTGATGATTTCGCCAACCCGGTCCTTGTACTCTTCGTACTGGCGCTCGCGTTCGGCATCGCGCACTTTCTGCACGATTACCTGTTTGGCGTTCTGGGCGGCGATCCGGCCATATTCCAGCGGCGGCAGCGGCTCGGAAATGAAGTCTCCGATCTGTGCGGCCGGGTTGCGGTGCCGGGCCTCTTCGAGTGTGATCTGCGTGGCGTCGTTTTCGATCACCTCGGCCACTTCCATGAGGCGCTGCAGTCTGATTTCACCGGTTTGCGGGTCGATTTCCGCCCGTATGTCGTTCTCAACGCCGTATCGTGAGCGGGCGGCGCGTTGAATGGCGTCTTCCATGGCCGTCAGCACGATGGCCTTGTCGATTGATTTTTCCCGCGCCACTGCATCGGCAATCTGCAGCAGTTCAAGCCTGTTGGCACTGATTGCAGGTTCAGACATTGTTTTCGCTCCGCTTTGCCGGCCCGGCCGCCTCATCGGCGTCAACCGGCCCCATATCATCGTTCCATTCGCTGCCGTCACCGACCGCGCCGTCCTTGCGGCGGTCCTGTGCGGCTTTGAGCAATTCGTCGGTCATGACCAGCCGGGCTTCCGCGATACCGTCGAACGGCAACCCGACCAGCACATCCGATGCACCCTTTTCGTCCGCTTCGATGAACAGGCGCACCTCGCCGTCCACGTAGCCTTCCAGCACGCCGCGGAACCGCTTGCGGCCAGCCAGGGCTTGGGCCATTTCGATCTTGGCGACATGACCGGACCAGGTCTCGAAATCTGCCCGGCGCACCAGCGGGCGGTCGATGCCTGGTGAGGACACCTCCAGGTGATAGGAGCCCGAGACCGGATCTTCCACCTCGAGCACCGGTGAGATCGCCCTGCTGACTTGTTCGCAGTCTTCGATCAGCATTGTTCCGTCCGGCCGTTCCGCCATGATCTGCAGTGTCGCGCCATTGGCGCCGGTCAGCCGCACGCGCACAAGCTGGAACCCCAGATCGGCCAGCACCGGTTCGACAAGTTCGGCCACCCGCAATGCCGGCCCGGTTTCTTTGCTGATTCGCGTCGTGTCCATCGTGACCAATGTCGCTGCCATCCTGGCTGAGGCACTAAAAAAAGCGGGCCCCGGCAGGGACCCACTCCCAGTCATATCTCTTATCCAGAGACTATGTGAGAATGAACTCTTGAGTGCTGTATATAGCCATTCCACCTTGCAACGCAAGGCCCAAGGTATGCATATCGCAACCGGTCACTGTCTTTCGAAAGTGAGATAGACCGGTTTGCGTCCCTGTCGGATCGCCTTTGCCTCATACCGGGTCTGCGGCCAGTCGTCCGGCCTGTTCCGCCAGTGCGTTGAGGTCTCGGCCATCCAGTGAAAACCGCCATGCCGGCGAACGGCGGCAAGCGTCCACCGGACGTAATCTGCGATGTCACTGGCAAAGCGCAGTTCCGCGCCCGGCCGCATCACGTGGTAGAGGTAGTCCAGCATGTGCTGATTGATCAGCCTGCGCTTGTGATGGCGGCGCTTCGGCCAGGGATCGGGATAGAGCACGAAGACCCGTCCAATGGTCTGCTCTCCTATTGAGGGAAGGATCAGCCGGGCATCGTCGTCCCAGATCCGGACGTTCGTCAGTTCCCGGTCCTCAATGGCATTGAGAAGCTTCGCCACACCATTTGTAAAGGGCTCGCAGCCGACAATCCCAATTTGCGGATGTGCCGCCGCCTGCCAGGCCAGATGCTCCCCGCCGCCAAAACCGATTTCCAGCCAGACATCCCGGACGGCCGGCTCAAACAGACCGGCCGGCTGGTCCAGACAGTTCTGTTGTGTGTCGATCTTAAGCGCTGGCAGCAGGTCGTCCATACGTTCCTGCTGGCGTTGACTGAAGCTGTGGCCCTTACGTCGGCCATAGGAGCGAAGCGGTGCCGCTTCGCTCCCGGTTTTGCTTTTGCTCATGGTTCCGGACGAACCCCGGCCCCCGGCCCATGCCGTTCAGGTGGCAACGCTCTTCAGCGTATCGGCCAGATCGGTTCTCTCCCAGGAAAAGCCGCCATCCTCCTCGGCCGGGCGGCCAAAATGGCCGTATGCCGCCGTGCGTGCATAGATCGGCCTGTTCAGGCTCAGGTGCTCGCGGATGCCGCGTGGTGTCAGGTCCATCACCTCACCGACCACACGCTCAAGCTTCTCTTCCGAGACCTCGCCCGTACCATGCAGGTCGATATAGATCGACAGTGGCCGGGCAACACCGATGGCATAGGACAGCTGGATGGTGCACTGTTCGGCAAGGCCGGCTGCGACGACGTTTTTCGCCAGATACCGCGAGGCATAGGCTGCAGAACGGTCGACCTTGGTCGGATCCTTGCCGGAAAACGCCCCGCCGCCATGCGGTGCGGCGCCGCCATAGGTGTCGACGATGATCTTGCGGCCCGTCAGCCCGCAGTCGCCGTCCGGCCCGCCGATATAGAACTTTCCGGTCGGGTTGACATGCCAGATCGTTTCGCTTGTGACCCATCCATCCGGAAGCGCGTCCCGGCACAGCGGTTCCACGATGGCCCTGACGTCGTCGGAGGTCATCGACTCGTCGAGATGCTGCTGCGACACGACGACCTCGCGCACATGCACAGGCTTGCCGCCCGAGTACTGCACGGTGATCTGGCTCTTGGAGTCCGGTCCCAGCCGCGGCTCGTCGCCGGAATGGCGTGCATTCGCAAGCGCCTCCAGAATGCGGTGCGAATAGTAGATCGGTGCCGGCATCAGCTCAGGGGTTTCCCGGCAGGCGTATCCGAACATAATGCCCTGGTCGCCGGCGCCCTCGTCCTTGTTGCCGGCCGCATCTACGCCCTGCGCAATGTCGGCCGACTGGCCGTGCAGCAGCACTTCGACCTCGGCTTCTCGCCAGTGAAAACCGGATTGTTCGTATCCGATATCCTTGATCGCCTGGCGTGCCGTTTCGGTAATGCGCTTCTCATCGATACTGTCCGGACCGCGATATTCTCCCGCGATCACGACCCGGTTTGTTGTGGTCAAAGTTTCGCAAGCGACCCGGACCTGCCATGGATCCAGGCCGGTTTCGGAAGCTTCCCGGTAAAACAGATCCACGACCTCGTCGGAAATCCTGTCACACACCTTGTCCGGATGCCCTTCAGACACGGACTCGCTAGTAAACAAATAATTTTCGCGTTGCACGGATTCGATTTCTCTCTCTGGCGGCACAATTGACGCACTCCAAGGCCGCGATTACCCACACAAAAACCCCCATGTTGCGCCGCGGGAGCCGCGCTCTTCTTGCAGGCTTCAAAGCATTCGTCAAGCAGCAGATTGGCCGGGCCCTGCTTCAATTGAAATAATACAAATCGCGCGGGCGAATTGTACGGCCGGCCTATTCGCCGTCTTTACCGGACAATGCTTTCACCAGATCCACAAGCCGCCGCCTGATCGCGGGTTCCTCGATCTCGCTAAACGCCCGGTTTAGCTGGATTCCCTCGGCGGAATTCAGAAAGCCCATCACCGCCACTTGCGGGCTGCCTTCTGAGAATCCGTGGCTGTCGTCAGGTGATGCCGGCTCTGGTGGCATATCGTCGAAAAAGAACTGCACCGGAACGCCCAGGATCTGCGCCATCTGGTAAAGTCGGCTGGCGCTGACCCTGTTGGAGCCTTTTTCGTACTTCTGAATCTGCTGAAACGTCAGGCCAAGTTGCTCGCCAAGCTTCTCCTGGCTCATCCCGATCAGCATTCTGCGCATGCGTACACGATTTCCAACATGTACATCAATTGGATTTGGGTTTCTGTTTACCATCCTGTCCCTTAGACCAATAGCCCCGAGCCCGCCGGGTGTGATCGACGAGTGCGCGAACATTGGCCCGACGCCGCTCTTCGTCAGGCCATTCGAACATGTCATATTACAGCATCGATCCGTACGCAAACAGTTTTGCAGGCTAAGTTTGGCTAATTCCTATATTTTTTTGATCGATAGTTTTCGATTTTCGTTGAACTCACTAATCCACCAGTCAGCAGAATCATCATAGCGAATAACCCCCAATCTCCCAAGTGCGCATAAAGAGATATTCCAGCAGGCGAAGGCAGCGGGCTGTCGATCGCGCCGCGCCGGTCGAGTCCGATGCGTGCGACCTCGCGCCCCAGCGGGTCGATTACGGCCGAAATCCCGGAGTTGGCGGCCCGCACCAGCGGCAGGCCCGTTTCGATGGCTCTAAGCCGGCTCTGGGCGTAGTGCTGATGGGGGCCGGCGGACAATCCGAACCAGGCGTCATTCGTCACATTGAGCAGCCATGAGGCCTGTACGCCGCCAGGGGGCAGGGATCCGGGAAAGATCGCCTCATAGCAGATCAGCGGCACGAATGGCGGTGTTTCAGGGGCCTGCACCACCTGCCGGCCCGCGCCGGGCGTGAACCCGCCGGGCAACGTCACCAGCCTGCGGATCCCCAAAGGCTCCAGCAGTCCGGCCATGGGCAGGTATTCGCCGAACGGAACGAGCCGCCACTTGTTGTACGCTGCCGCGTCGGTTGCGTCCGGGTTGAGCACCAGCACCGAATTGAACACCTGATAGGGATACCTGCCGGATGCCGCCTTGTCCCGCCGCAGGGCCCCCAGGATCAGCCGGGTGGTGTGAGGCAAAAGACTGGCGATCTCGGCTTGCGCACCCGCCGCCTCCGCAAGCAGGAACGGCAGCGCCGTTTCCGGCCAGATCACATGTGTGATTTCGTCAAGCGGCCTTACCGGCTGCGCCGGTCCCGAGGCGGTCATGTTTTTGTAAAGATCGAAGATCGACCTTTGGTTTTGCGGCCGCCACTTTTCCTTCTGCGGAATGTTCGGTTGGACAATCCTGAGTTGGACCCCCGGCTGCCATGCGGTGGGGTTTTGCGAAAGCCGCCAGGAGCCGAATGCGAGCGCCCCGAGCAGCGTTGCCAGGACCGTGAGCAGCATGGCGCGCCGCGTGAACTGTTCGCCATAGGATCGCTCGTCATCGGCCAGTATGGCTGGCGATGCCGTCCACAGCACGACCATGAACGTCAAGCCGTACAAACCGCCGAGGCTGGCGATCTGCAGGATTGGCAACAGGCTGTCGGCGGCGTAGCCTGGGGCGTTCCAGGGAAATCCGGTGAAGGCATGGCCGCGAACCCATTCGGCCAGCGTGAACGAGAGGGCCAAGACAAGGATGCGCGCCGGGCCCGGCCGCCAAAACAACATGGCAAGACCTGCCCCGAACGCCCAGAACCCCGCCAGCATTGCCGGCATTGCCGTGATTGCCACCGGCAGGAGCCAGGCAAAGCGCTCAGCATCCACGAGAAAAGCGTTGCCGATCCAATAGAGAGACACGCAAAAGTATCCGAAACCGAACATCCAGCCCGAAACGACCGACATTGCGACCCGGCGTGACCGCCTCAGGCTCTGGGCGTGGATGCCGTCCAGAAGCAGCACCCAGGCCGGCATGACCACGAACAGCACCGGCCAGAAATTGACGGGCGGCAGGCACAGCGAAGCTGCCATGCCAAGCAGCGCGGCGGCTGCCAGCCTTCGCCAGCCCCACAACAACACCAGCTTCAGCGCGATCTGCCGCAATATTTATCCTAACGAGAGTGATCCCGACCGATCCGCAATGGCATAGGAAACATCGGCTGTGCGCTCGCGAATCGCCATTGAGACAGGCAGCATAGTGCCCGCGCGGCCATGTGAGAAACCAAAGATTGCCGTGCTTGGTGAGGGTCCTATTGCGGGTTGGTCTGGCCCGTGTCGTTGGCCCGCAGGGCATGTGGACGCGTATGTATCTTCAGCGTCTTCACCCGGCGCGGATCGGCTCCCGTAATCTCGAACTCGATACCGCTTGGATGCTTGATCAGCTCTCCGCGCACCGGCACCCGTCCGAGCATGGAAAAAACCAGGCCACCGAGCGTATCGGTATCCTCGTCGTCTTCGTCGGGCAGAAGATCGACACCAAGCAACGTTTCCACATCTTCGATGGTGGCGCGCGCATCGGCAACATAGCTGCCAGCCACGGCGGGCTTGATCAGGTCCTCGTCGGCCTCGTCGTGCTCATCGGTGATATCGCCGACGATCTCTTCGATCAGGTCTTCGATCGACACGATGCCGTCGGTCCCGCCATATTCGTCCACCACGATGGCCATGTGGATGCGCGTCGATTGCATTTTCACCAGCAGGTCCGCCGCCGGCATCGATGGCGGCACAAACAGCATATCCCGGATCAGGCCCGATTGGTTGACCGGCGCCGCGAGGTCGGAAACGCTCAGGCTCAGCGCGCCATTGGCCGGCTTGGTCGGTGGCGCCGTATCCTTGGCTCTGGCCCGTGATTTGCGCTTCTTGGCCCGTGCCACACTGGTCGCCGACATCCACCTCAGC
>JANQIR010000137.1 GCA_028282065.1 Aestuariivirgaceae bacterium
GTGCGGCGGGCCGGAAAGCCGGGCTGGTGGCCCCATGCTGTTCGGCCAACGCGTCCAGCAACGACGTGACGCTGGCGCGTTCCAACACGTCGAATCGGCCTGCTGATGCGTTACCCCGTTTCGGCTGTGCGTCTGCTTTCATGGCGCACACACATACTCCGAAACCGGATTTTCGCAAATGCGCAAGATGGCCAAGCATGCCCGGTGCATTGGTGCAGGGACAACCCGGTACCCGCTCAACAATGACAATTCCTGTGGGAAAGACGCGAGCCGGCGCGCTATTGTGGATGCACGCTCGCAACCGGCTGGCTTAAGAGGACCACATGATCAAATCCTGCCCCTGCGGGCGTGAATTGCCGCTGTCGGAGTGTTGTGGTCCGTTTCTGGATGGGCAAAAACGGCCTCAAACGGCCGAAGACCTCATGCGCTCACGCTACACCGCCCACGTGGTGAAGAACATCGGTTATCTGCGCGACACGCTGTCTCCCAAGCAACAGCTGTTCTTCGACGCGTTGGCTGTGGCGCGGTTTGCAGGTGAAAATCACTGGACGGGGCTGACAGTGATAAACGTCCTCAAGGGTGGCCGTTCAGACCGCGAGGGCACTGTGCTGTTTGAGGCGAAATATCTTACCGGCGGCCGGCTGCGGACACACCGTGAACTCAGCCGTTTCAGGAAGAGAGCCGGCATGTGGTATTACGAGGAGGCCCTGCCGGAGGAATGATCACTCGCCGACTTGTGCCAGCCTGGATTTCAGCTTGTAGAGCAGTTCCAGCGCCTCACGTGGCGTAAGGTCGTCTGGTGTCGTTTCCTGCAGAATTCGGTCTGTCTCGCTGGGTCCCGATATGGCTCCGGCGGTTGATTGCGGTCTGACAGCGTTGAACAGCGGCAAGTCATCGGCAAGTTCCTTGTGGGCGCCGGTCTGTTCGGTACGCTCCAGAACCTCCAGGACCTGTGTTGCGCGATCCACGACCGCAGGTGGCAGTCCGGCCAGTTTGGCGACCTGAATGCCGTAAGACCGGTCGGCGGCGCCCGGCGCCACCTCGTGCAGGAAGATGACCTCTCCATGCCACTCGCGAACGGTCATCGTTGCGTTGGCAAGCCGTTCGAGCCTGGACGCCAGGGCTGTCAGTTCGTGGAAATGGGTGGCAAAGAGCGCCCGGCACCGGTTCACCTCATGGAGATGTTCCACACAGGCCCATGCGATCGACAGGCCGTCGAATGTCGCCGTACCGCGGCCGATCTCGTCGAGGATCACCAGCGAACGGTCCGTCGCCTGATTGAGGATGGTGGCCGTTTCGACCATCTCAACCATAAAGGTCGATCGCCCCCTGGCCAGATCGTCTGCAGCACCGACACGGCTGAACAGCCGGTCCACGACCCCGATATGGGCGAATTCCGCCGGGACATACGCCCCCATCTGGGCCAATACGGCGATGAGCGCGTTCTGACGCAGATAGGTGGACTTGCCCGCCATGTTCGGACCGGTCAGCAGCCGGATATGCCGGCCGGCACTGCCGTCTTCGGACGGGTCCGCATTGAGATCACAGTCGTTAGGCACGAATTGCTGCGCACTGCCGCTCTTCAGGGCCGCTTCGACAACAGGATGCCTGCCCTTTTCGATGATAAAGGCCCGGCTGGCATCGACAAGCGGACGCACATACCGGCCGCGTTCCGCCAATTCCGCCAGGGCGGCCACAACGTCGGTGCGTGCCAGCGCAAGGGCAATGGAGGATATAAGCTGCCCCTGGGCGTCCACCGCGGCAACCAGCGTGGCGAACATCTCCAGTTCCAGCGCGATGGCACGTTCCGCCGCACTTGAGATCCGCCCCTCCAGTTCGGCCAGTTCACCGGTCGTGAACCGCATGGCATTGGCCATGGTCTGGCGATGGATAAACGTCTCCGAGACATCGGGTTCGGACAGTCTGGCGGCGTTCTGCTGGGTTACCTCGACGAAATACCCCAGAACGTTATTGTGTCTGATCTTCAAGGACTTGATGCCCGTCAGATCGCCATATTGTGCCTGCAGGCCGGCAATCACCTTGCGGCTTTCATCGCGCAGGGCCCGTTGCTCGTCGAGATCGTCATGATAGCCCTGGCGGATGAAGCCTCCATCGCGCGCATGGGCTGGAAGTTCGTCACCCAGAGCGTCCGCCAAGCGTTCCGCCAGTCCGTCGTCGCTCGCCGACAGCGCTTCGGCGACGGATGTGATTGCCTCAGGCGGAGCGGTGATATCATGCGAGCCGGCCAGAAGATCGGCAATATCACGTGCCTTCGACAACCCGTCGCGGATGGCGGCCAGATCGCGCGGGCTTCCGCGGCCAACGGTGAGCCGGGCCAGCGCGCGGCCCAGGTCCGGCGCCGCCTTCAAAGCGGTGCGCAGATTCGAGCGCAGGCCCGGCTGTTCGAGCAGGAAGGTCACCGCGTCGAGGCGCTCGTTAATCGCGTCCGGATCGGTTAGCGGACCGGCAAGCCAGTCGGCCAGCAAACGGCCGCCGGCACCGCTCACCGTTTCGTCGATCGTGTCGAGAAGGCTGCCCTTGCGGCTGCCGGACAAGGTGGTGATTAGTTCCAGATTGGCCCTGGTCGCCGCATCAATCATCATGGCCTGATCGATCGTCAGGCGCTGAGGCGGTGTGATGGCCGGAAAAGTGCCGACCTGTGTGATCGCGACATAATCCAACAGACTGCCGCAAGCAGCCAGTTCGGCGCGAGAGAAGTCCCCAAAGGCATCAAGCGCAAGAACGGAGAATCTCTCCTTCAGACGGCGCTCGCCGGCATGGCTGTCGAACCTGGACACCGGCAGCGGTGTCAGGGGAGCCGATGAGAGTTTCAAAGCCGCAGCCAGTTCGCGATCGTCAAGCAGGCTGTCACCCAGGATGATCTCACCGGGCCGCAGGCGGGCAAGCTCGGCCCCTAGCCGCGGCACATCCAGCGATATGACGGCGAACTCTCCCGTCGAAATATCGAGCCAGGCAACGGCCAGTTCGCCTGACGCCTTCACCCGCGCAAGCGCTGCCAGGTAATTGTGCTGCTTGGCTTCAAGCAATGTGTCTTCCGTCAAGGTCCCCGGTGTTACCAGGCGGACAACCTCGCGGCGCACCACGGCCTTGTAGCCGCGTTTCTTGGCCTCTGCGGGATCTTCGGTCTGCTCGCACACCGCCACGCGATGGCCGAGCCTGATCAACCGTTGCAGATACTCGTCCGCCGCATGGACCGGAACACCGCACATCGGGATGTCTTCGCCCTGGTGCTTGCCACGCTTGGTAAGCGCGATCCCCAGTGCACGCGACGCCGTCTCAGCATCATCAAAGAAAAGTTCGTAGAAATCGCCCATCCGGTAAAACAGCAGGCTGCCGGGATTGGCCGCCTTGATTTCCAGATATTGCGCCATCATCGGCGTGGCCCCGGCAGAGCCTGCCCGCACGGGGGCGGAGGCGGGGGGGACCGAAGCGGCAGCCTGATCTTGAGCGTGTGGGGCCCCTTTGGCGTCTACCGGCTGTTCCATGGTGTTTTCGTTACTGCGCAAGGACCCTCAATCTCATCGCAGTCATACCAATTGAGGGTATGCGCTGTCTCGCGTGGCAGTGTAGTCATCCACACAACACTCAAGGTCCTGCCCACCCGCTGAGCCGTTTGGGCGGCGACAGGAGTGTCATTTGGGCTGGCCACGGCCTTGGTTCACGGTATGATTTGCCACAAACGGTTCTAAGCGGGCGGGACATTCCCCCGTCTTTCTTCCCGGACAGGCAGCGCACAGGCTTCGAGGTGATGATGAGCAAGAGATCTTCTTCCAACCGGCCGAGTTTCACCGATCAGGAAGCGCTCAACTTTCATTCGAGAGGCAAGCCGGGCAAACTGGAGGTGCGCGCAACCAAGCCGATGGCGACACAGCGTGACCTGTCGCTTGCCTATTCGCCCGGCGTGGCGGTTCCTGTGCGCACGATCGCCGACGACCCGGATGCCGCCTATGATTATACCGCGAAGGGCAATTTCGTCGGGGTGATCTCAAACGGATCGGCAATTCTGGGCCTCGGCAACCTGGGCGCGCTGGCGTCGAAACCTGTGATGGAAGGCAAATCCGTCCTGTTCAAGCGCTTTGCCGATGTTGACGCGTTCGACCTTGAGATCGACACCACCGACCCGGACGAGTTCGTCAATGCGGTCCGCTATCTCGGGCCCACCTTCGGCGGCATCAACCTGGAGGACATCAAGGCGCCGGACTGTTTCATCATCGAAGATCAGCTGCGCGAGATGATGGACATTCCGGTTTTCCATGACGACCAGCATGGAACCGCCATCATTGCAACGGCTGGACTGATCAATGCGTTGAAGATCACCGGGCGGGATCTCAAGTCGTTCAAGCTGGTGTGCAACGGCGCGGGTGCGTCGGCCATTGCCTGCATGAAACTGGTGACGGTTCTCGGCGTTCCGGCACAAAACATCACGCTGTGCGACAGCAAGGGTGTGGTCTACCGCGGGCGTGACGAAGGTATGAACCAATGGAAGGCAGCCTTCGCCGCCGATACGGACGCACGGACGTTGGCCGATGCGCTCAAGGGGGCGGACGTATTTTACGGACTGTCCGTCAAAGGAGCCCTTACCAGGGATATGGTTGCCTCCATGGCGGACAATCCGATCATTTTCGCCATGGCCAATCCCGACCCGGAGATCACGCCGGAGGAAGTCGCAGAGGTGCGCAGCGATGCGATCATGGCGACCGGCCGGTCCGACTACCCCAATCAGATCAATAATGTACTGGGGTTTCCCTATATCTTCCGTGGCGCGCTCGATGTCCGCGCACGTTCGATCAACGACGAGATGAAGATCGCGGCCGCCCAGGCGCTGGCCGACCTGGCCCGCGAAGACGTTCCGGACGAGGTCGCTGCCGCCTATTCCGGGACCCGGCTGAAGTTCGGCCGTGACTATCTTATCCCGGTTCCCTTCGATCCCAGGCTGATCTCCGCGGTTCCCACGGCGGTGGCTAAGGCCGCGATAGCGTCCGGCGTGGCCCGCCGCGATATCGAGGACTTCGAAACTTATTCGGTGCAGCTGTCGGCCAGGCTGGACCCGATCACCGGATCGCTTCAGAATATCTTCGAACATGTCCGCACCCATCCAAAACGCGTGGTGTTCGCAGAAGGCGAAGAAGACCGGATGGTGCGCGCGGCCCACAATTTCGCGTCAAGCGGCTATGGCGAAGCGATCCTCATCGGGCGCGAGGACCGGGTCAAAGACATGGTGGCGGCCAGCGGCATTGAGCTGCATGAGAATGTGACGATTTTGAATGCGCGCCTTTCCGACCGCAACGCCGTCTACGCCAACTATCTTTACGAACGGCTTCAGCGGCAGGGGTTCCTGTTCCGCGACTGCCAGCGCATTGTCAATCAGGACCGCAATGTATTTGCCGCCTGCCAGGTGGCTCTGGGCGATGCCGATGCCATGGTCACCGGTATTACCCGAAACTACTCGGTGGCGCTGGAGAACATCCGCCTGGCGATCGATACGCGCCCCGGACACCGCGCCATTGGCGTGTCCATGGCGATCTGCGGTAACAGAACGATTTTCATTGCCGATACATCGGTGCTTGAAATGCCCGGACCGGAGCAGCTTGCCGATATCGCTGAGGAGGCTGCAGGCGTCGCCAGACGTCTTGGCCACACGCCACGCGTTGCGCTGTTGTCCTACTCTACCTTCGGCTATCCACAGGGCGAACGGGTGCAGAATTCACAAAACGCCGTCGCGGAGCTCAATCGCCGCAAAGTCAGTTTTGAATATGATGGCGAAATGACCGCAGATGTCGCCCTGTCGCGCGATGCCATGTCGCTTTATCCGTTCTGTCGGCTGTCCGGCCCGGCAAACGTACTGGTCATGCCCGCGGCGCACAGTGCGAGCATTTCAACCAAGATGCTTCAGGAACTCGGTGGCGTGATGGTTGTCGGGCCGTTGCTGGTCGGCCTCGACCGGCCCGTGCAGATCGCACAAATGTCCGCCCGGGCCTCGGACCTGTTGAACCTGGCGGTGATAGCGGCCTACGACATAAACGGCTAGGGCATGTTCCCGAAAAGTGTGTGCGGTTTTCGGATAAGAACATGCTCAATATCAAAGAGATAGAGCATTTTTAGTGACTCAGGATTCACAAAAAATGCTC
>JANQIR010000178.1 GCA_028282065.1 Aestuariivirgaceae bacterium
CAACCGGCCACGCATGGCCCAGGCTTCCAGGTGAATGGCGATGGACGTCGTCCCCTCGCGCTCGGTCTGCGCGTAGACGCACAATATGTCGCCGACAAACACCGGGCGGATAAAGGTCATGGCGTCAACGGCAACGGTTGCCACGCGGCCTTGGGCACGCTGGGCGGCGGCTATACCTCCGGCAATATCCATTTGCGACAACACCCAGCCGCCAAAAATATCACCGGCCGGGTTGGCATCGGCCGGCATGGCCAGCGTGCGGGTGGTCAGTTCACCTTGAGGTTCTGCGGCGTCCTTATTCATTTGGAGCGCTTTCGATCATGCTGATCCACTGTGCAAGAGCGAGCGTGTCTGAAGTCGCCAAATATGCATCCACGTCACACATTCGTTGTTTTTGTTCTGGTTTGCGGCGGATTTTGAATTGCACAACCAGATCTAAAACTGCATAACGGATCCGCTTGGTTTTCGAAAGGCACAAAGTGCCGGGAAACTAACAGGGAATTTGGACAGGACTGACCCATTCCGGGAGTCCGGAGCCAAAGCCGCCCCCGCGACTGTATGCGGAGAGCGCCCGGCGACTACGCCACTTGCCGTTACAGGCAGGGAAGGCTGCCGATGCGCCAAGACCCGCGAGCCAGGATACCTGCCAGGCAATCTGTAAACCTGCTGTCGGGTGTGACAGCGAAGGAGACCGATTATGGCAACACGCACAGTACAAGCAGAAGCTCAAAGCAGTCTTCTGCCCATCATATTTTCTGCGATTATAGGTATCGCAGTGATTTTCGTCTCGGGACACGTGCAGGCGGGCGCTCTCCACGATGCCGCACATGACGTTCGCCATGCGACTGGCTTTCCCTGTCATTAAGCCATGTTTACGAGAATCCTTACCAGCGCGTTGTTCGCTGGTGCTTCAGCGGGCTTGATCGCCAGCCTGCTGCAGCTTTCATTTGTGCAACCGGTACTGCTTCACGCGGAGCTCTACGAGTCCGGGGAACTGGTACATTTCGGCGCGCAGGCAGTCAGCGCTCATCAGGACTTGGGCGGCTTCGATGCCATGCGCGACGGGCTGAGCATTTTCTTCACGATCCTGATCTACTCCGGTTATGCTTTCATTCTGGTTGCTCTGATGGCGCTGGCCGATCAGCGCGGGGCAGAGATTACCGCCCGAAATGGCCTTGTCTGGGGTGTTGCCGGGTTCGTTACGGTGCATCTCGCGCCGGGCGTTTCGCTGGCTCCGGAGGTGCCGGGCGTGGCGGCTGCCGATGTTTACATCCGTCAGGTCTGGTGGTTTGCCACTGTGGCTTGTGCCGGTGTTGCGCTTTGGCTAATCGCGTTCGGCAAGAGCTGGGTCCCGTGGGGGATTGCAGCTATTCTGCTCATAGCGCCGCATGCAATTGGCGCTCCGGAACCGGATTCATTTACCGGCCCGGTTCCGACAGAAATCGCTGCGCTGTTCGCTGCGCGTGCTTTTGGTGTCGGACTGGCTGCCTGGGTCCTTCTCGGTCTGTTCGCCGGCTATTTCTGGGAACGCGAAGGGGCGCGTGAAGGCGTACCACAACACAGCTGAATCAGCCTGAAGACTCGACAACCGTCCGGGCGCCTGTCTCGTTGCGCCCGGACACCCTCTTGTCATAAAGGGGCAGAACATGAACCGTGCACTCGCACTCTTTTGCATTGGTATCTTTCTGGGTGGCGGCATCGGATTTGTTGCAGCGGCGGCAAATGGCGTAACCTTGGATGGCCATGACCATGCCTCTCACGGACAGCACACGACAGCAGAGCAAACATCTGCGGCATCGCAGTTGTCCGGTCACGATCATGGTGAACCCATAGACTTGCCAGCAGGCGCCGAGACGCCGGAGCTTGAGCTGTCGGTACAGGCTGACCCGATGTCAGGCTGGAACCTGCACATTACAACAAAGGGCTTCAAATTCGCGCCCGAAAATGCCAGCCGGTCTCATGTCGCCGGCGAAGGACATGCCCATGTCTATGTCAATGGCAAGAAGATTGCGCGGCTATATGGCAATTGGCTGCATATCAGTAAGCTGCCCAAGGGCAGAAATACCATTGAGGTGACACTGAACAGCAACGATCATCGGCCCCTTGCGGTTGGCAGCGTGGCGCTGCGAAAGAGCGCAATAGTCACTGCCGATTAGGACGCCTGGATCTCCGGCACACCTGCAAGCGGCCGACTGCAACCTGAGGCCCCTGATTGGGTCGGCCTCACTTGCATTCCCATTTCATCCCCGGTGCTTTGCACCTGTTTCGGGGAGCCGTACTAACGGGATTTATGCACTCCGGCAGGTGGCAAGGTCAATTGCATTTTCGGCATCTGACGACATGATTACGACGGGTCCCGCTGTTGACCGGCGAGCCACCGCTGTTTTGATCCGGACAGATATTGTCTTAGTTTGGCGTTTTCGGGAGGACAAACTTGGAACGCAGGCTAGCCGCCATCGTTGCCGCCGATGTGGCCGGCTATTCACGTCTCATGGGTGAGGATGAGACGGGGACGCTGAAACGCCTGCAAAATCTGCTTAAGACAGTCGTTCAACCGGGCATCGAGCGGCGCAAGGGGCGCATCGTCAAACTCATGGGCGACGGCCTGCTGGCCGAGTTCGCAAGTGCGGTGGAGGCCGTGGAGGGTGCAGCCGACATCCAGAGACAGATGAAGGACCACGAACCGGATTTGCCGGCTGACAAACGCATAAGGCTGCGTATCGGTGTGAACCTCGGCGACATCATTGTCGAGGGCTCGGACATTTACGGCGAGGGCGTCAACGTGGCGGCGCGCGTGGAGGCGCTGGCGGAGCCGGGCGGCATTTGCATCTCCGGACCGGTGTTCGACCAGGTCGACGGCAAGACCGGTTTGGCGTTCGCGGATGGCGGCGAGCAGACCGTGAAGAATATCTCCAAACCGGTCAGGATATATATGGCGGTGCTTGGCGACCCGCAACCGGCGGACGGCACCACCGGCAAGGCGGAACCGGCCGCCACAGCCAGCGGGTTCTCCGGCACGCCCTCGATCGCCGTCCTGCCGTTCGACAACATGAGCAAAGACGCCGAACAGGAGTATTTCTCCGATGGGCTTGCCGAAGACATCATTACCGCGCTGTCGCACTGGCGGTCTTTCCCGGTCATCGCCCGGAACTCAAGTTTCTCCTACAAGGGACAAGCGATACGGGTCCAAAAGATCGCCGAGGAACTCGGTGCCCGGTTCATTCTGGAAGGCGGCGTGCGCAAGGCAGGCAACCGACTGCGGATTACGGCACAGCTGATCGATGCCCATAGCGGCCACCATGTCTGGGCGGAAAAGTTCGATCGCCTGATGGAGGACATTTTCGACGTTCAGGACGAAATCACCGACCGGATCGCCGCAACCATCGTGCCGGAACTGGAGCAGTTCGAACATCGCCGGACAGTGCTGAAGCGGACCGAGGATCTCAATGCCTGGGACTACTATCTGCGTGGCATGGAGACATTTCACGACGACACGTGCGAGGGCACGTTTGCAGCCATCGAGATGTTCCGCTGTGCGATCGCGTGTGATGCGAACTATGTCGACGCCTGGGCACGGCTGGCCTGGGCGCTCGCCAGACTGAAGATGCTCGGCTGCGAAGACGCGCCCGCCGACTGTCTGGACGAGGCTCGTTCGGCGGCGCGCAGGGCTATTGCGCTGGACGACAATTCCGCGGTCGCACACATGGGGCTGGGCGCGGTGCATATCTGGTCGGAACAGACCGCACTCGGTCTGGCGGAAGCCCAGACGGCCCTGAAGCTCAATCCGAGTTTCGCCCATGCGGCGATGGCCGTCGGCAATCGGCTCGACCTTACGGGCCACACGCAAGACGGCGTCGCCCAAATGGAAAGAGCCCTGACGCTGAACCCCAGGGACCCCAACCGCTGGCGCTACATGGCCTATCTTTCACGCGCCCACATCATACTGGGCCAGCCCGAGATTGCGGCAAACTGGGCCAGGCAGTCCATGCTGCTACGCCCGGACCTTGCCGACGCGCTGTTTCGGTACGCTATCTGCCTGGCGCATCAGGACAGGATCGACGATGCACGGGAACTGCTGGAAAAATGCCGCGCCATGGAACCAGGCCTCGTGGAACGCAGAGCCAACTGGCAGCCCTATCCCGACAAGGCGCGCAATGAGCTTCTGTTAAGCGGTCTGCGCCGACATAACCTCATATGACGAGCCCTTTTGACAGGCTCATTTGACGGGCCGATCTGACAGGCATCGCCGGACGCGGACGCTACCTGCCCTCCCCGTCCAAAAGCACCGTTTCGGCAATCTCAATGCCAAACCCGGACAGCCCGATATAGTGGCGGGTGCTGGAGGCAAGCTGGCGAATGGATTTCACGCCTAGATCGCGCAAGATCTGGGCGCCAAGGCCAACATCGCGCCAAGCCTCTTCACGCGCCCTGGCGCTGCCGGTCTCTTCCTTTTCCGCCGGTTCGGCGAGGTTCGAAGCCGGAACACCCGCGGTGCCCTCGCGCAGGTAGACCAAAACTCCGCGGCCCTCAGACCTGAAGATGTCATATACGCTGTTGAGCGTATCACGGCCGCCGAAAACATCCTCCACCAGATCCTCGCGGTGCAGGCGGACCGGCACGTTGCAGCCATCGCCAACCTCACCGAACACCATGGCGAGATGCTGGACGGGATCGAACGGCGTCGTATAGGCGAAGGCACGGGCCGGACCTGCCGGCGTGCTAACATCGAAACTGCGATGCTGCTCCACCAACCGTTCGCGCGACTGGCGGTACGAGATCAGATCAGCAACCGAGATGATTTTCAGGCCATATTCGCGGGCGAAGGCCAGTACGTCCGCGCCACGCTTGACCGTACCGTCGTCGTTGACCAGTTCGGCAATTACGCCAACCGGCGGTTCCCCGGCAAGACGGGCAATGTCGACCGCCGCTTCGGTGTGTCCGGAGCGCATCAACACGCCGCCGTTCTTTGCAATCAGCGGAAACACGTGGCCGGGGCGCACGAAGTCAGCAGCCTGCACGTTGTCGTTGGCCAGCGCGTGAACCGCCGCACAGCGTTCGCGGGCGGAAATGCCCGTTGTCAGCCCTTCCTTGTAATCCACCGATATGGTGAAGGCGGTCCCGAGCGGCGCATCGTTCATGGCCACCATGGGATCGAGTCTGAGGCGCTGAGCATTCTTCAACGTCATTGGCGCACACACGATTCCAGACGTGTGGCGGATCATGAATGCCATCTGATCGGCGGTGATCTTGCTGGCGGCGGCAATCAAATCACCTTCGTTCTCCCGGTCATCGTCGTCCACAACGACAATCAACTCACCGCGCTGAACTGCCAGGATGGCCGCGTCGACGGTATCCAGTTCCTGAACCGCCCCAGTGGGGGCTCGATCACCTGTGGAGAAATCCGCCGGGCAGACCTGATCCTTGGTGAAGCTCTGGATCTTTACCGCCAGTTCCAGAGACGGTGCGGCACCGGCAACCAATTGCGACACACGGCCCTGGGACACGCCCAGCGCCCTCGCCAACTCAGCCTGACTGGTATCTGTGGCCTGCAGCCATTCCGACAAATCCACGCTCAACCCCTTTAACGTTACTAAAGATGCACCATGGTAGCGGTTAAGCAGGGCTAAAGCAATTGCCGACGGGTACCGGCAAGGGTCAATGGACGCGGGAAATGCAGAATTCGACGGCTTCAAGCAGGGCCGCCTTGTGTGCGCTGTCCGGGAAAATGGCCATTGCATCGCGAGCAATGGCACCATAGTGGGTTGCGCGCTCCACGGTGTCTTCGATAGCCGAATGCCGGGTGATCAACTCGCACGCATGTTCCAAATCGCCGTCACGCTGATCGTTGTCCTCCAGCGTGCGTTTCCAGAACGCACGTTCCTCGACGTTGCCGCGGCGGTAACTCAACACCACCGGCAAGGTGATCTTGCCCTCGCGAAAATCGTCGCCGACGGACTTGCCGAGCAGCGACTGCTTGCCTGAATAGTCAAGCGCATCGTCGATCAACTGAAACGCCACGCCGAGATTGCGGCCGTAGGAGTCCAGCGCGGCCTGCTCGTCCTTCGGCCGGTCCGATACAATCGCACCGACCTCGGCGGCTGCGGCAAACAGCGCAGCGGTCTTGGCACCGATAACCTTCAGATAGGCATCTTCCGTCGTGGTGGTATCGTGCGAGGCAGCAAGCTGCATCACCTCACCTTCAGCGATGATCGCCGCGGCGTTCGACAGAACCCTAAGGGACTCCAGCGATCTGGTCTCAACCATCATCTTGAAGGCCTGCCCAAGCATCCAAACCTCGCGCTCGCAGTCCCGA
>JANQIR010000207.1 GCA_028282065.1 Aestuariivirgaceae bacterium
GAAAGTTCCTTCCACGGCATCTACACCTCCAGCCAAATGGCCAAAAGTGTAACCCATGTCTCCGGAACGTTCTGTCACCTATGTCTCGGGTCTCTCACGATCGACCGGACTGACGGAGAGGCCGATGCGCTCGGACGCTCCGACTGTAAACGATTATCTCAGAGAATTGCCGGACGAGCGCCGGGCCGCCATCGAAGCGGTGCGGGAGGTGGTGCTCGACAATCTTCCGGACGGCTATGTCGAGGCGATGAACTGGGGCATGATTTCCTACGAAGTGCCGCTGGAGCGTTCCGGCAAGACCTATAACGGCAAACCCCTGGACATGCGCCAATGCCTCCCCGATCATGAGAAAAGGCGCGGAGGGCGGAACGCCCGACAGGGACTAAAAGTGGTCGAGGAGGCACCATTTACGGCTGGTACCAACCGCGTTGTGAGGGGTTGTCACGCCCCAGAATCAGCCTTGCGCTGATCCCAAGGCCACATTACCGGTCAGGTTGCAAATGCAAGGAAATGGTTCGACAAAAAACCGTCATACCGGGCTTGACCCGGTATCCAGTTGGGCGGTGACGCCAGATCGTTGACTCACATCTGGACCCCGGCCTGCGCCGGGGTGACGTTGTTTGTTGCACGGGTTCAACTCAACACCTCACCCGTCATACCGGGCTTGACCCACTGCTATCCGGGATGACGAAGTTGTGGGCGGGTGACCGCTTCCCGGTTTGGGGAAGCGAAATCCTTGACCTCCTACGCCCCGGTCAGATCATTGGCCGAGAACGGTAGCTTGCGGATGCGCTTACCCGTTGCGGCGAAGATGGCATTGGCAACGGCCGGTGCGGCCGGCGGTGTGCCCGGTTCTCCGACGCCGGTTGGCTTCTCGTTAGACGGCACGATGTGGGTTTCCACCACCGGCATGTCGGTAATGCGCATTGGCTCGTAGGTATCAAAATTGGCCTGATCCACTTCGCCGTCCGTCAGTGTGATTTCATTGCGCAGTGCATGGCCAAGGCCGAATGCAATGCCGCCTTCCATTTGCGAGGCGATATTGTCCGGATTGACCGCGACGCCGCAATCCACGGCACAAACGATGCGCTCGACCTTGAATTCACCGTCATCGTTAAGCGCGATCTCCGCAACTTCCGCCACATAGGAGTTGAACGATTCGTGCACAGCTACCCCGCGGAACCTGCCCTCAGGCGGCGGTGTGCCCCATCCTGCCTTTTCGGCGGCCAGGCGGAGCACGCCCTGGTGGCGGGGGTGATCCTTCAAAAGGTTCAGGCGGAACTCGACAGGGTCCCTGCCGGCGGCTTTGGCGAGATCGTCCAGCATGGTCTCAACGACATAGGCCGTGTGGGTGTGACCAACCGAGCGCCACCACAGGACCGGCACGCCAACGGCAACAGTGTTGAGTTCGCCGGTGAAGTTGGGAATCTTGTAGGGCATGTCGGCGACACCCTCGATGGATGTCTTGTCGATTCCGTCCTTGACCAGCATGCCTTCGAACAATGTGCCGGACAGGATCGATTGGCCAACGATGCGGTGATGCCAACCGGTCAGGTTGCCGTCGTTATCAAGGCTTGCCTTGACGCGGTGGACATACATGGGCCGGTAGTAGCCACCCTTGATGTCGTCTTCGCGGGTCCACTGTACCTTGATCGGCTGTGGTTTGCCCCAGGCCTTGGCAATCATCGCGGCCTCGGCGACGATATGCGCATCCGGTTGCGCGCGCCGTCCGAACGAGCCACCAGCCCATACCGTGTGAATCTGCACCTGATCCGGCTTAATGCCAAGGATCTTGGCACTGACGTTCTTGTCGAGCGTCGGCACCTGCGACCCCGTCCAGAATTCCGCCGTCTTGCCATCGAATTGAACAACCACGTCATGCGGTTCCATCGGCGCATGGGCGAGATAAGGGAATTCGAACTCGCCTTCGATGACCTGTGCCGCATCGGCGAGGGCCTTTGCAGTATCGCCATTGGAGGCGAAGGTCTGGCCCGGCTGACTTGCACGTTCGCGGTATTCGGCAAAAAGCTCCTCGCTGCCCCGGGTTTCGGCGGAGGAAAAGTCCCAATCAACGCTAAGGGCTTGCTTGCCCTTAAACGCTGGCCACGTGCTCTTTGCGATGACGGCCACGCCTGCTGGGGTGACGATGACATCCATCACACCGTTGACGGCTTTGGCCTTGGTTGCATCGAAGGACTTCAGTTTGGCGCCGAACTTCGGCGGGCGGGCGATTGCCGCGACCAGCATGCCGTCTTTCTTGAGGTCCAGCGCATAGATCGGAGCGCCGACCGTCTTGTCCCTGGTATCAAGCCGCGGGAATGTCTTGCCGATATAGATGAACTGATCTGCCGGCTTCAGGACCGGCTTTTCCGGGACGGACATTTGCGACGCGGCCTCTGCAAACTCGCCGTAAGATGCCGATTTGCCGGATGTATGCACAATCTTTCCGCCAGAAACCGTGACCTCGCCAGCAGGCACCTGCCACGTTCTCGCCGCAGCGGCGGCGAGCATGTCGCGGGCAGCAGCGCCTGCGGAGCGATATTGCCCGTAGGCGTTGGCGATAGCGGTGGAACCGCCGGTTCCCTGAAACGGGCCCCAGGAGAGATTGTTATAAAGCTTGGCGTTTGCCGGCGCGAACTCAACGCGCATTTGCTCCCACTCGGCATTGAGTTCCTCCGCCACCAACGTGGCGAGCCCGGTTGCCACGCCCTGGCCCTTGTCGAGGTGTTTGACAATGACTGTGACGAGGCCATCGGGAGAAATCCGCACGAAGGGATTGAACGACCCGTTGCCGGCGATTGCCGCGCTTGCTGGACCTGCAGAAGGTAGGGCTGCGCCGATGATGAGCCCGAGACCGGCACCACCGGCGGCTTTCAGGAATGTGCGGCGGCTGGGTTGTGCCTGATCCAAAAGGCTGTTCAGCTTGTTGGGAAACATGTGTTCAGCCCTCCATGATATCGGCGGCGCGATGAATGGCCAGCCGGATGCGGTGATAGGTGGCGCATCGGCACACATTGCCGGCCATGGCCTCATCTATGTCGTCGTCAGAAGGCTTTGCGTTGCGGTTCAGAAGGTCCGTTGCGGCCATGATCTGACCGGACTGGCAGTAGCCGCATTGCGGTACATCCAGTTCGCGCCAGGCAGACTGGATTGCTTCCGCGGCCTTGCCGGACAAATCGTCAATGGTGGAGACTTCACTGTCTCCGATGTCTTCGATCGCCATTACGCATGAACGCGTCGGCTCGCCGTCGACATAAACGGTGCAAGCTCCGCACTGGGCGATTCCGCAGCCAAATTTCGTTCCTGTCAGATCAAGTTCATCGCGCAACACCCAGAGCAACGGTGTGTCGCCATCGACATCGACGGCACGTTTCTGGCCGTTGACGGTCAATTCGAATTTCATTGCATGGCTCCTGACAAACACCCACCAGTGGCAAACAAGGCTCCCCGTTACCTGCTACGCTCAAGATGGCGCACCGGAGCGGCGTTTCATCCGGTCAACGACCCGAATTTCACAGTGTGGAGTGACAGCCCGGTGTGTGGAAAGGTCTCAGTAGTTGCCTTTCATGCAACTGCGCCAGCGTTTCCACCAGCGCTCATCACCGGTGAACATGGCCTTTTGCTTGTAGTACTGACAGGTGCCAGCCAGATGCTGGGACCCGCCGCGGGCTTGCGCGGGCGCGTGCAATACGGTGGCGCTGATGCCTGCAATCAATGCGGCTGCCATAAGGAGCTTCGACATGGGTGACCTCCAGTCGTTGTGGTCACTGTTATCTTTGCGTTGGTGATGGCTGATTCAACTCACAAGCTATGGGGTGCCGGTCAATATTACTTGATCGGCTTTCGGACGGCGCGCGGAACAGGAATGCGCTCGATCAGTATGAAGGCCACACCGGCAACAACGATCGCGCCGCCGATCGCGGCCAAAAAATGCAACCGCTCGCCGAGGAACACGATCCCGCCGATAACGGACGTTACCGGCAAGAGCAGCAGGAACGGTGCGATCTGGCTGATGGGGTGCTTGCGCACCAAAGTGTACCACATGCCGTAGCCGAGCGCGGTCATCACGAGGCCCAGATAGATTACCGCGCTCCAGACCACCAGTCCGGCGGAGCGGATGGCCTCGACATGATTGCTTTCAAATACCAGTGACCAGGCGGTGAGTTGCGGAGTGGCAAATACGGCGACCCAGGCGAGTGTCGTCATGGCATCAACGCCCTGCAGCTGGCGCACCATCATCTGGCCGATTGCCCATGTCAGTGCACCTCCTGCCAGCAGCACAATGGCCAGCCAGGCGCTGTGCAGTTTCGGTTCGCCGGCAATAAGTGCGGCACCGACGAACGCCAGAACGATACCTATCCATTTGCGCAGGCCCGGCCGTTCCTTCAGGACCAGCGCGCCCAGCAAGACCAGAAAGGGCACTTCAAGCTGGATGATCAGTGCTCCGATACCGGCATCGACGGCCTGAAGGCCGGTAAATGTCAGGCTGTATTGCACGGCAGCGGACACCCAGGCGATGGCGAACAGCTGCCACATCGCACCGAACGGCGGCTTGGCGAACCAGACCAATGCGAGTGCCGTCACCGCAAAACGCAGCGCCATCAGCAGGATCGGGGGGAAGTGATTGATCGCCGCTTTGGCAAAGACAAACCCCATGCCCCAGATCACGGCGACGGAAACGCCCATGAGGATGTCAAGCGGGCGCAATGCCGTCATCCGTCTTGAGTCCTCCTATGGCTTGCGCAACCGGTCAGCGCAGGCGGCGCAGAAACTCCTGCGTCGGGTAACTGTCTGCCGGCATTCCCAGCTTCAGCTGGACCTGCTTTACGGCCTTGCGGGTGCCGGCGCCAAGGCGGCCGTCGGCGCCGCCGACATCATATCCCATGCTGATGAGCTTTTGCTGCATCTGCTTGACCTGATTGTAGCTCAGGGCAGCCACCTTCGCCCGGCCATTGCCCATGCGCGCAGCGCCTGAAATGCGTGTGGCCAGATACGCTGCTGTCGTGGAATAGGTCAATGACTGGTTCCACTTCAGATAGACGTCCATGAAGTTGCCGTAGGCGAGGAACGCCGGACCGTTCCGGCCCATCGGCAGATGCAGGGCCGCCTTCAGTCCGTCTGCCTTGAGCGGACGGCCGTTGGCACGGACCACGCCCCATTTGGCCCATTGCGACCTTGGATGACGGATGGCCAGATCGGCCTCCTTCCAGGGCATGCGTCTTGGAACCCGGACCTCGTGTAGCCAGGGCTGTCCGCGCTTCCAGCCGAACTGTTTCAGCAGGTTGCCCGTCGAGGCCAGTACGTCCGGTTTGCTGTTGATCAGGTCGCGCCGGCCGTCGCCGTCATAGTCGACAGCGGCGGTGACATAATCGTGCGGCAGGAACTGTGTCTGGCCCAGTTCGCCGGCCCAGGCGCCGACCATCTGGTTGCGCCTGAGGTCGCCACGCTGCAGGAGCTTGAGCGATGCAAACAGTTCCGCGCGGAAACGTTCCGGCCGCCGGCAATCGTAGGCCAGGGTGGCCAGCGAACGGATCGTGTCGAAGTCGCCCTGAAACTTGCCAAAATCCGTTTCGAGTGCCCAGAAGGCGACGATGACCGGCGCAGGAACGCCAAAGTCACGTTCGATGCGTTTGAACATGCTTGCGCGCTTGCGGATTTCCTGCCGGCCGCGGGACAGCCGGTAATTCTCCGCCCGCTTGGTGGCGAATTGCAGGAAGGTCTGGGAGAAATGGCTCTGGCGCCGGTCGAAGCGGATGACCCTCTTGTCATAGGTCAGGCTGTTCAGCGCCGCGACGGCTTGCCGCGAGATGCCCATAGATGATGCCTCGGCCTTGACCTTCGAAAGCCAGGAAGCAAAGTTGCCGCCGCATTGTGCGGCCTTGGCTGGGCTGGGTATGATCACCGTCAATGCCACGGCGGCAATCATGGCGAATCTAGAGCATGCGCGAACTGTCGAATGCATTTGGCCTCCGGCTTGGAATAACTTCAACTGTCTGCAGGCACCCCCGGCCCGTTTGCACCATAAAGATTAGCCACGGCCGCGAAAAGTACCCAGATGGTGCTTTGCGGGCAGGGTATTCCCTGACATTGTGGCGTAAAGCGCATCGGACCTGCATTCCACCGCGTCCCAACGGCTTCAGCAACCATGGCAGAAACGTCGTATACGGAACAAAATGCCTTTCGCGGAATGGCCGCAATGGTTGCCGCGGTTACGATCTTTTCCGGCGTGGACACTCTGGCGAAGTGGTTTGGTCATGCGGGCTTCCAGCCTTCTCAGATCTTGTTTTTCCGCTATCTCGTCGGCCTGATTCCGGCTGTCGGGTTCGTACTGGTTCAAGGAACGCGGATCCTTGCTACAAGGAAGCTGGCGCTGCATGCGCTGCGTGCCGTGCTGATGGTGTTCTCGCTGGGGCTGTTCTTCTGGGGGTTGGCACGGGTTCCCCTGGCCGAAGGCATTGCGGTTGGTTTCACCGCTCCGCTGTTTATCACCGCGTTGTCCGGTCCTGTCCTGGGTGAGAAGGTGGGCCCGCGCAGATGGCTTGCGGTGGTTGCCGGTTTTGTGGGCGCGCTGATCATCCTGCGGCCCGGGTCGGAGGCGTTCAGGCCGGAAAACGGCGCTATACTGTGTGCTGCGGTCGTCTTTTCATTCGCCATAATGGTCACGCGCCAACTAACCAGGACGGAGAGTAACGAAACCGTATTCTTCTACACGAATAGCGTGGCGTTGCTTTGTGTTACACCGTTTGCCTTCGTTCAGTGGGTCGAACCGCAGATGCACCACCTGGGTATGTTCGTGGGCCTCGGGCTGGCCGGCAGCCTGGCGCATTTCCTGATTATAATCGCCTATCGCAACGCGCCGGCGTCGACGATTGCGCCGCTGGAGTATCTGGCACTCATCTGGGGAGCGGTCTGGGGCTGGCTCATCTGGGCTGAGCAACCCGCATGGCAGGTTTGGGCGGGGTCAACCGTCATCATCGCATCCGGTTTGTTTATTGCCTGGCGCGAGGCGCAGGTGCAGCCGGACAGGACATCCTAAAGAGAACACCGGCGGTTTGCGGCCGCCGGTGCGATAAGCTCACAATCCAAGGTATCTGGTTCAGGCGGCCTCTTCCTTGCGCTCGTTCATGACCTGCTCGGCGAGCCGTCCGCTCAGTTCCGAAAGATGGTCATGATGGAACGTGAAGGTGCCAACGCCGGACGTTGCCGATCTCAACTCAATGATCAGATTTCCGATTTCCGATTCCGGAATATGCGCCTGCACCGTATCCCAGCCGGACCAGCCTGCTCTGGTATCGAAGCCCAGGAGCTGACCACGCCGCCCGGTGACAATCTGATTGACGCGGGCGTTTGCCTCCGAAGGCGCATGGACCTCCACGGCCACGATCGGTTCCAGCAAAACCGGCGCACAGTTCGGCATGCCTTCCGACATGGCCAGCCGGCCTGCCAGTTTGAAGGCCATTTCGCTTGAATCGACGGAATGGTAACTGCCGTCCGCCAGGTTGACGGCGATGTCGATCACCGGGAAGCCGAGCGGCCCGCGCTCCATATATTCCTTGACGCCGGCCTCGACGGCAGGAATGTACTGCTTTGGAACGACACCGCCGGTAATTGTGTCGGTGAAGACAAAACCAGCCCCTCTGGGCTGCGGTTTGATGTCGACAACCACATCGCCAAACTGGCCGTGCCCGCCCGATTGTTTCTTGTGGCGGCCTCTTACATTGGTGGGCTTACGGATGCTTTCCTTATAGGCGATGCGTCTCGGGCGTGACTGGGCCTCAACGCCGAACTTGCCGGCCAGCCGTTCCAGCGTCACTCGAAGGTGCATTTCTCCCTGGCCCCACAGGACCATGTCGTGTGTGTCATGGTTGTGCTCCAGCGAGACGGAAGGATCTTCCTCTATTAGTTTCGAGACCGCTCCGGTGAGTTTCACCTCGTCCTTGCGGTCGGCAACGGAAATTGCCACGCCATAGACCGGCGGTATGATGACGGGTTCGGCGAGTTGCTGGGTTTCACCCTTTTCGAGACTTATAGATTCGCCGGTTTCGATCTCGTCGAGCCGTCCAAGAGCGACGGTGTCGCCTGCCTTTGCGCTTGCAACCTTGGTCGGTTCGGCGCCCATCATGGTGAACATTCCGGCGATGCGCGCATCCTGTCCGGACTTTCCAAAGACCGTCGCGCCGTCAGAGATCTCGCCGCCCAATACGCGGGCCAGCGACAGCTTGCCGCCATGTGCGGTATGATAGGTCTTCATGATTTGCGCGGTGCCCGTGCCGTTGCCATCGACGCCGAGCCTGTCGTTCACGGCATCGACTGTCGGCACCTCATGGCGAAGCGCCTTTAGAAGCCGTAGGATGCCATTGCCGTTTTCCGCCGAGCCGAACAGAACTGGCACGATTAGCCCTTCTGCAAGCTCGCGGCTTAAGTCTTCAAAGACTTTGTCGCGCGGCGGGTCCATGTCCGACAGAAGCGTTTCGAGAAGCTCGTCGTCGTAGTCGGCGAGTTTCTCCAGCATTTCGAAGCGGGCTTCCTTCTCGCGGTCTTCGATGTCGGCCGGCATATCGATAATTTCGCTGGGTGCATGCTCCTTGTAGACAAAGGCGCGTTCCAAGGCCAGATCGACAAATCCCGTTGCGATGCCGTTGGCCCAAATCGGAACCTGCCGCAGCACCAAAGGCTTGTCGCTGGCCGGTTGCAGGAAGTCCAGAACGTCGCGAATGCGTGTTTCGGTCCGGTCGATCTTGTTTACGAATATGAGCCGGGGCAAGCCGACCGCATCAAGCTCTTTCAGGACCATTTGCAGTGCGGCCGTCTTCTTGTCGTCGGCTTCACACACTACGATCGCTGCGTCGCATGCGGCCAGTGCCGCTCGGGATTCCTGAACAAACTCAATGGACCCGGGGCAGTCCACAAATGTGTACTCGTCGCCCAGAAACTCGGCATGCGCAACGTTGAGTTCCACGCTCATGCCGTGCGCGCGTGCTTCCGGCACGGCATCACCGACCGTGTTTGCGTCCTGGACTCTGCCCTGACGATGAATGGCTCCGGTCCGGTAAAGGATCGATTCGAGTAGTGTTGTCTTGCCGCTGAGATAGGGCCCCACGAGCGCAATGCATCGAGGACCCGAACGCCGCCCGCCGTTCGTTTGGTCCATTGCTTTTCCTCCCTTGACTGCGTCTTGCCGCAGAAGGTCCGCCCATCGTTCTTGAGGACCGCGTACACTCGGAACGCAATTCGGGGCGGTTACCCCCCTTTACAAGACCGTATGGTGCGACGAGGAAGATGGCCGACGCAAGAAAAAAGCGCGCCGGCCCTGTGTTTGGTTAACGGATGATGGCGGCTTTGTATAGAACGGCGTTCAACCGGGCCGGTGTCAGCGGCGTAGCGTGATGGTCGCAACCCCGGCTGCGACGTTGAGTCCGGTCTGTGTCTGACCGCTCAAGGGCTGCAAGGCGATGCTGTCACTATCACCGCCGACCAGAACATTGGCGCCCAAGCCCCAGCCCGCAGTGACCTCAGCCGTCGCTCCGCCGTAGGTGCCATCAAGCGATCCAGGCGCCATGGCGCCGGAGGAGAACACGGCCCAGGCGAGGGTCGCTGCGTTGGTGACACCGATATCCACCCCGAACTTGTCAATCTTGCCCGTGTAGCTCTCCACGCTGCCATTGTCCTGCCTGAACTGGCATTTCATGGATTTGGATGAGCCGAGTATCAGGCCGATGCCGCCTGACACGTCACAAATGAGCGTACCCACCTTGATTCCCGATTGTGCGCCTGCGGTGCTGGCCGATGCCAGCAAGGCCAGTCCTGCGATTCCAGCCAAGAATTTCCCGGTCCCAGTCATGCGAATATTCCTTCATTCACGATTAGAAATTGCAGTGTGCCTTTGGAACGAAATTGCGGCAGATTTATTACCGCCGCCGTCAAAACCTCACGCATTTCCCCAAGATTCGATCATCGCAGGGATGCGCAGAAGCGCTGAATCCTCTCACAGGCCTGCTCAAGCGCTTGCGTCGATGTTGCATAAGACACGCGGAAATGCGGTGCCATTCCGAACGCCTCGCCATGCACGGCCGCCACTCCCTCTGCTTCGAGCAGTGCGGTGACAAAGTCCTCATCGCTTGAAATCACCTCGCCGGACGCGGTTTGCCTGCCTATGGCCCCTTCGCAGGAGGGGTAGACGTAAAATGCGCCCTCCGGAACCGGGCAGGATAGACCTGCCGCCTGGTTAAGCATGGAAACGACCAGATCCCGGCGCTGCTTGAACACGTCGTTATGTTCGGCGATGAACCCTTGCGGACCGTTCAGAGCCTCGACGGCGGCCCACTGGCTGATTGAGCTGGGATTGGAGGTCGACTGCGACTGCAGCTTGGACATCGCCTTGATCAACACGTCAGGACCTGCGCCGTAACCTATGCGCCAACCGGTCATGCAATAGGCTTTCGACACGCCGTTCATCGTCAAGGTTCGGTCAAGCAGCTTCGGTTCAACCTGTGCCGGTGTGACGAACTTGAAATCGTCATAGACCAGATGCTCGTACATATCATCGGTCAGAATCCAGACATTCGGATACTTCACCAATATGTCCGTCAAAGCCTTCAACTCGTCATGGGTGTAGGCCGCGCCGGAGGGGTTGGACGGCGAATTGAAGATCAGCCATTTGGTCTTGTCGGAAATGGCCGCCTCCAGCACGTCAGGCTGCAGCTTGAAGCCATCCTTCAATTGCGTTTCGGCAAAGACCGGTTCTCCACCGGCCAGCAGAACCATGTCGGGGTAGCTGACCCAGTAGGGTTGTGGAATGATCACCTCGTCGCCAGGATTGATGGTTGCGACCAACGCGTTGTAGAGCACCTGCTTGCCGCCGGTGCCGACGGTGACCTGGGAGGCGGTGTAGGTCAAATCATTGTCGCGTTTGAATTTTTCGACGATGGCTTCCTTAAGCTGTGGAATGCCGTCAACGGCCGTGTACTTGGTTTCGCCACGCCTGATGGCATCGATCGCCGCTTGTTTTATGTTGTCCGGAGTGTCGAAATCCGGTTCGCCGGCGCTTAGAGAAATAATGTCGCGGCCGGCGGTTTTGAGGTCCCGGGCCTTTTGCGAAATGGCAATAGTGGCAGACGGTTTGATGCGCGAAAGAGATGCGGCGAGAAACCCCATGGGACCTGCTCCTGTAAAAGGAAATGATGCACAAGATGGGTCTGGACCCTAGTCTCAGGACAACGTTGCGGCAAGGCCAATGTTCCTCCTTGCCCGGTCTCTTGGTGTCACATGCGCGAATTTGTCATTGCTGGGGGAGGAATTGCCGGGCTTGCGGCCGCGATCGCACTGGCGCGCGTGGAAAAGCCGGCAACCGTGATGGAACGTGCACAGGCGTTCGAGGAAGTCGGCGCAGGGCTGCAGGTCGGGCCAAACGCAGTCAGAGCGATCCGCAGGCTGGGTGTGTGGGAACGCCTGGAACCTTTGCTTGTGCGTCCTCGGGACGTTGTCATCCGCCATGGCGTGAGCGGTGATGTGCTGTCACGCGTGCCGCTCGATGCGGGGTTTGTGGCGCGGTTCGGCGATCCCTATTTCGTTGTCCATCGCGCCGACCTATTGGCAGCGTTACTCGACGAGTGCCTGGAAACTCCAGGACTCGAACTTAAGACCGGTCATGAGGTTTCCGACTTCGAGATCGATGGCGGCACCATTCACACCAGCCTGGCGGATGGTGGCCGGGAAGACTGTCGCGTATTGATCGGCGCGGACGGGGTCAGGTCGCGGGTTCGCAAACGCCTGTTGAATGACGGTCCGCCAAGGTATGCCGGCCATGCCATTCACCGGGCGCTGATCAAG
>JANQIR010000183.1 GCA_028282065.1 Aestuariivirgaceae bacterium
CCCGCCGAACTGATCATTTCGTTGGGTGCCAATGTGGAGGCTCCAGGCGGGGTGTGCGGCGTCAGGCGCCCCGCCCACGCGCGCGCACGCGGCATCAAACGCATCCAGGTCGAACCGCATCTGTCCGTCACGGGCGCCTGCTCGGCCGAGTGGGTGCCGATAAAACCCAAGACCGATGCGGCGTTCCTGTTCGCCATGCTCAATGTTCTGCTGCACGAGTTGGAACGCGACAGGCTGGACATCGCTTTTTTGAAGCAGCGCACCTCTTCGCCCTATCTTATCGCACCGAACGGCTTCTACATGCGACGTCCTACGGACGGTAAGCCTCTCGTCTGGGATTTGAATACCGCCAGTGCGGTGCCGTTCGATACACCGGACATCGAGCCGGCACTGGACGGGGCGTTCGCAGCGACAGGCCATGAAACCGGTCCCGACGACAAGGTCTGGCAGCACGAGGGCGCCGTTTGCCGACCGGCCTTTGCAGCACTAGTAGACCATGTCGCCGGATACACGCCGGAATGGGCTGCTGAAGTTTGCGATGTCGGGGCGGACATCATCCGCTCCGTGACGCAGCAGTTCCTCGATCATGCCCATGTCGGCGAGACCATCGAAATCGACGGACGTGAACTGCCGTTCCGTCCGGTCGCCATCTCACTGGGCAAGACGGTGAACAATGGCTGGGGCGGCTACGAGTGCTGTTGGGCGCGCACCATGCTGGCCTGTCTGATTGGCGGGCTTGAGGTGCCCGGCGGCACGCTTGGTACGACAGTGCGGCTCAACCGCCCGGCAGACAATCGCTGGAACAGTGTCGTGCCCGGCCCGGACGGGTTCATGAACTACCCTATGAACCCCACCAGGAAGGGCGAATGGCTGCCCCGTTCTTCGTCGCGCCATGCACATCGCACGCTCATTCCGCTGGCGGCGAACTCGCCCTGGAGCCAGGCCCTTGGTCCCACACACCTTGCCTGGATGATGCAGAAGCAGGGCCTCGCCCAATTGCCCGAGCCCACCCGGCCGGACGTCTGGTTCGTCTATCGCACCAATCCGGCGGTCTCCTTCTGGGATACCGATGCGGTCTGCGATGCCATGGCCCGGTTCCCGTTCACCGTGTGCTTTGCCTATACGCGCGATGAAACAAACCACATGGCGGATATTCTGCTGCCCGAATGCACCGACCTGGAAGGTCTGCAACTGATCCGCGTCGGGGGCTCGAAATATGTCGAGCAGTTCTGGCAGCACCAGGGCTTTGCCCTGCGCGATCCGGCAGTCGAACCGCAAGGCGAGGCGCGCGACTTCACCTGGATCGCCACCGAGCTGGCAAGGCGTACGGGGCTTTTGGAAGACTACAACGCGGCCATCAATCGCGGTGCTGCCGGGGTGAGGTTGTTTGGCGAGGGGTATGACTTCTCGCTCGATACCGGAAAGCGACATGACGTTGAGACGATCTGGGATGCAAGCTGCCGCGCTGCCAGTGCCGAACTGACGGATGGTGCGCAGAACCAGGGACTGGACTATTTCCGCGAACACGGGTTCCGGGTGCGCAAGTTCTCCAAGGAGCAGTGGTACCTCTATCCGGCCCTGGAAGAGCAGGGCCTGCGCTTTGAACTGCCCTATCAGGAACGATTGCTGCGCATAGGCCAGGAGCTGGGCGCGCGGCTGCGTGAACACGGTATCACCTGGTGGGACCGCCAACTCGGCGAATACCAGGCCATGCCCGTCTGGCATGACCTTCAGAAGGTTTGGGAAACGGCACTGGCGGACGGTTTCGGCGTCGAGATCGCCGACTATCCGTTCTGGTTGTTGACGGCCCGGTCCATGCAATATGCCTGGGGTGGCAATGCCGGTTTGCAGATGATCCACGAGGTGGCGGGAAACGTGTCTGGCCATGGCGGCGTCGTCATGAACCCTGCCGCTGCCGGCAAGTTGAAACTGTCAGACGGCGATCTGGTCGAGATCGCCTCACCCGTGGGAAAGACCAGGGGATGTCTTGTCCTGCGTCAGGGCATCCGGCCCGATACATTGCTGATGGTCGGCCAGTTCGATCACTGGGCGACACCGTTTGCAAAGGATCACAAGGCGCCCAGCATGAACGCTCTGACGCCGATGATGCTGGAACTGACCGATGCTACCGGATCGGGAGCCGACCTTGTGAAAGTTGCCGTCAGGGCGGCAGGAGGTGCCGCATGACGCGCTGGGCCCTTGTTGCCGATCTCAACCGCTGTGTCGGGTGTCAGACCTGCACAGCCGCATGCAAGCACGCAAATGCCACCGCGCCCGGAATCCAGTGGCGCAAGGTGCTGGACATCGAAGCCGGAGAATACCCCGACGTGCGCCGTGCGTTCGTTCCCGTTGGCTGCATGCATTGCGAAGACCCGCCATGCCTGGATGTGTGCCCGACCACCGCGACGAGAAAACGCGACGATGGCATCGTCACCATCGACTACGACCTTTGCATCGGTTGTGCCTACTGCGCTGTCGCCTGCCCCTATCAGGCCCGTTCGCGGGTCGATGCGCCTGCCTCGGCCTATGGCAACGGCCAGATGCGCCATGAGGCGGCCCGCGAGGATCCCGCGCGTATCGGCGTAGCGCAGAAATGTACGTTCTGCATGGACCGCATCGACCAGGGGCTTGCAATGGGATTGCAGCCCGGTGCCGATCCCGAGGCAACGCCGGCTTGCGTCGCCTCATGCATCGCGGGAGCCCTGCACTTCGGCGATATCGACGATCGCGGTAGCAATGTTAATCAGCTGTTGGCGGAACATCGGCATTTCCGCATGCATGATGAACTCGGCACCGAGCCTGGCGTCTACTATCTATGGTCCCGCACTGCAGACACTGAAGACCCTTTAATGCCGCCGGAGATGTTAGCCAAACCGGCCACAATGTCGGCTGCCGGGCCATTGCTCCAGAAGAACTGGGACTGGCGGGCGGCGGCGAATTTCATCCTCGGCGGGGCAGGTGGCGGCTTGCTGGCGGCGGCGGCCGGATTGGCGACGGGTGGCTCTCCCGTCACACTGCCCGTGCTCTTGGCCCTTGCCCTGGTCGCGCTGGGGCTTCTCTGCGTCTGGTTCGAAATCGGCCGGCCGTGGCGCTTCGCCAATGTCTGCCTGCATGCAAGAAGGTCGTGGATGAGCCGTGAGGCATTTGTGGCTTTGCCATTGTTCGTGTGCGGCCTTGCAGCGGCCGTTTCAAATGCGCTGCCATGGGCGCTCGCCGCCGGAGTTTGCGGGTTGCTGTTCCTGTATTGTCAGGCGCGCATTCTGCAATCGGCAAAGGGAATTCCGGCCTGGCGTCATTCCTATGTGACCGGCCTCGTCGTGATGACGGGCCTGGCCGAAGGATCCGCGCTGTTGGCGGCGCTCATGGCCCTAACGGGTGCGGCGGTTCAGACCCTGCAGATGGCAGCACTGCTCTGCCTGTTGTTTACCGGCCTTCGTCTGGCCGCCTGGCAATTGTACCGAGGTGGGCTGGGCGCTATAGGCGCACCTGCCGGAACCTTCGAGGCGTTCGAAAATATGGCCTTGCGGCTCGACCTTGCGCATCAGGTGGTGCCGATGGTCTTGTTGGCGGCGGGTTTCCTGCTTACGCCGTTCTTCCCGGCTTTGCTCCTCGTGGCATCTGCGCTGATCGTGGCGAGCGGTTGGTGGTTTAAATACACATTGATCGTGCGCGCGGCCTTCAACCAGGGATATTCCCTTGAGCGCATGCCGGCACGCGGCGCGGGAACCGCAGCCCGGGGTATAAAACCGGGGTGGGTGATTTCGTGAAAAACTCTAATCCTGACCCATTGGCGGGTCCAGATCGTCACGAGGCGGGCCTTCGGGCTCGGGATACTTGGCCAGTTCCTTCAGAACCAGTTCGACGTGTTCCTGCTCTTCTTCGGCAAACTCCGATGCGAACCGCTTGACGTCCTCGTCATCCGTCGATTGCAGAAGCGTGTTGAAGAACTCGAACGCATTCTCCTCCGCCTTCAGCGCCAGCAGGAGGGCCTCGCGCGACGTCATGAGGTAATCCATATCGCCGAAATCAAGCGTTTCCGGCCCCTCGCTGCCGGACCATTGGTAGTCGAGCTGACCGATCTCGGGCACTTCCATGCCCTGCATCTGCTCGCGGATATCCGCCGCATGCAAACCCTCGATCCGGGAAAGTTCGCGGAACAGCCCGGCCAGTGCGGCGTTATTATGGAGATCCATCTGATCGGCCAGATAGGCGTAGCGCTCCTGTGCTTCCAGCTCCATCTGATAGGCGTGGGCCAGCAGTTTGCCGACGGTGTCGATGCCGGCATCGCCCTGCGCGCCGGTCATATCGCAAACGCCTGTTCCAGGGCCGAAGTATCGGCGGCATCGCCGGCAACATGGATCTCATATGGCCTGCGCTTGCCGCGATAGAGCACACCGGTGTTGAAGCCGTCATCCGTCATGATGCGGCGGGCGGCGCGGGCCGGGTCGTCGGTTGCTTCCACGGAGGCCACGTGGGTTTGCGACTTCCACGCCCTCTCATCCGGCCGGAAGGTGACGCAGGGGCTGAGGATTTCCACGAACGAGAATCCGGGGTGGCGGATCGCTTCCACGATGGTCCGGGTCGTGCCCTTGATGTCGCCGGAAAACTCGCGGGCCACGAAGTTCGCACCCGACGCCAGAGCGATGACCAGAGGATGGAACGGGCTAAGGCCCGTGCCGCCTGGCGACAGGGCGCTATCCCAATCCGGTTCGGTGGTTGGCGAGGGCTGCCCCTTGGTCATGCCATAGACCCGGTTGTCCATGACGACATAGGTCATGTCGATATTGCGCCGGCAGGCATGCAGGAAGTGGTTGCCGCCGATCGAGAAACCATCGCCATCGCCGCTCATGACCAGTACGGTGAGGTCCGGGCGGGCGACCTTGAGGCCGGCACCCAATGGCAGGGAGCGGCCATGCACACCGTGAAAGCCGTAACAGTTCGTGTAGGCCGGTATGCGCGATGAGCAACCGATGCCCGATATGACGGCCACATTTTCAGGTGCGGTGCCGAGTTCGGCCAGTGCCTTGGTCAGCGACAGCAGCACATGGAAATCTCCGCAGCCGGGACACCACACGGGCGTGAGATCCGATTTGAAGTCGCCCGCCTTGAACGCAGGTGTTTGCATGACATTCATGACGCATTCCAATCGCGGATCCGGGCACGGATTTCTGATGGACCGATGGGATTGGGACCTGGGCGATGGAACGCACGGACCTCACCAGGCAGGTCGCACTTGGCCCGGAGATATTCGTGGAACTGACCTGAATGGGTCTGCTCGACAACCAGCGTTCGCGTTGACCCTTCCATGGCCGCCAGGAACTTCGATGTGAGGAACGGTGCAATGAGCCGCACCGTGATGAGCTTTACGGCGATACCATCGTCCGCGAGCGTTTCCATGGCTTCGCGCGCAGGACCGGTGAGCGATCCCCAGGTGACGATTGTAAAGTTCGTTTCCCGGTTTGCAGCCACGTTGGTTTCGATGTTGGCCCAATGGTTGCCATAGTCGAAGCCGTTGATTTTCCTCAATCGCTTGTCGAGCTGGTCGTGATGATCCAACTCCTTGGAGGACGGTACGCCCGTCGGTGTATGGGTAAGTCCATCCGCGGTATATTGGCCGCCGGCCATGCCGGGTATCGCCATTGGCGATATGCCGTCGCTTGTAAGGGCATAGCGCTCATATCCATCGGCTTGGGCGCTTTCCAGTACACGCCGTTTCGCCACGAACGCGACGTCTGCCGGTTTGTCGATGACGGCACGGGCTTGCCCCAGTGACTGGTCGGACAAAACGATGGCCGGGGTCTGCATGGCTTCGGCAAGGTGCACTGCCCACTGGGTGGTGAACAGGCAATCGGCCACGCAGAGCGGCGCTACGACGACGTGAGGCGCATCGCCGTGACAGCCATGCACCGCGATGTTGAGGTCGGACTGTTCGGACTTTGTGGGAATACCGGTGGACGGCCCGCCCCGCATAACATCGACGACAACGATCGGCACTTC
>JANQIR010000237.1 GCA_028282065.1 Aestuariivirgaceae bacterium
GCCGGTGCGAGGGGGCCGGTGTCGCCGGCCGCCGTGGCCGCGCAGACGCTTGCCGAAGCCATGGCGGGGATTGCCCTTGCACAGCTGGTGCGGCCGGGCTGCCCTGTCGTGCTAGGCAGCTTCCATTCAACCATGAGCCTGAAATCGGGAACGCTGACCTTCGGCACACCGCAGGCCAATCTCGTTACCTGCGCCCTGGCCCAGCTTGGGCGCCGGCTCGGCGTGCCGGTGCGCTCCGGCGGCGGGCAGATCACCGCGGCCAATGCGCCGGACGGCCAGGCCATGCAGGACAGCGCCAATGCCATGTGGCCGGCCATCCTGTCCGGCGCGCATCAGATCTGGCATGCGGCGGGCTGGCTGGAGGGCGGTCTCACCATGTCCTACGAGAAGTTCATTCTCGATCTGGACAATTGCGGCGCCATGCTGACGCTGCTGCAAGGCTTTAAGGTGAATGCCGAAACGCTTGCCCGGGACGCCTATCGGGAAGCTGGACCCGGCCAGCATTTCCTGTCGACCGCGCACACGCTGTGCAATTTCGCAACGGCCAACTTCGAACCAGCCCTGCCGGAGGCCGGTCCCTATGAAGCCTGGAAAGAACACGGCGCGCCGGAGGCAGCCAGACGGGCAAACGAAACGTGGAAGGCGATGCTTGAGGCTTACGAACCGCCGAACATGGATGCAGGCGTCGAAGCCGCCTTGGACGACTACGTGGCCGGCCGCAAGGCGGAACTGCCGGATGAGTGGTACTGAACGCAAACGGAGGAGACAAACGTCATCCCGGACAGCGGGCGCTGAAAGAGGCGTGGAGGGCCGCAGGCCCGACAGGGAGCCGAACAGAAGGCGCGAAGCGTGAACCGGGAACCAGATGTGAGCCAGCGGTTTGGCGCAATCGTTGATCTGGATACCGGGTCAAGCCCGGTATGACGTGTTTATTGCAAGCGCCGCACAAGATCGCTCCCACCGTCAATCCCCACCTTAATCCTCCCCTTTTCTAGGGGAGGAGAGGATTTCGCATCACGGCCCGTTTTCCCTCCCCCTCGTGGGCAGGGGTTAGGGGTGGGGGGCCGAAGGCCTGACAGGGAATTCAACCAAGAGGCGAGGAGGCTCCGCAGGAGCCGACCGGGAAATCAACCAAGAGGCGAGGAGGGCGGAACGCCCGACCGGGAAACCAAAAAGAGGCGCGGAGGGCCGAAGGCCTGACAGGGATATAACAAAGAGGCGAGGAGGGCGGAACGCCCGACAGGGAAATCAACCAAGAGACGAAGAGGAAGTACGGGGGAGCTCAACGTTGCCGATGGTCTTGCTTACCCCGCATACGGCGTTCGCGGACCGAAGATCGCCGAGCCCACACGGACATGGGTCGCGCCGAAGGCAATAGCCACATCATAGTCCGCGCTCATGCCCATGCTGAGCTTGGTAAGGCCGTTTCGCCGGGCGATCTTTTCCAGCAGGGCGAAATGCAGCGAAGGTTCCTCATCAACCGGTGGAATACACATCAATCCGCTGACAGCCAGGCCGAATTCATCCCGGCACTGCGCCACGAAGGCATCTGTTTCCTCCGGCAGAACCCCGGCTTTCTGCGCTTCTGCTCCTGTATTGACCTGGACAAACAACTCCGGCGTACGGCCCAGCCGGTCGATCTCCTTTTTCAGAACCCTGGCAAGTTTCGGCCGATCGAGCGTCTCGATGCAATCGAACAGGCCGACCGCATCAGCCACTTTGTTGGTTTGCAGCGGTCCGATCAGATGCAGGACCACATCGGGCGTTTGCTGCTTCAGCTCAGGCCACTTGGACAGCGCTTCCTGCACCCGGTTCTCACCGAACACCCGCTGACCTGCCGCAATCACCGGACGGATCGCATTCGCCTCAAACGTCTTGCTGACGGCAACAAGCTCTATGCTGCCCGCAGAACGGTCCGCGGCGGCGGCGGCATCAGCGATAGTCTGGCGCACCTGAACAAGCCGGCCAGGCGCGTCAGGATTGTCCGCGGAAGAAGAAGGGGTTGGTGAAACGGCCATTATTCATCACCCTTAAACGAGTGACGTGGTTATGTGCAAGCTTGCGGGGCGATGCAAGTGCTGGTACTGCACGGGCGCGACATTTTACAAAGCATCGACGAACCGGACCCGGGATGAGCAACGAGCGTTACAATTCGCGCACAAGCGAGCCGCACTGGCAGAAAGTATGGGCGGAAAACCGCACCTTTGCAGCCAGCGAGGACACGTCTAAGCCGAAATACTACGTGCTCGAGATGTTCCCCTACCCGTCCGGCCGCATTCACATGGGCCATGTGCGCAACTACACCATGGGTGATGTGCTGGCGCGCTACAAGCGGGCCATGGGGTTCAATGTCCTGCACCCGATGGGATGGGACGCCTTCGGCATGCCGGCCGAAAATGCCGCCATGGAGCGCAACGTCCACCCGAAGTCATGGACCTACGAAAATATTGAAACCATGCGCCGGCAGCTCAAATCCATGGGGCTGTCGCTGGATTGGGAGCGCGAGTTCGCCACCTGCGATTCGGAGTACTACCGGCACGAACAGGAAATGTTCATCGACTTCCTGGAAGCCGGGCTGGCGGAACGCAAGACTTCGGTGGTCAACTGGGATCCGGTCGACCAGACAGTGCTTGCCAACGAACAGGTCATCGACGGCCGCGGCTGGCGCTCCGGTGCGGCCGTGGAGCAACGCGAACTGGCCCAGTGGTTCTTGAAGATCACTGACTATTCGCAGGAGCTGCTTGACGCCCTCGACACACTGGACGGCTGGCCGGAAAAAGTCCGCCTCATGCAGCGCAACTGGATCGGTAGGTCCGAAGGCCTGCGATTTAGGTTCGAGCTGGAAGACGAGGACGGCAACCTGCTTGACGACAAGCTGACCGTCTATACCACCCGGCACGACACAATCTTCGGCGCAACCTTCTGCGCTCTGTCGCCGGATCATCCCATGGTTCGCGGTATGGCCGACCAGGATGGCGCTATTTCCGCTTTCCGCGCGGAATGCGCAGCGCTCGGCACCAGCGAAGAAGCCATCGAACGGGCCGAGAAAAAGGGCATACCACTGGGCCTCTATGCCCGGCATCCCTACCGGCAGGGCGTCCGTGTGCCCGTTTACGCGGCCAATTTCGTCCTGATGGGTTATGGCGAAGGCGCTATCTTCGGCTGCCCGGGCCATGATCAGCGCGACTTCGACTTTGCCAGGAAGTATGGCCTGGACGTCATACCGGTGGTCGCACCGGCCGATGCCGATCCGGCCACATTCGAAATTGCCGACGAAGCCTACCTCGACAAGGACGGGGCCGGCGTGGTGATGATCAATTCCGATTTCCTCAACGGTATGACCGTCGACGACGCCAAGCAGGAGATCGCCGACCGCATGGAAGCTGCCGGTACGGGCGAGCGCCGGGTGAATTTCAGGCTGCGTGACTGGGGCGTGTCCCGGCAGCGCTACTGGGGTTGTCCGATCCCGGTCATTCATTGCGCCGATTGCGGCGCGGTTCCGGTTCCCAAACAGGATCTGCCGGTCACATTGCCGGAAGATGTCAGTTTTACGGAACCCGGCAATCCTCTTAACAGGCACCCTCATTGGAAGCATGTCGCCTGCCCGTCCTGCGGCAAACCGGCGATACGCGAAACAGACACGTTCGACACGTTTATTGATTCGGCCTGGTACTTCGCCCGCTTTTGTTCGCCGCGCGCTGCGGCCCCGGTCGATGCCGATGCCGTGGCCTACTGGATGCCGGTCGATCAGTATATCGGCGGTATCGAACACGCCATCTTGCACCTGTTATACGCGCGCTTTTACACCCGGGCCATGCACAAGACCGGTCACGGCACGATCGATGAACCTTTCGCCAGCCTGTTCACGCAGGGAATGGTCATACACGAAACCTATCGCGCCGAAGACGGCGAATGGGTGGAACCGGCCAATGCCGAACAGGTCGAGGGCGCTTGGCGCGAAATTGGTACAGGCCGTCCGCTGACCGCCGGCCCGGCGGAAAAAATGTCGAAATCGAAAAGGAACGTCGTCGACCCGGAGCAAATCCTGGAACAGTATGGAGCCGATACTGCCCGTTGGTTCATGCTCTCTGATACACCGCCGGAACGCGATATCGAGTGGACCGAAGGCGGCGTTGAGGGCGCCTGGCGCTTTACCCAACGCATCTGGCGTCTTGTCAACGACACCACCCAGCTCGAACTGACCGGCGATACTGCGCCGTCCGAAATGTCCGGCGAGGTCGTCGCCGTCCGGCGCGCCACGCACCAGACCTTACATACGGTGAGCCAGGACATCGAGGCATTACGGTTCAATCGGGCCATTGCCCGGATCTACGAGCTGTCGAATGTCCTCAATACCGCTGTTCAAAAGGCGAAGGGCGATGATGCCATGGCCTGGGCGGTGCGCGAGGGCGTGGTTGTGATGGTGCAGATCTTCGCTCCCATGATGCCGCATTTGGCCGAAGAATGCTGGAAGCTCCTGGGCTATGAAAGTCTGATCGCGCAAACGCCCTGGCCGCAGGCAGACGCTGCGCTGCTGACCACCGACAGCGTAACCATTGCCGTTCAGGTCAACGGCAAGCGCCGGGACGAAATCAGCCTGCCGAAAGGAACGGCAAAAGAAGAGATTGAAGCATCGGTACTTCAGTTGGATAATGTCCTGCGGGCGGTTGGAGACAAATCGATCAGGAAGGTGATCGTGGTGCCTGACCGGATTGTCAATGTGGTGGCTGGTTGAGCATGTTGAGTCGTCTCGGGAAAGTTCTGCTTGTAGTATCGCCGCTGCTGGCTGCCGGCTGCGGATTTCAACCATTGCACAATGCTGCGACACAGGCCGGCGGTCCGGCGGGTTTTCTCTCTGAGACAGTTGTGGAGGAACAGGACACCCGCATCGGACAGCTGGTGCGCAATGAAATCCTCTCCGGATACGCGCCATCCCAGGTCGGTATTACCGAGAATTATCTTCTGGTGCTGCGACCGCGCGGCCGGCAGCGGGTCAATGTCCGGGTCCGCTCCACGGAAGCCACCCGCTATCGTTATCAGCTTAACGTCGACTTTGAACTTATCGACAACGCAACCGGCAAAAAAGTCTATGCCGGCAGCACATTCTCCGATGTCTCTTACGACTCGATTGAACCGCCTGTGGCAAACGTTCAGGCCGAAATCAACGCCCACGAGCGCGCCGCCAGGGAAGTCGGCAACGATATTCGCACACGGCTTGCGGTTTACTTCGCCAATCGCGGAACCTGATTCCGGCAAAAGATGGCAATTCTGAAATCCTACGAACTGACACGGTTTTTGAAATCTCCGGACCCATCCGTCATTGCCATTCTGGTGTTCGGCAATGACACTGGCAGCGTTGGCGATCATGCCCGCACTATCGTGCGCTCGATCGCCGGCAGTCTTGACGATCCCTTCAACATCGTCCAACTGAGCGATGCGGACCTACAGGGTGATCCCGCACGTCTGGCCGATGAAGCTCAGGCCATTTCGATGATGGGCGGACGCCGTGTGATTTGGGTGCGCCCGGCAGGTGCCGCTTTTGCCAAGGCTGCTGCGGCATATCTGGACCATGCCACCGGCGACAGCCTGATTGTCGCCGAAGCAGGTTCGCTCACCAAGACGGACGCATTGCGCAAGCTGTTTGAGAGTCATGCCGCTACCCGTGCCGTCGCGTGTTACGAAGACACCGCGCGGGACCTTGCAGGTCTGATCGACCGGACTTTGACGGCGGCAGGATTGCAAGTCACATCGGATGCCCGTGAACGTCTGATGGCCATGCTGGGCGCCGACCGCATGTTGTCCCTTTCTGAGCTCAACAAGCTCGCCACTTATTGTTACGGAAGCGAATCGGTCACGCTTGCCAATGTCGAGGCCATCTGCGGGGACGCCTCGGCACTATCTTTGGATGACCTGACAGACCGGGCGCTGGAAGGCGATGTAACCGGCAGCGTCACCCGCATGTCCGCTATTTTGGACAGCGGTGTGTCGCCTTCAGCCGTCCTATCGGCATTGGCCCGGCACATAGCTATGCTTCAGTCGCTCGCCGCTGCAATGGAAAACGGCCGGCCGGCCGATGCGGCGATCAAAGCACACCGGCCGATGATATTCTTCAAACGCCAGGCAGGGATTTCCCGTCAGCTTCGGCTGTGGCCTTTGCGCGCTCTTTCGCGCGCGTCTGCTTCAATCCTGTCGGCAACCGCGCAATGCCGGACCATGCCACAAATTGAAGCTGCCATTGTCGAACGGACGATGCTCGCGCTCGCCGCAACGGCCGGTCGCCAAAGAATGCGGTAACGCAGTTTCTTTCACTCAGCCCTTACGGCCGGTCGACAGCCGCTGACAGACATCGTCCAACTGCTCAAGCGTCTTGTAGTGAACGGTAACCTGCCCGCCGGCTTTTCCCTTGTCAGTAATTTCAACGCGCAATCCGGTCTTTTCGCTAAGGGCCGCTTCAAGTGCCACGACATCGGCGCTCTTTGCGGGCGCCGGATTGCTGGCCGGAGGCTTCCCACCTCCGTCTTTCGCCTGGGCCTGCCGGCCCAGTTCCTCTGCCTCACGAACGCTCATGCCCAGCTTGATGATCTTTTCGGCCAGCATTTGCGGATCATCGGTGGCAATTAGCGCCCGGGCATGGCCGGCCGTCAGCGCACCTTCCTCGATTTTGGCGCGCACACTGTCCGGCAAGGTCAAAAGCCGTAATGTATTGGCAATGTGACTGCGGCTCTTGCCAACAGAATCCGCAAGCTGTTGCTGAGTGTAGTCGAACTCTTCCATCAGCTGTGCATAGCCGCGCGCTTCTTCCAGAGGATTAAGATCAGCACGTTGAATATTTTCGATCAGCGCGACTTCCAGCGCTTCACCATCGCTCAAATTCCGGATCAGCACCGGCACATCATGAATACCGGCAAGTTGCGCCGCGCGCCAGCGCCGCTCACCCGCCACGATTTCATATGTGGCACCATCCGCGCCTGGCCGCACCACGATCGGCTGAAGCAATCCCTTCTCCTTGATCGAACTTGCCAGATCGGCAAGGTCTTCGTCCTTGAAAATCTTGCGGGGATTGTTCGGATTCGCCTTTAGAAACTCGACCGGAACATGCTTGAGGTGCTTGGCGTCCTGGACGACGCTTTCTTCCGTCGTCTCATCGCCAATCAATGCGGCCAGTCCACGGCCAAGCCGCCGTTTTGGCTGTTGGGTCATACCCGTCCATTCCTTTCATCCCAAAAAGTAGTGCCAACGCAATTTATGTGATTCGTTTCGGAAATGAATCAATCAAGCTGCGCGCAAATCCTGTTCCCTGCGAATAATTTCCGATGCCAGCCGGATATACGCCTGGCTGCCGGCGCAGGAATTATCGTAAAGCAGCACCGGCTTGCCGTAGGACGGCGCCTCCGACACCCTGACATTACGCGGGATCACCGTGTGATAGACCTTCTCGCCAAGAACGCCGCGAACATCTTCCGCCACCTGCTCTGACAGCGAATTGCGCTTGTCGAACATGGTCAGAACGACGCCCTGAATCGTTAGCCGCGGATTGAGCGTTGTGCGCACCCGTTCGACCGTCCGCAACAGCTGGCTCAATCCCTCCAGCGCGAAAAACTCGCACTGCAGCGGAACCAGGATTGCATCTGCAGCCGAAAGTGCATTGACCGTCAACAGATTGAGTGACGGCGGGCAGTCGAGCAGAATATAGCTGTACTGCGCCATTGCCCGCGGATCTGACATCAAACGGTCGATTGCGTCGTAAAGCCGAAAGGTCTTTCGATCAAATGCAGCGAGCTCCAGTTCCGCGCCCAGCAGGTCCATGCTTGATGGCGCACAATGCAACCTCGGAACGCCCGAATCCAGGATGGCATCGCTGAGCTGTGCTTCACCCATCAAGACATGATAGGTCGAAATCAGGGTATTCTGGCGCGCCACGCCAAGACCTGTGCTGGCATTGCCCTGCGGATCAAGATCGATAACCAACACGCTTTCACCGACGGCAGCCAAAGCGGTTCCCAGGTTGATCGCGGTTGTCGTCTTGCCGACACCACCTTTTTGGTTGGCCAGTGCGATGATTCGTGGACGCAAACCACCGTTGGTATACTCAAAGGCCTTTGACACGCCTGATCTCCCGGATTTCTAGAATCGAGCTTGCTGGATCAACCCTGCTCGTATGCTTCACCACCTCAATATTCCAATATTTTGTGGCTTCGGTCAATTCGGTGTCCACATCTTGACCCTTATGAAACAGTGCTTTTGCACCACTTTCCATATCCGCATGACACATTTTGAGCAGTTTGGGCAGGGGCGCGAGTGCGCGTGACAACACCACATCCGCACGTGCAAGGCCCGGCAACGGCAATGCATCGATTCGTTGCGGATGGACGATGCATGGCGCATCGGTCACGCGAATGGCTTCGCGCAAAAATGCCGCCTTCTTCTGATTGGCTTCGATCAGATGCACCGTAACCGGCTGGCGCGCCTGAAGCACCACCGCCGCCGGCAGACCCGGCAAGCCGGCACCACTGCCAAAGTCAATGATGGTGCCGGCATCGCAATCTATGAAATCGACCACCTGCAGACTGTCGGCAATGTGCCGCCGCCACAGACTTTCCACGGTCGACGGTCCGATCAGATTGATTCGCGACTGCCATTTCAGCAGGAGACCGGCAAAAGCGTCCAACCGTACCCTGGATTCACGTGAAACATTGAATGTGCGGCAGATGAGATCCGCATCTGCATCAAACGGCAAAAATCCGCCAGACATTCTACGCCGACCGCCTCAGGCCGGGCTTGCGGATATGCGCCAGCAGCAGTGTCAACGCCGCCGGTGTCATGCCATCCAGACGCGCCGCCTGGCCCAATGTCGCCGGACGGTGTCGTTCCAGCTTCTGCCGGATCTCTGAGGACAGGCCGGAAACAGTTGCGAAATCCAACTGCTCGGGAATCTCCAGTCGCTCTTCACGCCGGAATGTATCGATGTCTGCCTGCTGCCGATCCACATAACCGGCATAGAGGCTGTCGGTTTCCAATTGCTCACGCGCATGGCGCGGGACAGCAAGCAACTGTGGCCAGATCGCCGCAAGATCTTCAAACCCAATACCAGGAAAGGCCAGCAATTCCTTCAAACCACGCCGCTGACCGTCCTGGTTGATCTTCAGACCATGACGCGCCGCCTCGTTCGGCGTGAGGTTAAGGCCCGCCGCCATGTCACGGGCCGTCTGGATTTCTGCCATCTTAATGCCGAACCGTTCCGCCCTGTCCGGCGCCACCAGGCCGGCATCAATGCCAATTTGCGTCAGACGCTGGTCCGCGTTGTCGGCCCTGAGCGTCAGTCTGTATTCCGCGCGGGAGGTAAACATCCGATAGGGCTCGCTCACACCGCGCGTCACCAGATCGTCGATCATCACCCCGATATAGGCCTGGGAACGGTCGAGCACCAACGCATCGCCACCGCCGGCCTTGCGGCTGGCATTCAGCCCGGCGATCAGACCCTGGGCGGCGGCTTCCTCATACCCCGTCGTTCCATTGATCTGCCCGGCCAGGAACAGCCCTTCGATCGCACGGACTTCCAGGCTGGGCTTTAGTTCGCGCGGATCGACATAGTCATACTCGATTGCATATCCAGGACGCAGGATTTCGGCCTCTTCCAGGCCGGCAATACTCCTGACCATGGCGCCCTGCACATCTTCCGGTAGCGATGTTGAAATGCCGTTCGGATAGACTGTGTCGTCCCCCAACCCTTCCGGTTCGAGAAAGATCTGGTGTGCCGTCCGATCTTCGAATCGCACCACCTTGTCCTCGATCGATGGACAGTACCGTGGTCCCACCGAATCGATCCGGCCGGAATACATCGCCGACCGCGCAAGATTGTCGGCGATCAGCCGATGGGTCCGTTCATTTGTGTGTGTGATGTGACAACTGATCTGTGGCGTTGCGATTTCATCTGTGAGAAATGAAAATGGCACCGGATCATCATCACCAGGCTGCTCCGCAAGCCGGTTCCAGTCGATCGTACGGCCATCGAGACGTGGTGGCGTACCGGTCTTCAGCCGGCCGAGCTTCAGGCCTGCCTCAGTCAGTACCTGGCTCAAGCCAAGCGCCGGCGCCTCACCGGCCCGCCCGGCAGGGATCTGCATTTCGCCAATATGAATGAGGCCGCGCAGAAACGTGCCCGTTGTCAGCACTACGGCGGCACACTGGAAGATCCGTCCGTCGCCTGTTTCCACTGCACAGATACGGCCGTTCGACCGCTGCAACCCGACTGCTTCCGCCTCGATCACGTCAAGTCCGGAAATGCTTTGGATTTCCTGCTGCATGGCATTGCGATACAGCGTACGGTCCACCTGGGCGCGCGGTCCGCGCACGGCAGGGCCTTTCGACCGATTAAGCAGTCTGAACTGGATTCCGGCCGCGTCGGCAACCCGCGCCATCAGCCCGTCCAGCGCATCGATTTCCCGCACCAGGTGGCCCTTGCCCAATCCGCCAATGGCCGGATTGCAGGACAGCTCTCCAACCGTATCGAAACGATGGGTCAGCAAGGCCGTGCGAGCACCTGCGCGCGCCGCGGCCGCCGCCGCCTCCGTGCCGGCATGGCCGCCGCCAACAACGATCACATCAAACTTGTCCATGGCCGTAAGCGGCCTCCCGGCAATACGATTCCAACAGATCGATTTGGGTTATTATCCCGCTATTCCGGTATGGTCAAAGCCTTACATAACCTATGGTTTCACGTGAAACATGTTCAATCTGCGCGAAGTCGTGATTCACGTGAAACATGAACTGTACGACAGGGCGCCATTGCTGATTCACGTGAAACACGAAGAGCTTGGTCATAACCTGCTGGATTCACGTGAAACATTTATCCGATGCAATCACGATGCCCTATTTACCGATACAGAAATCCCGAAAAATAACATCCAGCAACTCTTCCACATCAATCCTACCGGTAACCCGCGCCAGGTCCCGTGCCGCCAGCCGAACTCGCTCCGCAACGAGTTCCAAAGGCGCATCTTTCTCCGCCAAGGCCTGCCGCAGATGGTCCAGGCAGGATTGAAGCGCAACACGGTGCCGCTCCCGGGTCACCAGCGCCGGTTCATGCGTTGAGTATATCTGCGCCAGCTTACCACCCAGAATGTCAATCAGAGCCTCAACACCCTCGCCCGTCTGCGCAGAAACGGCCAGATCCGTCCGACAGGACAAATTCCAGCCTTCAGGAATCAAGTCAGCCTTGCTGAGAACTCGTATCGCTTCCGAATCGAAGTCCGGTTCAGGCACCTGGGCGGAAACATCAGGCGGCATCATCCAGATCACAACCCCTGCCCGCCTGACCGCCTCCCGGGCCCGCGACATTCCCAATTCTTCGATCTCATCCCCACCGTCGTCCCGCAATCCGGCTGTATCGGAGAGAATCACTGGAATTCCCTTCAGATCGAGAAACACCTCGATCACATCCCGGGTCGTTCCGGGCACCGGCGAAACGATGGCCGCTTCCCGCCGGGCTATGACATTGAGAAGGCTCGACTTGCCGGCATTCGGCGGTCCTGCCAGCACGACATGCACACCGTCCCGCAGCTGCTGGCCACGGCGGGCGTCATCGAGTTCGCGTTCAATTGTGGTGATCAGGTCGGTGAGGGCCGGAGCAACATTCTCCAGTGCGTCTGCCTCAACACCCTCTTCATCGACAAAATCAATCGCCGCTTCAAGATGTGCCAGCACCCGGACCAGGCTCGCCCGCCACGCATCATATTGCCGGGCCGCTTTGCCTTCCTTATGAAACCACGCCTGCCGTCTTTGCTGTTCTGTACGCGCCGCCAGAAGATCGGCCAGCCCCTCCACCGCCACGGGGTCCATGCGGCCGTTCAACAACGCCCGGCGGGTAAACTCACCCGGCTCGGCGATGCGAAGGCCCTCCGTTTCACCCAGGAGCCGTAATACCGCTGCAACGATCGCCGCCCCTCCGTGAACTTGGAACTCCGCCGCATCCTCACCGGTAAATGTTGACGGGCCCGGCATCCACAAGATCACAGCTTCATCGATGACATCACCATTGGCCGGATCCTTGACAAAGCGCACGCTAGCACGGCGCGGCGCGGGCACGTCGCCGCAAAGTGTCCGAACTGCCTGCGACGCACATGGACCGCTGATCCGGATCACCGCAACCGCCGCCATTCCAGCACCGGAAGACAGGGCGAAAATCGTATCATGCTGCATACTCAAGAAGAACGGTCCCTTTATGGGTGATCAATGCCAGTCATAACTGGACACGAATCGATTCTCTGCCAATTGTTACGAACTGCGCCACGTGCCGAATGGACTGATAATCTTAGCCGCAAGCTGGAAATCCGACCTGTTCATGCCATATACCACTGATCGATCAACTGCCGTGTGAAAGACCTGCTTCCATGACAAAAAACCTGCTCTCCGGTGAAACCAGCCCCTACTTGTTGCAGCACAAGGACAACCCCGTCCACTGGTTTCCCTGGGGAGATCAGGCTTTTCAGCAGGCCAAAGAACAGGATAAGCCGATTTTGCTGTCCATCGGTTATGCCGCCTGTCACTGGTGCCATGTCATGGCACATGAAAGTTTTGAAGATGACGGCGTTGCTGAAGTCATGAACCGCGATTTCATCAATATCAAGGTCGATCGCGAAGAACGGCCCGATGTCGATAAGATCTATATGGATGCCATTCACTCTCTGGGTGAGCACGGAGGATGGCCCTTAAACATGTTTTTGGCGCCTGACGGAACACCCTTTTGGGGCGGAACCTACTTTCCCAAGGATCCAAAGTATGGCCGGCCGGGATTCGTTCATGTTCTCAATGAGATTTCGCGCATCTGGTGCCACGAACGTCAAAAGGTCACCGCCAATCAGCAGGCTCTTCGCGAAGCTCTGTCACGCCCGCCGGCACCACCATCGGGAACCGATCTGACGCGTGATCACTTGCACGAAGCCGCTGAAATTGTCGTGGGGGCAACCGACATGCACAATGGCGGCCTACGCGGCGCACCAAAGTTCCCGCAAGGTTCAATGTACGAGTTTTTGTGGCGCTTGTACTGCCGAACCGGCAATTCCAGCTATCGCGCCGCAGTTGAAACCACAATGCGCAATATATGTCAGGGCGGAATTTACGATCACCTCGGCGGAGGCATGGCAAGATACGCCGTCGACGATCTCTGGCTGGTACCGCATTTTGAGAAAATGCTCTACGACAATGCCCAGTTTATCAGCCTGTTGGCAAAAATCCACGCACGAACCGGAGACATATTGTTCCGGACACGAATCGAAGAAACCATTGATTGGACAATCCGGGAAATGCGCACGGACGAGGGCGCTTTTGCCTCCAGTTTTGATGCCGATTCCGAAGGTCAGGAGGGCAAGTTCTATGTTTGGGACGAATCCAGCGTAGATGCGCTTCTTTCCGAAGACTCCGCCACACAGTTCAAATCGGTTTACGACATCACGAAAGCCGGAAACTGGGAAGGTACCAATATCCCCAACCGGCTTCAAAACCAGGGCATGTTCGATGTGATAACCGAAGGCCAACTGGCCAATGCGCGCGCGGTTCTGTTTGAACACCGCAAATCACGAATCCCGCCAGGTTGGGATGACAAGGTACTTGCCGACTGGAACGGTTTGATGATCGAGGCAATGGCTGAAGCCGGACTGAAACTGGGCCGTTCCGACTGGACCGGCCATGCCGAGCAGGCCTTCGATGCTGTTCTCAAACTCCTGTGGAACCGGGACAGCGGACTGAGTCATTCCTACCGCGACGGAAAGACCCGGAACAACGCGACAGCAGACGGTTATGCCAATCTCATTGCTGCAGCAATCGCCCTGCATCAGGCAACCACCCAAAGCCGTTTTTTGGCAACGAGCCTCGGTTCTTAGTTCCAGAGTATGAGTTCAACATCCCTGAGAACCTGGCTGAGACATTCCCTGTGGGTGTAGTGAAGGTA
>JANQIR010000254.1 GCA_028282065.1 Aestuariivirgaceae bacterium
CCTTGATCGGGCCTTTGCCGTCGATCGGATTGCCCAGCGGGTCGACCACGCGGCCCAGCAGTTCCTTGCCGACGGGAACTTCCACGATGGCGCCGGTCCGTTTGACCGTATCGCCTTCCTTGATGTTTCGGTCGTCGCCGAAAATCACCACGCCGACATTGTCGACTTCCAGGTTGAGCGCCATGCCCCGGATCCCACCGGGGAATTCGACCATTTCACCTGCCTGAACCTTGTCAAGGCCGTAAACGCGGGCGATACCGTCACCCACGGACAGGACCTGACCGATCTCGGAGACCTGGGCTTCTTTGCCAAAGTCCTTGATCTGGGATTTCAGGATTGAGGAAATTTCGGCGGCACGGATATCCATCGGCTCACGCCCCTTTCATCGCATTCTTCAGGGTCTGCAGTTTTGTTCTAAGCGAGTTGTCCACCATTCGTGAGCCAACCTTGACAATAAGGCCGCCGAGAATGTCTGGATCGATTCTGGTTTCAAGCTGCACATCGCGACCTACAGAGGCCTTCAGTGCAGATTTCAGGTCCTTGACCTGCTTGGCAGACAGCTTTTCTGCCGATGTCACTTCAGCGGTTACTTCGCCTTTGGCATCTGCGACAAGCGCACGGTACCCGGCAATCATATCCGCGATCGCAAACAGCCTGCGATTCTGTGCGGTGAGTTTGATGAAATTCCCGGCAAGGCCGGCAATTCCCGCACGCTGCAGGATGGCACCCAAGGCTGCAATTTGATCCTGAGCGGAGAATACCGGCGAACGGACCAGCCGGACTAGGTCTTCAGATCCATCAATAAGCGCGGAAAACCGGGACAGATCACCGTTCACCTCATCGATGGCATTTTGATCCTGAGCCAGTTCAAACAATGCCGTCGCATAACGGCCCGGCATTCCCGAAACTGTCTGAGCTTGAGCTGTCACGCTGGGGTATCTCTTTCGTGCTGTTTGTCAAACCACGTGATGCGGTTCGGTGTGGAGACGTCAACCGATTGTATTTATTGGCGATTTCAGGCGAGCATAGCCATGCGCTATTCCGCCCCCCGTGAAACCGCGCCACGATCTAACACACGTGCCGTACCCGTGCAATATCGCTTTGGCGGCGGATTGCCGCAATGTTGCCATATGGATGCCGCCAAGGCGGAATTCTGACGGCGTTCTGCAGGTGCATCAACACCAGCATGTGTAGGGCATGTCAGCCCCAATCACTATATGTATGTTTGAGAGGTATACGGGGCGGCAGGTGTAACCATCTGCACAATGCCGGTGGTCAAGACCGGTGCGTGTGGCGTAGAAAGTCATAATAGCTTTTGCGTTGATATGGACGGATCATGGGTTGGATTTTCGTACTGTTGCTGGTCGTGGTTCTGGTGTGGCTGGTGACCGAAAACAAAACGACACGCTATGCCGCTGTCGGGCTGGTCAGTGTGTTCGGGCTGGCCAGTATCGTGTTCTTCTATGTGCTCGATCAGCCGGAACGCAGGGAAGCGCGCACTCCTACCACGCCGCCTGCGGAGAACCCTGCCAGGGAGAAGCGGGAGACGGCTCTGAAGGTTCTAAAGCCTTCGGACGTGGCATTCATTGCACCAGAGCTGAAGCCCGGCACCCGCAAAGTCTGGGCCAATGACGGCACGAGCAAGGATGCCCCGGACTTGTTTTCCTGGACCCTGGTCGGCAGTTTGAAGAATGTTTCGCCGGACTTTCCCGTCAATGACGTGACCTTCCGGGTGCGCCTGTTTTCCTGCCCCGACTTCTTCTCAACGCCGGCCAGCGAGGCGACTGTTCGCGAGTTGACCGGTTCGTGCATTACGATCGGAGACCGCAGCCTTGCGATCTATGGCCTCAAGATCGTCCCCGGCGACAGCAAGACCATTTCGGAGCAAGTGACGTTCGATAGCCAGCCGGAACCGCGAAACTGGCGCTATGCGGTCGAGGTCGTTCGGGTGACGGCTGAGATCAACTAGAGCGCCCGAATCACTTCGTCGGATGTTGTCACCGTGGCGACATTCTGGCAGGCGTAATTGACCGAGGCGTTGTGCCATTCTGCGCTCATGGTCGAACAGCAGTCCTCCGGCATGATGATGACATAGCCTTTGTCTGCGCCGGTGCGGGCAGTATGTTCGACCGACATGTTCGTCCATGCGCCCGTATTTATGATGGTATCGCGGCCTTCGCCCTTGAGGATGGTCTCAAGCCGGGTGCCTTCCCAGGCGCTCATGCGCATTTTTTCGACGATGTAATCGCCCGGTTGCGGTTCCAGGCCTGGGACCGGAGCGGCGCCCCAGGAGCCTCGTACGAGGCCGTTTGCCTCCTTCAGTCCAGTGAACAGCGGTGCATTGAGCGTTATGCCCGGCGCGCCGGGCTCAACGATGAACCAGACATGGATGATGGGAACGCCTTTTGCCCGGCAGGTGGCGGCAAGCCGTTTTGAGTTCTCAATGACATTTTGCTGCCTGGCATGGTCCGGTGCGCCGGAGGAGGCAAAGGCACCACCGTCCATGATGACATCGTTTTGCATGTCCTGGATGATCATCACGCAGCGATCCGGCTCCAGATAGAGGTCTGATGCGGTCTGCAAAGAATCGGACGGTGCAGGCTGACTTGCACCGGCGCCACCGTGCCCCATCATGTAGGGCTCCCGTCGCGGCCCCACGCGGGTCTGCAAGGTGTAAACCGATGTGGATGATGCCAGAAACAGCGTGCGCCAGTCCGGCCCGCCCCAACTCAGATTGGCGACAAGTTCCGGTACCTTGACCGTTCCCAGGTGTATGCCCGCGGGATCGAACACCCAGACGCCTCCCGGTGCCGTAACCCAGATATTGCCGCGCTCGTCGCATTTCATACCATCGGGAACACCCGCTTCGGTTTCCGATTTCAGGCCCTGCGCGAATATCCGGCCACCGGACAGGGACCCGTCGGCTGCTACATCGTAGACCTTGATGGAGGCGCGCTCTGTATCGTTGATGTAGAGCAGGCTTTCATCCGGCGAGAAGCACAGGCCGTTGGGCATTTCGAAATCGCTTTGCCCGACAACAAGCTGCGGGTCGCCGCCACCGGGCCGTACCCGGAACACGCCTTGCCATCCGAGCTGGCGGGGCCGTTCCACTCCAAAGCCCGGCATGCGGCCGTACCATGGGTCGGTAAAGTAGATCGAGCCATCGGAGCGGACACATGTGTCGTTCGGACTGTTGAGTTCTTGGCCTTCGAAGTGGGAGGCGAGCACCTCACGGGTGCCGTCAGGCCGTTCGCGGATCAGCGACGATGTCGAGTGCTCGCACACGATCAGGTTCAGATCGATATCATAGGTCATGCCGTTGCACTTGTTGGACGGCCGTTTGACCTCCTGAACACCTGCTTGCGCATCCCAGCGCCGGCGAACGTCGCCGGGCATATCCGAGAACAACAGGAAATGTTCGGCCGGGTGCCAGATCGGCCCTTCCGTAAAGGTGAAACCGGCGCCGAGCGTCTTCAGTTCAGCCGAGGCGTCGACGAGATCCCAAAAGCCCGAGGCCCGTGCGTAGAGCGCCATTGTGCGACCTGCCTTTCGTTCATCCTTTTATGCCGGGAACCACTTGCGTTTCGGATAGGACTTGGTGATGGGGCCGGGGACCTGATCATGCAGTCTTCCAATGACCTGGCCGCGCTCGACGACGGCCGGCCGGTCATGGATCGGACAAATGAATCTGCCACGGTTCAGGGCGCGCTTGATGGCGGATTTTTCCTGGCGTTTGGTGGTGCCGTGATTGCCGGTCACGGCCGGCTCCAGTTCCTGGGTCTGATGAAACGGCTCGATCAACTGGTCGTTGATGTCATAGATGATATCTCCGCAAATATTGGCGATGCCTTCTGCGGTTTCGACAATAATGTTCATCGAGCCTTCGGTATGGCCGCCTGCCGCCTCGCAGATCACGCCGGGAACGATTTCTTCCCCGCCGGAGATTTCAAGATCCAGGAACCGCAAGGCATTTTGTGTGTGGAGCCGGTCGATCAGGTGCTTGATGTCCGGTGCGGGATATTGTGGATGCATTAGTCCGGATACGGAGTATTCGAGCTCGCGGCGGTTTACCACGACGGTTGTCGACATGGGAAACAGGTCGTCCTTACCTGCGTGGTCAATGTGCAGGTGCGTGTGCAGGATGTACCGGATATCGCGAAGCTTCAGGCCGTGTTTGGCGAGCTGGTTTTCGATCAGCTGCTCATGATACTGCAAGCCCCGCATGCCGAGGCTGGCCATGATTTCAGGGCTCCGGTATCCGGTGTCGACCAGGACGGGGTCATCTCCCAAAATGAGATATCCGAATGTCGGTACGCGTGCGGTTGATCCGCAGTTCCGGCCCAAAACCAGAAAGCTCGATTCAAGCTCGATATCGCCGTAGTCCAGAACCTTGATTTCCAAAGCCATTCCGGCACTCTCCTCACTCTGCCGGGCAGAGCCTGGCCTTGTGGGTGGCTTGTCCGGTTTTGCGTGAACCTTTTCTGATAGGAACAGACTCTATGGGCTAGCCGCGCCGGTGTGCAAGCTCATGGCGGGGCGGGCCGGTGCCCTTGTGTTCAATAATCAGATTTCAGGACACGGGTTTTCGGGGCGGTCGCCATAGAATTGAGATTTCGGGCCGCGGGGACGGGAGGTTGCGGTGAGCTATAAGGTCAAGATCGATATTCCGTATGAATCGCTTGATCCTTTGACTATCGGATCTTGCGACGATCCTTCCATGGTCTACAGGGACGTGATCTCTGTGGAGATCCCACAACGCAATCTTTGGGCGCATATCAAGCCGAACGAGCCGCCGGCGGTAAAGGATGTCACCGCCGCTGCCGCCCTGGCGCTTGAAAGGCCACAGTCCGGCCCGAGATTTTCTCAACTCATTGGGCCTGACAAGTCCCTGGCGATCATCATAGACAACCAGTTCCGGCCAACGCCCGCGTCCAAGTTGCTGCCGGCTATTTTCGATGCAATTGACCAGCATGGCATTCGCGATGCCCGTGTGATCTGCGCCAACGGCAAGGTTTTCCCGATGTCGGAGAGCGACACGGAGATGAAGATCGGGCGGGAAAACCTTGATCGCATGCTGCGTATGAACATCCCGTTCTTCCAGAATGACGATCCGCGCAACCCGAACAACTATACCTATATTGGTGTGTCTTCACGTGGAACGCCGGTTTGGCTGCACAATGAGGTTGCGCGCAGCGATGTGAAGATTTCGCTTGGGCAGGCGCAATCGAACCATTGGGGCTATGGCGGTGGCGGCAAGCTGATCCTGCCGGGCGTGGTGTCGGATGAGACGATTGAATCCAACCATGGCGCGTTCGTCCTGTCGCCGCAGACGCATTACGGTGCGATGGCCGGTCCGATGCGCTCCGACATCGATGAAGTCGCGACCATGTGCGAGCTGACCTGCACGCTGAACTCGGTCCTGGATACCAGGGGCTCGGTCTGCCATCTGAACTTCGGTGCGCATCCGGACGCGCATCGCGATGCGGTGCGGGTATTCAATTCGATCTATTCCTATAGAAGGCCGATGGGCGGCCCGGCAGATATAGCAATCTGCGGTGTGTTCGCGCCGACCGATCATCTGTTCTTCCATACGGGATGGGGATGTATGTCGGCAGATCTCGTGCTCAAGGATGGCGGCGACATGATTTACTGTTCGCCCAGTCCTGGCGTGAACACACACCTCGGCAACTTCCCGGGCTTTGCGCTATTTGACCTGATGAAGCCCTACATGCCGCCGTCGCCTGCAAATATAGAGCGACTGATGCGGGATATTCACAATCGTCAGGTGGAGATGTGGGCGGGGTGCATCTGGGCGCCGATCTACGAGGTTATGTCACGCAAGAACCTCAAGGTGATAACGCTGGAGGAAAACCTTGCCATGGCGCAGGATATTGGAATCCCGGCCGGGACGTCCCTGCAGGAGGCGTTCGATGAGTCCTTGGCGCGGCACGGTCCCAATGCCAAGGTCGTTGTGCTACCATTTGCACGCTATCAGATGCCGCAGGACGTAATCCGCATGCCACAGGCGCGGCCACCTTCACTGGCGGCGGAGTAGCCCAGGACGCGAGGGAGAGGACGCGAGGGAGGAGGGTGACCATCATGGCAGGCCTGCAGATACGTGGTTCGACCCATATCGAAGAGCTTCTGGAGCGCTATCCGGACGGGCAGGCACTGGCAGTCATGGGACTTCTCGGCTGGCCATGCGCCCATTGCAGTGCCCGGCACGGCGAGGCCATCGCATTGGCGGCAAAACGGCACGGCAATCCGGTCAAGGCGGTTCTGACCTGTTTCCGGGCGTTGGAGAAAGGCGGGCCAAGTGATGAACAGGTTGCCGCGGCTCAGAAGGTGCAGAAGAGGTCGAAGGATCCGCTTGATGCCTGGTTGAGATCGGCGAAAGGCGAAAATGCCTGACGACATGTCTGATTTCGCAGCCGTACGCGATGTGCCGTTTGCCGAGATTCCGGTCATTGATGCCGGACCGCTCATTGCACGGCAGGACTACGCCGGCACCGCACAGGCGATACATGATGCAGCGATGCGTGTCGGGTTCTTCTACCTGGCCAATCACGGCATTGACAAGGCGCTCGCAGAGCGTGCCTTTGCTGCTGCGCGAGGCTTTTTCTCGTTGCCAAGTGAGGAGAAATCGACGATCGCGATCGATACGACCCAGCGCGGCTGGATGGCCGAAGGCCTGTCGACCATGCAAGGGGCTGCGACCCATGACCTCAAAGAGGTTTTCTTCTGGGGGTATGAGCTTGAACCGGATCATCCCGACATCGTTGCAGGCAAGCCATTGATGTCCGTCAACAAGTGGCCGGATGAGGTCTGTCCCGAACTCAGGTGCAATATCACGCCTTACTACGATGCGGTGTGCGGTGTTGCACGAGAGGTTTTGAAGGCAATTGCTGTTGGTTTCGGTAGTGAGCCCGATTTCTTCGAGACGCGCTATAAAACGCCACTGGCAAGAGGGCAACTCGTCTACTATCCGCCGTCGGATGCCTGCCATGAATCGGAACAGCGCTTCGGTGTAGCTCCACACAGTGATTTTGGCGTTTTAACCTTCCTTTTGCAGGACTCAAGTGGCGGCCTTCAGGTGCGCAACAGGGCAGGGGAATGGATTGCCGCCCCGCCGGTTCCCGGGACGCTGGTCTGCAATATTGGCGACCTGCTGCAGCGCTGGACCAATGACCGGTTCGTTTCCACGGTCCACAGGGTGATTAACCGGTCGGGCCACGAGCGCTATTCGATCCCGGTGTTCTTCGATCCCAATACGGATGCGGTGGTCGATCCGCGCGATCTTGAGCTGCCGGCCGGTGTGGCACCGCTGTATGACCCTGTGAGGGCGGGTGAGCATATCGCGTCGCGCAACCGTAAATCCTTCGCGCAATACAAACCCTGAATGGCTTCAGCCGGCGGCCAGCTCGCGCAGATCGTCCAAAACAAGTCGTTCAACCGCGATCGCGCCACTTTGCAGGCACTCGTGACGTTTTGCCCGGCTGCGATCGCCGGGCAGTACGACCGCCTCCACTCCTGCCGCAGGTCGACTTTCGCGCAACCGTTGGGCAAGTCTGGAGACAGATGAATCGAACGCCTGCTGATCGATAAGAGCTGCTGGGCGGATGGCAATGAAGGTGCAGCCACGATTGGTCCTGGCGTCTTCGTCGCCGAGAACGCCTGCGCCAGTGA
>JANQIR010000032.1 GCA_028282065.1 Aestuariivirgaceae bacterium
CCTCCTCGCCTCTTTGTTGACTTCCCGGTCGGCTCCTGCGGAGCCTCCTCGCCTCTTGTTTGTTTTCCGGCATCCAGTTGGACGGTCGCACCAAACCGCTGACACACATCCGGTTCCCGGATCACGCTTCGCGCCTTCTGTTCGGCTCCCTGTCGGGCCTGCGGCCCTCCACGCCTCTTTCAGCGCCCGCTGTCCGGGATGACGTTTGTCTCGTCCCTGTCGGGCGTTCCGCCCTCCTCGCCACGGGTCAATTTGAACGCTACTCGTCCTGAATCTGCCGCAAGTGCCTGGTCAAACGACGTTCGAGCTTTTCCCAGACCACGCGAAGGGTTTCGACAATGACCAGATAAAGGATCGCCGCCCACAGATAGACATCCATATTGAAGGTGCGGGAATATGCGAGCCGGGCCTCGCCCATGAGATCGTAGATCGTCACGACAGAGGCGATGGCTGACCCCTTGATCATCAAGATCACCTCGTTCCCGAGCGGACGCAATGAGGTGATGAGCGCTTGTGGCAAAATCACCTTCAAGAAGGTTATCCAGCCCGGCAGCCCCAGCGACATGGCGGCCTCTGTCTGACCGCGAGGGACGGAGCGGATCGCGACACGCAGGATCTCGGCCTGATACGCCGCAGTATTCAACGTGAAGGCCAGCAGCACGCAGTTCATGGCTTCACGGAAAAACCACCACAAGTGCCAGTCCTGCAACAACAACCTGACTTCCTTCTGACCGGCCCCATAGTAGAGCAGGAAGACCTGGGCGAGCAGCGGGGTGCCGCGGAAGAAATAGACGTACGCGAAAGACATGCCGCGGATGATGGCGGAACCGCTCAGGCGCGCCAGGGCGATCGGCAAGGCAAGCAAGCTGCCCAATCCGACGGAAACCACCACAAGCTGAACGGTCAGCCACAAGCCGTTCAGCAGCCGTGGGCCATATCGCTCAAATGTCTCGACGTCCAATCCGGCGATCAATGAATAGGCAAGAGAACCGCCGGCAAGAATCCAGAACCCGCACAGCGCAAACCCGGTGATGCGGGCACGGGTCCACAACTTCGCACGGGGCTGTGGTGGCACCTCGGAAGGTAATGTGACTTCGCCGACAGCCATCAGCCTCGCTCCTCCTGACCCCGGTTGACATGGCGGTCCAACCCATCCAGACAGCGCGAAGAGATCAACGCCATGACGATGTAGATCGCACAACAAACGGAGAAGAACAGCAATGGCTGCTTGGTGGCGCCGACGGCGATCTGCGTCTTGCGCAACATGTCATCCAGCGCAATCACCGAGACCAGTGCGGTCTCCTTCAATAGAACCAGCCAGAGATTGGACAAACCGCCCAGCGACAAGCGGATCAGTTGCGGCAGAATCACCAGGCGGAAGGCCTGAAAGCGCGTAAGGCCCAAAGCAAGAGCCGCTTCGCCCTGCCCCGGCGGGATACCCCTGAACGCACTCAAAAAGACTTCACTGGAAAACGCCGAAAAGACGGCGCCAAGCGCGACCATGCCAGCCACAAAGGCATTCACTTCAACATAAGTGTCGGAGAACAGGTTGATCAACTTCTGCAACGCTACCTGACCGCCATAGTAGACGATGAAGAGCGTCAGCAGTTCGGGCAACCCACGGAATATCGTCGTGTAAACATTGGCGGCAATTTCAAGCGACCGTTCGCCGGAATTCTTCGCGACCGCCAATACGAGCCCAAAAGCCAAGCCAAATGGAAGTGTTGCCAGGGCGAGCAATACGGTGACGCGTGCACCGTCAAGGATCTCGTCCATCCATCCCTGGTCGCCGTAGGACAGCAGTACCAGCCATTCACCCATGGTGCCTCCCCTCGGCCGGATCCCCTCCCGGCCGGACTACGGCGGCCCTTCTTGCAAGGCCGCCGCAGCAGAGTTTCTCGCGCAAGGTCAGTAGATCGAGAACGGGAAGTACTTCTTGTTGATCTTCTCGTAGGTCCCATCGGCGATGATTTCAGCGATCGCCTTGTTGAACATGTCCTTCAGATCGCCATCTTCCTTGCGAAGGGCGATTCCGGCGCCATCTCCAAACCACTTGCGGTCGGTGTAGGGATCGCCAACAGCCTTGCAACAGCTGCCTTCATCCGTCGACAGCCAGTCGAGAATGACCACGGAATCCACCAGCATGGCGTCCAGGCGTCCGGCTGCCAGGTCGGCATTGGCCTCGTCCTGCGTCTTATAGAGCTTGATGTTGGCATCCTTGTAATTGTCTTCCAGGTAGCTGGAATGGGTGGTTGAAGACTGCGCACCAAGCGTCTTGCCCTTCAATCCAGCAGGGCTGGTATCGGAGATACCTGAGCCCTTCTGTGTCACGAAACGTGCAGGCGTATTGTAATACTTGTCGCTGAAGTCGACCTTTTTCTTGCGTTCTTCGGTGATCGACATGGAGGCGATGATCGCGTCGTACTTCTTGGCCAGAAGCGCCGGGATGATACCGTCCCAGTCCTGTGCGACGAAGGTGCACTCAACCTTCATCTTTTCGCAAAGCGCCTTGGCGATCTCGACGTCAAACCCGATCAAATTGTTGGCCGCATCGTAATAATTGAAGGGCTTATAGGCGCCTTCCGTACCGATACGGACTTTTTTCCATTCTCCCGACATGGCCGCTCCGGCCGACACCGACAGCGCCAACAGGACCGCTGTCAACACTTTGAAAAACTTCATCATTCTTCTCCCCTCAGGAAATGTATCAATTGTTTTTTTCGGTTCTGCACCAGCCATGCCGTACCGCACCGCCTGGTTGCGAACAACCTGTCACTAACACTAGGCCGGGAGCGGTCGGCACGCAACCTTGATAAGTCCGTGTAACGGACAATGTACGAAACGAAAATTCCAGGTAAAATGTCACGATGCACCGCCCCCGACCCGTCAGGCGGCCATACACGCCGCTCTCGAACGTGCGTGCTGTCGCCTCGAACCTGTGTGCGGCCAGTACCATCGCGTATCTGGGCGCCGGGCTGACATTTGTCACCCTTGCAGCAACACCTTCCGCCGGCCGGGACCTTGACCGTTACGAACTGCGCAAAATCGAGGACGGATATCTACGCTTCGACAGGCAAACCGGCGAGCTGACGCTTTGCCGCCAGGTCGGTGCCGGCTGGCAGTGCGGGCCAGGCACACAGGCGATCTGGCGCCTCACACGGCAATTGAAGGCGCTTCAGGACAGTCACGATGAACTCGTGAAACGTTGGCGTAAAGTGGAAAATCAACTGAAATATCCAGCCCCTCCCACCGGCAGGCAGCCCGACGGCGACGAAGCCTGGCAGCACGCGCCGCAGATGGCAGCTCTGCAACGCTGGTCCGTGCGGTTTGCTGCTTTCATTGCCGAAATCAATCGCCGCCTCGACCAGGCGCAGTAGGATCGATCACTATTCACGATGACCGTGCGGACCGATTGAAAAAGAGGCCCGCCCGCCAACAAGGCGGACGGGCCAGGCACGCGCTAGCTCGGGACGGCGACAGGAGCCGCGCGGCCGACGCATCAGCCCGGACAAGGGCTGATTCCAAACGGGGAAAGCAGCCGAAAATGACTGTGAATGAAGTTGATTCGATTTTCCCCTCTCGTCTCCCAGCAACCCTGACCGCAGACATCGGCGTGAGATGGGCCGAAGAGTGACGAAAATGCGGCTCTTAACAATAGATCCGCGCCGCGAGGGACACGCGGCGAGCGCCCGGCGGCAAAAGCGCCGGGCATCTCAGCAATGGACGTTTAGGGTCAGGACCCTAAGGCTTTCAGCCTGCTTCAGTGCCGAATGATCGGCCTGTTGGTGGAGTGAGGCCGCTCCGTCAGGAACAGACTGAAGCCACGAACCAGGCCGTCGGCGAAATCCTTGAGCGCATTGAAGAACAGCATGGCGTTACTCCGCACGAGATTTGTTGCATTGCAATATGATCCGCATATGCGCCTGGAGAGACGATGCCGCAATTGGCAATTCAACATGGCAGGCATGCACAAAGTGCATAGTCAGCGAAAGCCGTCGGTGGCATCAACAAGCTCATGCACGATGCCGGGTTCCGTCATGGTGTGACCCGCATCGGCGACGATCTTGAGTTCGCAATCGGGCCAACGCGCCACCAGGTCCCAGGCGTTGGCAAGCGGCGTCACGACATCATAGCGGCCATGAACCGCACGACCTGGAATCCCGTTCAGTTTAACCGCCTCGCGCAACAGCTGGTCATCGCTTTCCAAGAAACCGCCATTGACAAAATAGTGGCATTCAATCCGTGCGAAGGCAGTCGCAAACCTTGTATTGGCAAAACGGGCGACACGATTGCCGTCGGGAATCAGGGAAATGGCGGAGCCTTCCCACTGGCTCCAGGCCTTGGCGCAGGTGATCGCCACCTCTTCGTCAGGGCCGGTGAGCCTGCGGTGATAGGCGGCAATAATATCGCCGCGTTCATCAACCGGAATCGGTTCCACGAATTTCTCCCATGAATCGGGGAAAATCCAGTTGCAGCCGGACTGGTAAAACCAGTCGATCTCGGCACGGCGCATGGTGAACACGCCACGCAGTATGATCTGGCTCACCCGCTCGGGATGACGTTCAGCATAGGCAAGCGACAGCGTGGAGCCCCAAGAGCCCCCGAGCAATTGCCAGCGTTCGACATGAAGGTGCTTTCGCAGGGCTTCCATATCGTCAACAAGGTGCCAGGTTGTGTTGTCGCGCAACTCCGCGTGCGGGCTCGAACGCCCGCATCCACGCTGATCAAACAAGATGATCCGGTAATACGCGGGATCGTGCAGCCGGCGCATGAACGCGTTCGCGCCGCCACCCGGGCCACCATGAACCATAAGGGCCGGAACACCATCGGGATTGCCACACTCTTCAAAGTAGATGTCGTGCAGGTCGCTGACCTTCAAAACACCGGTCCTGTAGGGATCGATTGCGGGGTAAGGCGGCCGATAGATATTCATAAGCTGGATCGCTCGTTCCAGATACACAGTAGATCGGTGACAAATGGACTGACACGCCGGCCATGCAGCCGTCAAGCATAGCACGGAGCCTGAGCCGAATATTACTTAACACCACCAACCAACGGGCTTGGCGGAAGCCGCAAGCGGTTATAGTGTAGACAATGGGAAGAGACGGGACATGATACTTGGAGGTTAAAAGAGCGCGAACAAGCGCCACCTTGTCAGTTCATGAGGGGATCAGGGGAAGACTTCAATGGCCGGGTATCATTTCGTCATCGCGGATGATCATCCGCTGTTCCGGGATGCCTTGAGGCAGACGCTGCAAGACACATTCCAAATGCCGGACATCACGGAAGCCGGATCGTTAAACGATGTAACTGCCAAAATCGAAGATACCGGCGATGTTGACCTGCTATTGCTCGATCTCATGATGCCTGGCGTCCAGGGGTTTTCAGGGCTCGTTTTCATACGCGCGCAATTTCCCGGCATTCCGGTCGCGGTGGTTTCTGCGCGCGAAGAAGCCGCGGTCATCAGACGCGCGATCGACCTGGGCGCGTCCGGCTTCATTCCGAAGTCCACGCCAATTCAGGACATGCAGACGGCGCTCAGGTCGGTACTGGACGGAAATGTCTGGATTCCGGACGGTATCGACATCAACGCATCGAGCGAATCGGAGGCAGATCACCTGGCGCAACGCATCGCCACGCTAACGCCACAGCAGGTCCGGGTGCTGATGATGCTGCGTGAAGGCCTCCTCAACAAGCAGATCGCCTATGAATTGTCAGTATCAGAGGCGACGGTAAAGGCCCACGTTTCCGCCATTTTGCAGAAACTCAACGTAGAAAGCCGGACACAGGCAGTGATTGCCGCCGCCAAGATTGACGAAGACCATCACGTCTGAACTTTCCGGTATTTGTGGCCGAATTCAGGCTTTTTTCGCCATTTTGACGCTTTTTCAAGAGTTTGCGAATAGGGTCTCGACCCTAGGGCCCTGACCCTACGTCTTATTCGTGTTGGCACCATGTTTGCTTGCCGTGCTGACTGTAATTCGCGATGCACCCTGGGCTAGTTCATGAACTTGCGCTCACGAAATCCGCGCAGAAATGCGCGCCAAACGCAGGGTTATTCACCTGAAACCGCCGGCGGTGGGCCGCAGACCGTGCCGCCGCACAGCGTTCTGTTGCTGGGCAACTACCGCCCGGCACTGGAGATCGCGCGCAGGCTGTCGGCGTTGGGGCACAAGGTCATCGTCGGATCGGGCGGAGGCGAAGGCGCCACGGAGTATTCCCGGCATGTCCAAGAAATGTGGACGCATCGCGATGTAAAACAAAATCCAGCGCAATTATGCCAGGACCTGATTGGCTTTCTCGGTGATCGTGAAGACATACGCACCGTCATTCCGGTAACCGAAGAATTCGCCGTTCTCCTGGCCCGATGTGAACACCAGATACCCGAAACTGCGGCCCTGGCCTCGCCAAGCGCTGAGATCATCGAGCTGTTCAATGACAAAATGCAGGCTCTGCAATTGGCCGGGTCGCTCGCAGTGCCGTGCCATGCCAATGCACTGGTGCGAAATCACGCGGACCTGATCGCTGCTGCAGGCCGTATCGGGTATCCGCTCACGATCCGGCCATTTGGAACAACAGCACGGATCGCTGGCCGGAAGGCTCTGATCATACGATCTTGCGAGCACCTAATCTGCGCGCTGCCCAGCTGGCCCGCTGGACATGATGAGCTGCTTCTACAGCTCTATGCCAGCGGCCAACGCCACAATGTGTATTTCGCCGCGCAGGATGGCGAACTTGCCGGCGTGGTCGAAAGCCGGATCAACAGAACCGACCGTGCCGACGGGACAGGGCTTGCGGTGGATGGACAGACTGTTCCTCCCTCACCCGAACTCGTCGAGGACACACAGGCGCTGGTGCGCGCAACCGGCTACCACGGGATCGGACTGGCGCAGTTCATTGTCGATGCGGCCAGCGGTACGCGCTGCTTCCTGGAACTCAATCCACGCATTTCAGGCAGCCACGCGGTGCCGGAAAATGCCGGACTGCCGTTAACCGCGTTCGCGGTCAACCTGGCGCATGGCAGAGCGGGCTTTGCGGGACTTCCCGCCTGGCAAGGCTATGACGCAACAATGCGTTACGTCTGGACATATGGCGATATCCGCGGCCTTAAAACTGCGGCCGCAGAGCGCAGTGCGGATGTGAAAACGTGCGGCCGCTGGGCGCTGAATCTGGTCGCAGCGGCATTGAAGGCGGATTTTCACATGACGTGGCGATGGAGCGATCCTTTACCGGCTTTGGTTCTGGCCTTTCGTCAGCTACCGCTGCTGGGACGGCTGTTGCATCGCCCACACTTCGATCCTGCCCGCCGCGTCATGGACACCCATTGCACACCGAAAGCGGCCGAGCGCGCCAGGGAGAGTTCTTGATGACCGGCACCGGCCCCAACAGACAAACACGGCACAGGCTCGAACGCTCACCAGACGCAGGCGAGGCCGGCATCGTGCAGCGCTGTCAAGTAACCTCCGGCAACTTCAGCCATGAAGTAGACAGCTGCACCCCTCAGGCATGGAATGCCCTCATGCAGGAATTCCGTGACGCCAGCTACAATCAGCTGCCAGCACTGGCAAGCCATATCTGGGGTGAAAACCGGCTGAGCCACATCATCGTTCGTCAAGGCGACAAGGCCGTTGCAGCAGCTCAACTTGTCCTGCTGACGGTTCCAGTGCTCGGCTACGGGATGGCCTACCTGAAATTCGGTCCTGTTTGGCAGCGCAAGGCAGAACCGGTAAACGGCGATGCACTTGAAGCGATATTACAGGCGATCAAGGAGGAATACGCCGATCGCCGTGGCCTTCTGGTTATGGCTCTACCACCACCCGATCCGCTTTACGGAGAAACGACAGAGCAGGTGCTCGCAGAGCATGGTTTCACAATCCGGCGCGCAATGATCGATCCGAACCGCTATCTGGTAAACGTTACCCTGCCAGAAGACGATCAGCGCCGCAGTCTGTCGCAAAAATGGCGCTATAACCTGAAGAAATCGCTGGCCAATGGCATCGACGTTTCCCTGTATCCTACCAGCGAAGGCCTTGATGCGTTCTCGAACCTGTACGGCCAGATGCTCGACCGCAAGCAGTTCAACGACGCCAACGCGGCCGGATGTCTGCCTGATCTGCTGGAGCACCTACCCGAACCGTTGCAGCCAAAGATCGTCATCGCAAGCCACGATGGCCGGCCGACGGCAGGCGCGGTGGTGGGGCTGGCCGGGACGACCGCAAGCTACATGTTCGGCGCGTCCGATGACCGCGCCCTGCCCATGAAGGCCGGCTATGCGCTGCAATGGTGGATCATCAACTGGCTACGCGATGCAGGCTTTGAGTGGTATGATCTGGGAGGCGAAGCACAGTTCGACGGCTTACGGCAGTTCAAGAAAGGGCTGGTTGGAAAATCCGGCAAAATCGTCACATGGCGCGGCGAGTATGAGTACTGGACAAACCCGCTCAGCAGGCTGGCCGCAGATGGGGTGGCAGCGTTGCGGTCGATCCGCCGCAGCGTCAGGCACTTCGACAGCAGCACGGCAGGAAAATGAAACTGCCCTTACCATCGAAGCTCCTCAAGCTGTCGTCGGTGGTGATGGCTGCCCGGGTGGCCGGTGCGGGCCTCGGACTGATCCTGCAAGTCTTCTTGGCGCGCTGGCTGGGCGCCGAACAACTGGCGAATTATGTGCTGGCCGTGGCCACGGCGGGCATTCTCTCGGTTATCTGCGGGCTGGGCTTCCCATCCATTACGGCAAGGTTCATTTCGGCCTATCAGGCAGAGGATCGCCTCGACCTGGCTCGTGGTTTCATATTTTCAAGCAGGCTGCATATAAGTTCGGTTTCACTGGCAATCGGGGCCATTGCGATTATCGCGATTACCAGTCCCATTCCGTTTTGGACCGATGAGACACGCCTGCCGATCGCATTGGGGTGTGCAGCAGCGCCGTTCATCGGTTTCATGCGCCTGAACGGTGCGCTCGCCAACACGTTTCGTTACCACCTTCTGTCCTATCTGCCGGACCTGCTGTTCAGACCGCTGCTGCTTCTGATCTGCGCGGCCACGGCGGCATGGTTACTGCCCGAACCCTCGCTTGCACTCATTTTGATTTGTCTGGTCGGCATCGTTGCCATTCTGTCCGGCATTCAGGCGGTTGTGTTGCGCAAGCGAACCAACCGCAAGCTCGGCAACGAAGGCATGGAGTTTGCCACCGGCGAGTGGCGGTTGTCCGCATTGCCCATGACGCTTGTGGTGGTGCTAACCTCGTTCGTCACCGATCTGGATGTGCTGCTGCTCGCATTGCTGCTGCCAAAGGAAGACGTCGCGATCTTCAGCGTATGCCTGCGGCTGACCATGTTCGTCAGCTTCGGCATCCAGGCGGTGTATCAGCTGGTATTGCCGGATCTGGCAGATGCCTACCACAAGGGCGATCATGGCAAGATACAACGCGCCGTGAAGCGGGCGAACCTGCTCAACCTGGCGGCAACCGGCAGCGTCGCCGTTGGGGCGGCCGTCACCGGCGAGTGGCTGCTGAGCTGGTTCGGACCGGAGTTTGTCGGCGGGTATTGGGCTTTGATCATTGTCATATTGGCGCAGCTGGCGACAGCCGCAGCCGGTCCCAACTCGCAACTGCTGAACCTCGCCGGCGAACAAAAAAAGATGGTGCTGATTTACGGCAGCGGTCTGATGCTGCTGGTTGGCCTCAATGGCCAGTTCGTCCCGATCTGGGGTCTGGAAGGTGCGGCCGCGGCGTTCGTGATGGCCAGTTTTTTCTGGATCACCTGGCTGTCCTGGGTCGTCTATCGCAAACTCGGCTACCACGGCTCGGTGCTGGCGTTCCTGCCGTCAAAGCCAGCCGCTGAACCGGCTGGTTGAAGGTTCACACACATCTGGCTGCCTCCGGCCGGCCTCACCTGGTCCCTTGCCGCACAAGACGCCGCACCGGGGCGGGTTGCAATGCCGGATCATCAATTCTATCAAGAGCCGCTTCTTGATCGACAATTGCGACAGACAAGGCCCTTGCTGCGATGACACGGTCCGCAGAACATCCCAGTTGGCTTGCCCGGCCGGGCGCCGGCGCGCCCTGCACGGTCATTGCCGAGATTGCCCAGGCCCATGATGGCTCTTTGGGCATGGCGCACGCCTATATCGACGCGGCCGCGGCAGCAGGTGCCGATGCGGTCAAGTTCCAGACACACATCGCGGATGCAGAATCGACGCCGGCAGAACCCTGGCGGGTCAAGTTTTCAAGGCAGGACGAGACACGGTTCGACTACTGGCGGCGCATGGAGTTCAGCGAAGAACAGTGGCATGGCCTGAAGACCCATGCCGATGAGCGAGGTATCCTGTTCCTCAGTTCGCCGTTTTCCATGCAGGCATGCGAGCTTCTTGGCCGGGTCGGTGTCGCAGGCTGGAAAGTGGCGTCAGGTGAAATCACCAACACACCCATGCTGGATTGGATGGCGCAGACCGGACAACCGGTGATCGTATCCACCGGAATGAGCGGCTGGGATGAGATCGACCAGGCCGCCGGAATATTCTCTGCCGCGTCATGCGACCTTGCGGTGCTGCAGTGTACGACGCAATACCCCTCACCTCCCGAAGCCATCGGGCTGAATGCACTGGCGGAAATCCGCGAGCGGTACGGATGCGCCAGCGGCCTGTCCGATCATTCCGGCACAATCTATCCCTCGATCGCGGCGGCCACACTCGGTGCGCAGGTGCTGGAAGTCCACATTACATTGAGCCGGCAAATGTTCGGCCCCGATGTTGTCGCATCCATCACGCCCGCAGAGCTCAGCAGCCTTGTCGAAGGCGTACGCTTTGTGGAGCGCATGAAGGCACACCCTGTCGACAAGGCCACAATCGACCCGGCGCTGAAGGCCAACCGGAAGATCTTTTTAAAGAGCGTGGTCGCAACCTGCGACCTGCCGGCCGGCACCGTTCTGCAAGCCGGCCACCTGACAGCCAAGAAGCCGGGCCTCGGTATTCCGGCGGCAAAGCTCACCTCCCTCATTGGAAAACGTCTCACCAGGCCCGTTGCGAGCAACGCGTTCCTGCAAGAGGACGATCTGGAAAGTTGAACGTTCATGCCCCGTAAAGTCTGCGTTGTCGTTACCGCGCGTCCATCCTACTCGCGCATCCGCACTGCTCTGGACGCCATCCGAGCCCATCCGGACCTGGAGCTGCAGCTGGTGGTGGCCGCATCCGCCCTGCTGGAGCGTTACGGCGATGCGGTTGCCGTCATGGAAGAGGAGGGCTTCAGGATCGACCGGCGGGTCTACATGGTCGTGGAGGGCGAAAATCTGACCACGTCGGCCAAAACGACAGGTATTGGCCTTACCGAACTTGCGACCGTGTTCGACAATCTTGGTCCCGACATCGTGGTCACCGTGGCTGACCGCTATGAGACGATGGCAACCGCGGTCGCCGCCTCCTACATGAACATCCCGCTGGCCCATGTGCAGGGCGGAGAAGTGACCGGCTCGATTGACGAGAAGGTGCGGCATGCGGTCACCAAGCTGTCGGACCTGCATCTGGTGTCAAGCGAGAGCGCGCGGGAACGGGTCCTGCGCATGGGAGAGCGGCACGAAGCCGTCCACATGACGGGCTGTCCTTCCATCGATCTTGCAAAAGAGGCGCTGGATGCCGAGCCGCGCAACATCACGGAACTGATATCGCAATATGGCGGCGTGGGCGCAGAAGTCGATCTTTCCGGCGGCTATGTGGTGGTCATGCAGCATCCGGTTACCACCGAGGTCGAGCAGGCCCGCAAACACGCCGAAGAAACGCTCCACGCTGTCAGCAAGGCGGGCAAACCGGCCTTGTGGTTTTGGCCCAATGTGGATGCCGGTTCTGACGGCACGTCCAAGGCGATCCGTATTTTCCGGGAGCAGAACCTTCTCCCGAACGTGCATTTCTACCGCAATTTCAGACCTTTGGATTTCCTGTCCCTATTGATAAACTCCAGGGGAATCATTGGCAATTCATCTGTGGCGATCCGTGAATGCGCCTATCTAGGTGTGCCGGCTATCAATATCGGTTCGCGGCAGGCAGGCCGCGACCGCGGCCGCAACGTCACCGATATCGGCTATGATCGCGATGCCATTCGAGCGGAAATCGAACGGTTGTTCGAACGCGGCGACCGGCCGCGTGACATGATTTATGGAGACGGCAGTGCCGGGCGAAATATCGCAGATGTGCTGGCTTCGGCCGAACTCACCATTGAGAAGATGCTGACCTACTGAGCGCGCGGGTCCTTGATGCTGAACGGCGAAGCCATAACCGCGATTGTGCCGGCCCGAGGCGGCTCCAAGGGTCTTCCCGGCAAGAACATGCTTGAGCTGCTCGGCGAACCGCTGACCAGACGGGCCGCCGGCCTGGCACTGGCCAGCCCGCATGCCGACCGGGTCATCGTTTCAAGCGATGCGCAAGACATCCTGGCGTGTGTACGCGATCTTGACGGTGTGGAGGCAATCGAACGGCCTGCAGCACTTTCGCGCGACGAGACCAGGACATTGGACGTCGTGGTTCATCTCATAGAAACCGCAGATATCGAGCGCGGCTGGATCCTGCTGCTGCAGCCGACATCGCCCCTGAGAACACTTCATGATCTGGATGAAGTGATCGCTCTTGCACGGGACCACCGATCTGCCGTGGTCTCCGTGGTGGCACATGACGAGCCCAGGCCGGAAAAGCTGCAGACACTTACCGACGGCAAGATTCGTCCCTATCTCGACCAAGCCTATGAAGGGCCGAGGCAGGCCCTTCCTATGCCCTATGCCCTGAACGGCGCGTTTTACCTGATCCACAGGGACATGCTTTTGAAAGAACGGACGTTCCTGCCCGGTGATGCGGTTGCCTACGTCATGCCGGCAGAGCGCAGTGTCAATATCGATTCTCCGCAGGATTGGCAGGTTCTGAACGCAATGATTGCCGCAGGGCACTGGCAGGCGGAGCGCTACTGATCCACCTGCCGTTACCAATCGATTTGCAGGAGGATTTGCCTTCCTGCTTCCGACGTCATAGTCTTTCCCGGTGAGTATCTGGCTGTAAGGGAGGACAATTTCATGAAAAGATTCTTGGTCGGTACAATTGCGGCTTGCGGCATGGTTGCAGCAAGTTTTGCAACGGCCACAGCACAGCAAAAGTTCATCTCCATCGGTACAGGCGGCGTGACCGGGGTGTACTACCCGACGGGCGGCGCAATTTGCAGGCTCGTCAACAAGGGCCGCAAAGACCATGGAATCCGTTGTTCGGCGGAATCCACCGGTGGATCCATCTACAACATCAATACCATTCGGGCTGGGGAACTGGAATTCGGGGTCGCACAATCCGACTGGCAATACCATGCCTATAACGGCACCTCGAAGTTTGAGGACAAGGGCAAATTCGAGAACCTGCGGGCAATCTTTTCAGTGCACCCGGAGCCGGTCACGGTCATCGCGCACAACGATTCCGGTGTGATGAACATTACCGATCTGAAGGGCAAGCGCCTCAATATCGGCAATCCGGGTTCGGGCACGCGCGGCACCTGGGAAGTTCTGGAAGCCGCTCTCGGCTGGAAACGGGAAGACCTGAAGCTGGCCGCCGAAATGAAATCGTCGGAGACCGGCCAGGCCGTCTGCGATGGCAAGATCGACGCTTATTTCTGGCTCGTCGGCCATCCTTCGGCGCTGACACAGGAATCGCTCGCATCGTGCCCGGCGCGCCTTGTGAATGTAACTGGTGATGCCATCGACAAACTGGTTGCGGAGAATTCCTATTATCGCACGGCAACGATTCCTGCCGGCATGTACAATAACAAGGAAGACATCCAGACGTTCGGTGTCGGCGCGACGTTCGTGACCAGCTCGGACGTTCCGGCGGACGTGGTCTATGTGGTCGTCAAGGCGGTGTTCGAGAACTTCGATCAGTTCAAGAAGCTTCATCCGGCCTTTGCCAATCTGAAGGCTGAAGAAATGATCAAGGACTCGCTGTCCGCCCCGCTGCATGACGGCGCGGTCAAATACTACAAGGAAAAAGGTTGGATGTAACATCCGGCCTGGCGGGCGGGACGGATGATGGCCGTCCCGCCGCTTGTTTACATCGTATTTGTTGGGCGCACCGGCTGAGGGGAGACGGCCATGGCGAACGAACCGCAGTCAACCACACAGGCTGACGACCTTGTCGCACAAGTAGATACCGGAGCCAGAAACCCGACCGGTTGGCAGCGCAATCTGATCCCGGTCGTTGCGTTTGTCTGGGCGGTCTTTCAGCTCTATTCCGCTTCGCCCATTCCGTTCACGCTGACAGAAATCACTGGTATCCAGCTATTCGTACTGGTTGCCGACCTGTCCAGCCTGCGGATCATCCACCTTTCCTTCGCGATTTTGCTGGCGGCACTGGCGTTCCCGCTGTTCAAGACCAGCCGGCGCGATGCAATCCCGATATACGACTGGGTGCTGGCCGCCCTCGGCGTCGGCGCCTGTCTCTATCTCGTGGTGTTCCGCACAGCCATCGCCGAACGTGCCGGTGATTTCAGCCATACGGACATCGGGTATGACATGAGCGCGGCGGTGATCGGCATGATCATCCTGGCGATCTCGGTATACCGGGCGCTCGGCCTGCCGCTGATGGTCATTGCAAGCGTGTTCGTGGCCTATGTCTTCTTTGGCGATGCCGCCTGGCTGCCGGACGTGGTGCAGTGGAAGGGCGCCTCGTTCAAAAAAGCCATGTGGCATTACTGGATGCAGGAGGAAGGCGTCTTCGGCGCACCGGTCAAGGTCTCCGCCCAGATGATCTTCCTTTTCGTGCTGTTCGGCGCCATCCTGGAGAAAGCAGGTGCCGGCAACTACTTCATCAAGATCGCGTTCTCGCTGCTCGGCCACTTCCGCGGCGGGCCAGCCAAGGCGGCTGTCGTCGCTTCGGCCATGAGCGGTCTTTATTCCGGCTCATCGATCGCCAATACGGTAACCACCGGCACGTTCACCATTCCACTGATGAAACGCACCGGATTCTCGCCGGAAAAGGCTGGCGCGGTCGAAGTCGCATCCTCGACGAACGGCCAGCTGACGCCACCTGTCATGGGGGCTGCGGCCTTCCTGATCGCCGAGTTTACCGGCGTTCCCTATACGGACCTGCTCAAACATGCGCTGGTACCGGCACTGGTGTCGTATATCGCGCTTGTTTACATCGTTCATCTGGAGGCGATGAAGCTCAACCTGCAGGGCCTGCCAAGGCCGGAGCCGTCGCGAAAGCTCACTACGGCAGCCAGGCTGATGCGGGTTCTGGGCGGGTTCCTGGTTGTCGCGTTCCTGTTCGTGGCCGTGTATTTCATCCTCGCCTGGGTGGCCAAGACATTCCCCGGTCTCACTTTGACCACGGTGATCGGCATCTGTGCGATTGCCTATCTGGTTCTTGCCTGGCTGGCGTCGCGCTATCCCGACCTGGAGGTGGATGCGCCCGACGCACCGGTAACGGAACTGCCTCAACTGGGCCCAACGGCTGTGACCGGCCTCTACTACGTCCTGCCCATCATCGTGTTGATCTGGTGCATTCTGCCGACACCGGACCGCCTGTCGCCGGCATTGGCGGCCTTATGGGCCGTGGTGGCCATGACGGTCATCGCCGTCACCCATCACCCATTAAAAGCCATTATGCGGGGGACCGGCGACCTTTCCGGAAGGTTCAAACGCGGTGTTGCCGAATGGGTCGACGGCATGATTGCCGGATCACGCAACATGATCGCCATCGGCGTCGCGACCGGCGCTGCCGGTATCATCATCGGTTCGATCTCGCTGACCGGCGCTCATCAGGTGATCGGCGAGTTTGTCGAAATCCTGTCCGGCGGCAGCCTGATCGTCATGCTGATCCTTGTGGCGATCATGAGCCTGATCCTCGGTATGGGTCTACCGACGACGGCCAACTATATCGTCGTGTCTTCGCTCATGGCGCCGGTCATCGTGTTGCTCGGCGCCAAGAGCGGCCTGATCGTGCCGCTGGTGGCGGTGCATCTGTTCGTGTTCTATTTCGGCATCCTTGCCGACGACACACCACCGGTGGGACTGGCCGCCTTCGCGGCGGCGGCGATTTCCGGTGGCGATCCGATCAAAACCGGCTTCCAGGGCTTTGCTTACGATATTCGTACCGCCCTGTTACCGTTCCTGTTCATCTTCAACACCGAGTTGCTGCTGTTCGACGTGACCATCGGAAAGGCTCTGTTCGTCTTTGTCATTGCGACTGTGGCGATGATGTTATTTGCTGCTGCAACACAGAACTTCTTCTTTGCGCGGAACCGCATCTGGGAAACCGTGGCGCTTCTCTTGATCGCCTTCACCCTGTTCCGGCCCGGTTACTGGCTTGACCGGGTGGCGGCACCCTATGTGGACAACGATGGTGCGCAGGTCGTCGAACTGGCCGGCAAACGGCCGGACGGCTCCCTTTTGAGGCTGGTTGTCTCCGGTCCGGACTTCAACGATTTCGATGTCATGACCAAGACGACCATACTCGTGCCCATGGCCAAGGGCGCCGACGGTGCCGGCCGGCTGGACAAGGCAGGATTGCTGGTGATGGTCGAAGAGGGTAAGGCCAAGCTGGACGAGCCATTGCAGGGCACGCCGTTTTCACGACTCGGCAAGGAGTTCGACTTCTACGCCGACACACCGGTGACGATCTCGTCGGTGCAGTTGCCTGCCGAACGCATGCCGAAAGAGGTGTTCTACATTCCTGCACTGCTACTGCTGGGCTTGATCATCTTCCTGCAAAGGCGACGGGCCGGTCAGGCCACCGCGCGCGAAACCGCACCGGCATAGGGAGGGCTTGGCCTCATGTACCGATCCATATTGATACCAGTGGACCTGGGTGTCGGCGAAACCTGGAAGAAGGCGTTACCGGTTGCGGTCCGCCTAGCTCAAGACTGGAAGGCGGAGCTGCACATTCTGACCGTTGTGCCTGACTTCGGATTTCCGCTTGTGGGAAGTTACTTTCCGGAAGGCTTCGAGAAGAAGGCTCTGGCGCATTCCAAGGAGGCCCTCGACAAACTGCTCGAAAACGAGGTGCCCGCGGAGATCAAGGCAAAGGGCCACATTGCAAACGGATCAATCTACAAGGAGATCCTGGAGGCGGCGAACCGTTTGAAATCCGACCTGATCATTCTGGCCTCGCATCGCCCGGAAATGACCGACTATCTTCTAGGTCCCAATGCCGCCCGGGTCGCACGCCATGCCAACCAGTCGGTGATGATCGTGCGGGATTAGAGCGCGTCGGCAATGACCTCATCAATGGTGCGCGAGAGCTTGTCCACCAGTTCACCGATCTGTTCGTCGGAGATGATGAAGGGTGGCGCGAGCAATACATGGTCGCCCGACACACCATCGGCCGTTCCCGCGAAAGGGTAGCAGATCAGGCCATTATCCATGGCGCGCTTCTTGGTCCTGGCGGCCAGCTTGTCGGAGGCCGCGAATGGCGCCTTCGTCTGGCGATCTTCGACAATTTCCACGGCCTGGAACAGACCGCGTCCACGTATATCGCCAATGTGGTCGTGGGCGCCGAACTGGTCCTGCAGTGCGACGCGCAATTTCGCCCCCATTCGTGTCACTCGCGGTATCAACCCATCACGCGCGAAAACCTGCTGGACCGCCAGTCCGGCAGCGCAGGCGACGGGGTGGCCGACATAGGTGTGACCGTGAGAGAAGGCGCCGGACCCGCGCTCAATCTCTTCTGCCAGCTCTTCGCGCACCATCAAGGCACCGATCGGCTGATAGCCGGCGCCGAGCCCCTTTGCCAGGGTGATCATGTCAGGCACGACACCTTCCTCAGCGCACGCAAACAGCGAACCGCACCGGCCCATACCGCACATGACCTCATCGAGGATCATTAAAGCGCCGTTCTCATCGCAGATCCGCCTGATCTCGGCAAAATAGCCGGGCACCGGCGGTACACAGCCAATGGTCGCGCCGGAGACCGTTTCAGCAATGAATGCAATTACGTGGTCGGCACCCAATTCGCCAATCTGCTGCTCAAGTTCGCCGGCGGCGCGCTGGCCGAAGGCCTGTTCCGTCTCTTCGGGTTCCTGCCAGCGATAAGCAAAGCACGGCATGATCTTGCGTATATTGGGCAACAGCACCGGGCCAAACAGTTCAAGATTGGATTTGCGGCCGGAGACCGACAGGGCGCCCAGCGTATTACCGTGGTAGGACTGCTGCCGCGAGATGTAATGATCACGCGATGCTTGGCCGCGTTCCACCTGGATTTGCCGGGCAAGCTTCAATGCGGCTTCATTGGCCTCGGACCCGCCGGACAGGTAATAGGTCCGCCAGCGGTCGCCGGGAGCCTTTTCCGACAAGATCTCGGCGAGCCGCTCCGCCGGTTCACTGGTAAAGAACGATGTATGGGCAAATTCCACCTTGTCGAGTTGATCCTTGATGGCGGCAACAATGTCCGGGTGGCCATGCCCGAGGCAGGACACCGCCGCCCCGCCCGAGGCATCGAGATACTGCTTTCCCGCCGCATCCGTGATGTAGGCACCTGCCGAACGACCGGCCGATGGGAACCCGGTTTTGAACGAGCGGTAGAAGACGTGCGAGACGTTGGAGCGCGAAGACATATAAGGTTTTCCAGGTCGTGACGGGATGTCCTATTATCGCGGGTTCACACACGGGTTAAAGCGTGTTTTTCGCACTTCAGCAGCGATGGAGCCACATGACTGTTTCAGATCCGCAGAACTTTCTGCGCCGCCTGTTCGACGAGGCCGTCGCTGCGGCCGATCCGAAGATTACGATCCCCACTCACCTGCCCAAGGCGCCACGCGGCCGTACCATTGTGATCGGTGCGGGCAAGGCGAGCGCGGCCATGGCGGCCGCTGTGGAAGCGCATTGGCCAGGCGCACTTTGCGGCCTCGTCATCACACGTTACGGTCACGGCGCGCCGTGCAAACACATTGAAATTGTCGAAGCCTCGCACCCGGTACCAGACGCGGCCGGGCAGCAGGCGGCGCAACGCATGGCAGAGCTGGTGCAAGATCTGACGCCGGACGATCTGGTGCTGTGCCTGATCTCCGGCGGCGGTTCGGCGCTTCTGACAGCACCTGCCGAGGGTCTGACGCTGGCAGACAAGCAGGAGGTCAACCGTCAACTGCTGGCCTGCGGCGCACCCATTGGCGAAATGAACACGGTGCGAAAGCACCTGTCGTCCCTCAAGGGCGGCCGCCTTGCGGCGGCAGCCGCTCCGGCGAAAGTCGTTTCGCTGATCATCTCCGATGTTCCCGGCGACGACCCTGCCGTGGTGGCGTCCGGTCCGACGGTTGCCGATCCGACCACGGTGCAAGATGCCATCGATATTATCGAACGTTATCAGCTCGAAGTCCCCGCCGCCGTCCGATCGTTCCTGGAGACGGAGGCCGCCGAAACACCCAAGCCCGGCGATCCGAGGCTTGAGAGCGTTGAAACCCGGATGATTGGCGCACCGGCACAGTCGCTGGCAGCAGCAGCGGCGCTGGCAAAGGCGCAAGGGCTGAACGTGCTCGATCTGGGCGACGAGGTTGAAGGCGAGTCACGCGACGTGGCGCACGCGCATGCAGCCATTGCCCTGGATATTGCGGCCGGCAAAGGGCCGGTCAAAGCCCCGGCGGTTATCATATCCGGTGGCGAAACCACCGTGACACTCAAGGGCAATGGGCGTGGTGGCCGCGACGCGGAGTATGCCCTTGCACTGGCGATCGCGCTGGATGGCCATCCGGCAATTTCCGCAATTGCTGCTGATACGGACGGGATTGACGGTTCGGAAGACAATGCCGGCGCCATTATCACACCGGACACCAGCGTGCGCGCAGCGGCAACGGGGCTCGATCCTGCGGCGTATCTGGAGAACAACGATGCCTACACGTTCTTTGAAACGATTGGAGACCTCGTCGTGACCGGCCCAACACTGACAAACGTGAATGACTTCCGGGCCATCCTTGTCCGCGAGTGATCCGCGATGCTTGCGAGCCCTGTGATCGTTTCAACTAACACCGCAGCAAAGAAGTATGGCACACTCGAACAATCAGGGATGGAGGAGCCAAATGCGCAACGCCGCCTGCCGTTCGATCGCGGTTCTGCTGGTCTTTGTTGCGACCTCTTTGGCCGCGCTTGCCGAAAAGCGCGTTGCTCTGGTGATCGGTAATGCCACGTACAAAAATGTCGAACGGCTGAAGAACCCGGCCAATGACGCCTCCAGGCTGGCGGACAAGCTGGAAGGCATCGGCTTCGACAAGGTCACCCTCAAGCTTGATCTCACCGGCGATGGCCTGCGCCGGGAACTTGGCCGGTTTTCGCGGGTGGCGGCCGGTGCCGACATCGCGCTGATCTACTTTGCCGGCCATGGCATCGAGGTTGATGGAACGAACTACGTGATCCCGACGGATGCCAGGCTTTCGCATATCGACGATGTCGATTTGGAGACAATCCGGCTCGGCACCCTCATGCGCGCCCTGAACCGTGCATCGAAACTCAAGCTGGTGGTGCTGGATGCCTGCCGCAACAATCCGTTCCGGGTAAATATGTCCAGCGCAGGCGGCAACCGGTCGATCGGCCGGGGCCTTGCCAGGGTGAGTCCGTCGGGAAGCGATACGCTGGTCGCCTACGCCGCACGCGAGGGCACGGTTGCCGCCGATGGCGAAGGCACACACAGCCCCTATGCCGAGGCCCTGCTGAAGCATATCTCTACACCCGGGCTCGATGTGCGTTTGATGTTCGGCCGTATCCGCGACGATGTCCTGAAGTCAACCGGCGGCAAGCAGGAACCGTTCACATACGGATCCCTTTCCGGCGAAACGCTGGCACTGGTGAACGGGAAAAGCAAAACGGCGCCAGACAAGCCGGCAGAACTACAGACACTGCGCGACGAGCTGCGCGACCTTAAAAAACAGCTGCTGCAAAAGGACAAGACCACACAACAGATCGATGAGCTGAAGCGGACACTTGAGGCGCAGAACAAGGCGCTGCGTGAACTGCGCAAGCAGCGACGACAAACCGCCCGGCTGCAACAAGGCGCCTCAACCCAGGCACAATCTTCTTCGTCGAGCGCCATCAGCACACCGTCGCCCTCCCTGCAACAAAGGCGCGATCCGCCGCTGCCGGGCGGCGTCAAGCCGAACGATTATATCTCGTGCCTGATGCCCGGCGCGGCCACACCTGTGACCATTCGGGCGTTCGTGTGTACCCGGCGCGGCGGCAGGGTCGCAGGCCGGTTCGGCGGATCGACCAGTTCCTCATCGCCGGCGAACAAACCGGTTCCCAACAACGATCGCTACGTCTCGTGCATCATGCCGGGCGCCACGTCGCCTGTAACCGTCAGGTCGATCATCTGCAACCAGCGCGGCGGACGCATTACCGGTTCCAACGGGTCATCGGTCAACAGTACACTGCGCCGCGGTGTCATACCCACAGGCGTTTCCCGGAACGACTATGTGACCTGCCGCATGCCCGGCACGTCTTCCGACGTGACCGTCAAAGCCCTGATCTGCGCCGAGCGGCGCGGCCGTTTCGTGAGCACCGGCACTCGGGTCGCCTCGCGCGGCACGTCCGGCAAGACTTCAAACGAGCTGCTGCGGGAAGGACTGGCTGCGGACAAACGCCAGCAATACCGCAAAGCCATGTCGCTTTGGCGTAGAGCAGCTGCCAAGGGCAACAGGACGGCGATGTGGAATATCGGCATTCTGTATTACAACGGCAACGGCTTAAGGCGAAACTTCAAAGAGGCGGCGCACTGGATCGCCCGGGGCATGACCGGGCGCCCGGACTTTGCCAAGGAGTTCACAGCCTCCAAGGCTAAGACGTGGAACAACAGCTTCCGGCAAAACCTGCAACGCGAATTGCGCAACCGGGGTCTTTATTCCGGCGCAATCGACGGTTCATTCGGCCCGGCAACACGGCGGGCCGTCGAGCGGCTTGCCGGCAGGTGAAGACATCGGCGGAAATCTGGAGAACGTGATCGGAACCTTTTAGAGCACTTGCAAGCAAACGCGTCGCGCTGGTGATCGGCAACGACAATCACTGGCAGGTTGCGAAGTTGCAAAAGACCCTCAACTCAGGCGCTGGCTTTCGCTTCGATGCGCCGGGCGTGCAGCACAGGTTCGGTATACCCGTTTGGTTGCTCGCGCCCCTTGAATACGAGATCGCAGGCGGCGGCGAACGCAACCGAGCCATCGAAATCGTCGGCCATGTTGCGGTAGTGCGGGTCGCCGGCGTTCTGCTGGTCCACAACGACCGCCATGCGCTTCATGGTGTGCATGACCTGATCCTTGCTGCACACGCCATGGTGCAGCCAATTGGCGACGTGCTGCGAGGAAATGCGCAAGGTGGCCCGGTCCTCCATCAGACCGATATCGTGAATATCCGGCACCTTGGAGCATCCAACGCCCTGGTCGACCCAGCGCACCACATAGCCCAGAATGCCTTGTGCGTTGTTGTCGAGTTCTTCGGCGATCTGTTCCGGCGTCCAGTTGGGATTCGCGCTTAGCGGAATGGACAGGATGTCATCCAGGCTGGCGCGGCCACGTGCCTTCAGGTTCGCCTGCTGCTTTTTGACGTTGACGTAATGATAATGTGTGGCGTGCAGCGTTGCCGCCGTCGGCGATGGCACCCAGGCGGTGTTGGCGCCGGCCTCCGGGTGAGCGATCTTGTGTTCCAGCATATCAGCCATGCGGTCCGGCATTGCCCACATGCCCTTGCCGATCTGGGCGTGGCCCGGCAGGCCGCATTCCAGTCCGATATCAACATTCCAGGCTTCATACGCTGCGATCCAGGCCGACTGCTTCATATCCGCCTTGCGGATCATCGCGCCGGCCTCCATTGAGGTATGGATCTCATCGCCGGTCCGGTCGAGGAACCCGGTATTGATGAAACAGACCCGGTCCCTGGCTGCCCTGATGCACTCTTTCAGATTGACCGTGGTGCGCCGTTCCTCGTCCATGATGCCCATCTTCATGGCATTGGCGGGCATGCCGAGCAGGGTTTCGATCTCGCCGAAGATGTCCGCCACCAGCGATACCTCTTCGGGACCGTGCATTTTCGGCACGACAACATACATGGACCCGGTGCGGGAATTGGCACGCCGGCCGCCGGGGCCGATATCGTGCAGGGCAATGGCTGAATTGACCAGGCCGTCGATCAGAAACTCAGGGACCTCGTTGCCGTCCCGGTCGCGGATCATGGCAATGGCCATCAACAACCCGACATTGCGCACCAGCATGAGCGAGCGGCCATGCAAGGTCAGATCGGATCCGTCAGGGGCCGCATAGGCGCGGTCTGGATTAAGACTGCGCTCGACCAGCCGGCCGGCCTTGCTGAAAGAGGCCGTCAGGTCGCCTCTCATGAGACCGAGCCAGTTGCGGTAGACCATGACCTTGTCTTCGGCATCAACCGCGGCGACGGAGTCTTCACAATCCACGATGGTGGTGAGCGCGGCCTCGACGATGACATCGGCCACCCCGGCCATGTCGTCCCGGCCGATTTCATGATCCCTGTCGATCACGATCTCGATGTGCAGACCGTTGTTGGCGAGCAGGATGCTGGCGGGTGCTTCAGGTGTGCCGCGATATCCGGCGAACTGTGCCGCATCGATCAGGCCGGTTTTTGCACCACTGGACAGGGCGACGACGAGTTGACCGTCTGCAACGGTGTATTGCCGCACTTCGGCGTGAGAATCGCCCGACAGGGGCGCGGCCTCGTCCAGAAATGCGCGTGCCCAGGCAATCACCCGCTCTCCGCGCAGCTTGTTGTAGCCGTCTGCCCGTCCGGCGCCGCCATCTTCGGAGATCGCATCCGTGCCATAGAGCGCATCATAGAGCGAGCCCCACCGGGCATTTGCCGCGTTCAACGCATAGCGCGCATTGGTCGAAGGAACCACCAGCTGCGGCCCGGCCAGATTGGCGATCTCGTCATCGACGTTGGCCGTGCCGACAGCAAAGTCCGGGCCTTCGGGCACCAGATAACCGATTTCCTCCAGGAACACCTTGTAGGCGTGCGTGTCGATGGCATGACCGTTCTGCTTGTTGTGCCAGGCGTCGATCTTGGCCTGTAGTGCCTCGCGCTTGCCAACCAGGCTCCGGCTTAGAGGTCCAAAGTGATGAATGATCCGGTCCGCACCGCTCCAGAAGGTTTCAGGTGTAATCCCTGTACCGGGCAACGCTTCGTCATTCACAAAGTCATAGAGGTTGCGCGCGATCTGCAGACCGCCGCACCGGATGGTATCGGACATGGCACTTTGTCCCCTGTTTGGGACAGCGAGAAATCACGCCCGACACCGCTACTCAATCGCCATTTCGTCTTGCGGAAGTGTTGGCCGGCCGCAAACCGGCCAATCAGAAGTGCGACCTGAGACCACCATCCACGGTCATCACCTGTCCGGTGATGTATGATGCTGCCGGTGACGCCAGAAAGACCGCAGCCCCGGCAATCTCAGGCGGCTCGCCCCATCGCGCCAGGGCCGTGCGCTGTTCCAACCATGCGGTGATCGACAGGTCGTCCTGCATTTGACGATTGCGTTCGGTGGCAAAGAAGCCGGGCGCAATCGCATTGACATTGATGCCCTTGCGGCCGAGTTCCGACGACAAGGCTCGTGTCAATGCCTCAAGCCCGCCCTTACTGGCGGTGTAGACCGTGTCCTGGCGGCCGGCGATCGGTCCGGCAATCGAGGTGATGTTGATGATCCGTCCGCCGCCGGTCTCCTCCATCAGCCGGGCAGCGCGCCTTGCCAGTTCGAAGGCCGCAACGAGATTGACCTCCAGCAGTGCGCGGACGTCGTCCAGCGTGAACGCGTCGAGCGGGCGGCGGTCGCGCATGCCGACATTGTTGACCAGTATATCCAGCCTGCCGTGGCGTTGCCTGACTGTCTCAAAGAACCTGTCGAGACCGGCCTCATCGGTAATGTCGAATGCGTAAGCCTCCGCTGTGACACCGTCTGCGACAATCGATGCCACAGCCGTTTTGAGCTTTTCAGGCGTCCTGCCATTGACGAGCACGTGGGCGCCGGCTTGTGCAAGCGCCCTGGCAATCTCCAGGCCAAGCCCCTCACCAGCGCCGGTCACCAGCGCGATGCGTCCTGACAGATCAAACAGCTGATTTGACAAAGCAGCACCCTTCCCGGCCCCATTCAGCGGGACTTCCTGCCCGTTGAGACTACGACGCGCGCCGCGACGGTGAAAGAGCCTCCGGCTGCGGGCCGCCGGATGCCCAGTCCAGAAGTTCGATCGTGTGGACGACGGGGATACCGCAGCCCGATGCAATCTGCGTCATGCAGCCGATGTTTCCTGTCGCAATCACATCGGGGTTCGTCTTCTCGATATTTGCCACTTTCCGGTCTCTGAGACGGCCGGCGATTTCCGGCTGCAGAATGTTGTACGTCCCCGCCGAACCGCAGCAGATATGACCTTCCGGTACATCGCGGACATCAAAACCGGCTGCAAGCAGCAGGTTGCGCGGTTCCACCTTGATCTTCTGGCCGTGCTGCATGGAACAGGCGGAGTGATAGGCGACGGTCATCGGTTTCGGCGCCGACATGTTTCCCGCTCCGAATGCGGTGAGAAACTCGGTGATGTCCTTGGTGATGTCCGAGGTCCGGCGGGCCTTGTCGGCATAAGAGTCATCAAACCGAAGCATGTGACCGTAATCCTTGACCGTCGTTCCGCAGCCGGACGCATTGATGATGATAGCGTCCAGTCCGGCGCCATCCATCTCCGCGGTCCAGGCATCAACATTGGTGCGGGCGCGGGCAAGGGCGTCTTCCTCCTTGCCCATGTGATGCGTGAGCGCACCACAGCACCCCATGGCCGCCGGCACGATAACTTCCACACCAATGCGGTTCAGAAACCGAATGGTCGCGGCATTTATGGACGGCTGCAGGATGCCCTGCGCACACCCGGTCATAAGCACCACGCGGGCCTTGCGTTCGCCGTCCGCCGGATAGGTGCCGGGCGCCCCGAGCGGATCAGCCGGCGGAAGTTTACCGGGCGCCAGCGCCAGCATCGCGCCGACCGGCCTCAATCCGGGGATCTTGCCCAAAAGCCCGGCAAAGGGTTTTCCAAGCCGGGCCATCACCAAGGACGCGCGGAACCGTCCGGGCTCCGGCAGCACGAAGGTCAGCACATTGCGCAACAGCCGGTCCATCAGCGGCCGGTTGTAGGTATTCTCGATATAGGTGCGCGCCTCGTCCACCAGATGCATATAGTTGACGCTCGCCGGGCAGGTCGTCATGCAACTGAGGCAAGACAGACATCTGTCAACATGCTTGACCACTTCGGGTGTGGCGGGTTTACCGCTTTCAAGCATTTCCTTGATGAGATAAATCCGCCCGCGCGGGCTGTCGAGTTCATCACCCAGCAATACATATGTCGGGCAGGTGGCGGTGCAGAACCCGCAATGTACACAATTGCGCAAAATACCGTTGGCTTCGGCGATGCGCGGATCCTTCAGCTGTTCTTCGGTGAAATTGGTCTGCATGGTGGCGTTCGGTGTCCTAAGGATACATGCGGCCGGGGTTCAAAATACCCTTGGGATCGAAGGCCTGTTTGAGCCGGGCGCTGAGGGCGGCCAACGATGCCGGTTGCGGCTGAAATACCGGTAGGGCCGCGCGCAGACCGGCAGGCGCGCGGATTAAGGTGGCATGGCCGGATGTCATGGCCGCACTTCCACGAATGATCTCCGCGCTGCCATGTTCGGATACCGGCACTGCAGCCCAGATCAGACCGCCCGCCCAGTCATAGAATGCCGTCACCTCCGTGGCCTGACCTATCGCCGCAAGAACTTTCTGGCCGTCCATCGGCGGCACCGATATGCGCCAAACAAGCAGATCCGGCGAAGATGCAAGGTAGTGCACATCGCGGATTTCCGTCCAGAGATCCGAAGACGGCACGGCCTCCAAAACCGCAGACTCACCAAAACCGGAAAGAATGCGGATCAGCTTGTCCTTGCGAAATTCGACCGACGGCGCAATGCCTTCGAGACGAAGCACCGTCGCCGAATTGCCGATGGCGGAAATATCGGCAACTGCGGAGCACGATGCCACGCCGGCCGGCAGGTGCGCCGCACCGGAAACCTCGCAGGACGACTTCATGGCCGCCGCCATCGCCGATGTGGCCGTGGCATCATCCAGGCCGGCGACAACAACCGTCTTCTGGGTTTCAGGCGCCGGCAGCACCTTGTAAGTCACGCTGCTCATGACCGCGAGTGTGCCCCACGACCCGGCCAGTACTTTCGACAGGTCGTAGCCGGTGACGTTCTTGACCACGCGGCCGCCGGACCGAAATATCTCGCCACGGCCCGACACCCCATGAAATCCGAGGAAATGATCGCGCGCCGCACCAGCCTTGATGCGTCGCGGGCCGGCGAGATTGGCGGCGGTCATGCCCGCGAGCGTGCCGGCATGTTCGGTTCCAAGCAGGCGTGACAAATCGGGCGGTTCAAAAGCGAATTGCTGGGCATTCTTTTTGAGAGCCGCCTCGGCCTCACTCCGCAACGTTCCTGCCCAGGCCGACAAGACCAGCTCTTCGGGTTCATAGAGCGTGATACCGGCAAGGCCGGACAGGTCGAGGGACGCCTCGGTCTGCATGGTGCGGCCGACAGCTCGCTTGGTACCGGATCCGGTGATCTCCAGCGGCGTTGAATTGTCCGCCGCCCAGGCGACGGCGTCCTTGATGTGCTCGAGACTTTCCGGCCGGAAGACTGTCATGTTCAAAATCTCGGTATGTCCGGGAACGCAATCCTGCCACCATGGATATGCATGCGGCCAAGTTCGGCACAACGATGGAGCGTGGGAAAGACCTTACCCGGATTGAGCAGGTTCTTGTCGTCAAACGCGCACTTCACCCGCTGCTGGTGCGCAAGATCGGTTTCGGAGAACATCTCAGGCATCAGATCGCGCTTTTCCACGCCCACTCCGTGTTCACCGGTCAGGACACCGCCAACCTCGACGCACAGCTTGAGGATGTCGGCACCAAAGTCCTCAGCACGCTCCAGCTCGCCAGGCTTGTTCGCGTCGTAGAGTATGAGAGGGTGCAGATTACCGTCGCCGGCGTGGAAGACGTTGGCAACCCGCAATGCATATTTCCGCGACATTTCCTGCATGCCCGCCAGCACCCTGGGCAACTGGTTGCGCGGGATGGTGCCGTCCATGCAGTAGTAGTCAGGCGAGATCCGGCCAACGGCAGGAAACGCCGCCTTGCGGCCCGCCCAGAACGCCATGCGCTCTTCTTCGGATTGCGAGACGCGGACAGTGTCTGCAGCATTGGATTTTGCGATCTGGCTGACCCGGTCTATCAGATGGTCCACCTCGGCCTCAGGTCCATCCAGTTCGACGATCAGCAGGGCCTCCGCCTCCAGCGGATAACCGGCGTGGACGAACTCTTCGGCCGCATGGATTGCTGGTTTGTCCATCATTTCCATGCCGCCGGCGATGATCCCGGCGGATATGACATCGGCGACGCACTGGCCGGCCTGTGCACTGGACGGGAAGCCGATCAACAGGGCCCTGGCGGTCTCCGGTTTTTGCAGGATGCGCACCGTGACTTCGGTGACGACTCCGAGCAAACCCTCCGATCCGGTCATCAGACCGAGCATATCGTACCCTTCGCAGTCCATATGCTTGCCACCCAGGCGAATGACCTCGCCGGTGATCAGGACCATTTCGAGACCAAGGACGTTGTTGGTGGTCAGTCCATATTTCAGACAGTGAACACCGCCGGCATTTTCCGCGACATTGCCGCCAATGCTGCAGGCAATCTGCGAGGAGGGATCAGGTGCATAGTAGAAGCCCTCATGCTCAACCGCCTGTGTTATGGCGAGATTTGTCACGCCGGGCTGCACGACCGCGCACCTGTTATCGTAGTCGATCTCCAAAATCCTGTTGAACTTGCCCAGTCCGAGCAACACGCCGTCCTCAAGCGGCAGCGCGCCTCCGGACAGCGATGTGCCGGCGCCACGCGGCACTACCGGAATATCGTTTTTGTGGCAGTACCGCAGCACCTCACTGACCTGCTGCGTGGTTTCGGGCAGCACGACAACGAGCGGCACCTGACGATAAGCGGTCAGGCCGTCGGATTCGTAGGCCTTCATTTCACCGGGCGCATCGATCACACCTTCACCGGGGCAGATCGTGCGCAGATCCCTGGCAATCCGCGCCCTGCCGGCCAACAGCGCGCCGTTTGGTTCAGGCATGACAAGCCGGCTCATCTCAAGGTTCCTTTCATGGCGGGCGGCATCGTTGCAATGTCAAATGCACTTTCACGAAGCTGCGACAATAACGTGTATTCCAGGTTCTTCACTGCCGGCGACCAGAAACGGTATAACAGGGCATTGATGGGTGCGGCTGGCGCTGTAATCTGTCCGAGCGAACCGAATTTCGAGGAGTATGCCCAATGAAGCTGAAGCTGGTCCTTAGCGCGGCGATGGTTGTTTTGGTGCCCAGCCTGGCGCTTGCCGATGACCCCGACCTTAAACGGGGTGAAAAGCTCTTCAAGCAGAAGTGCAAAGCGTGCCATGTGGTGGACAAAGAGAAAAACAAGATCGGCCCCCATCTTGTGAATCTCATGGACCGCAAGGCGGCATCGGTGGAGAGCTTTGCGTCCGGCTCCGGCAAGACCAAATACTCCAAGGCGATGGTCGCCAAGGGTGAAGAAGGCTTGATGTGGACGGCGGAGAACCTCGACACCTACCTGACCAAGCCGAAGGCGTTCATACCCGGGACCAAGATGGTGTTTGCCGGGTTCAAGAAAGAAAAAGACCGGGTGAACATCATCGGCTACCTCAAGTCTTTGAGCGCCACCCAGTAGACAGCGAGCATCACACATTTGCAGTTGATGGCGGCGGTGCAATCCGCCGCCTTTCGTTTTTTCAGCAACCGTCATGCGACCGCCTGATGGACCCTTGCAATTGGTAATAATTTATTACCATTAAGCATCTGTGCATGCAAATGCCACCTAGAGCATTTTTTGTGAAACCCGAGTCACCAAAAATGCTCTATCTCTTTGATATTGAGCATGTTCTTATCCGAAAACCGCACACACTTTTCGGGAACA
>JANQIR010000035.1 GCA_028282065.1 Aestuariivirgaceae bacterium
CATGGTGACGATGCGCAGGCGCAGGATGTTGCCGATGTCCCGCAAGCCGCCCCAGTTTATTGATCCGACACCGCCAGACCCGCCGCATATGAAGCCACCGACGGTTGCGGTGTTGTAGGTGGACGGGAACATGCGGATTTCCTGGCCGGTCTCCGGCCTGGCCTTCTTGTCGATGTCCGCCATGATTGTGCCGGGACCGGCAGCCATGCGGCCGGTGGCGAGTTCGTTGATTTGGGCCATGCCGGCCAGATGCAGGATAACGCCGCGGGAAAGCGGCATGGCCTGGCCATAGTTGCCCGTCCCGGAACCGCGTGGTGTGACCGGAACATCATGCCTGTAGCAGGTTTTGAGGACCTCAATCACCTCGGCCTCGGTTCGGGGGCTGACGACCAGATCGGCGGTCACGTGATCAAGCTGTTCCTTGAGTACCGGGCTGTACCAGAAGAAATCCCGGCTGCGTTGAGATACGATTTTGGGATGATCCTCGATATCCAACCCGTCAAGGTCGCGTCTCAAGGCATCAATCGCGCTCATCGCTTACTCTCCCATCAGGTCGTCCAACTCGGCGTAATCCGGCAGAGATGTGTCGACTGCCTTGCCATTGCGAACAATGGTGCGGTCGGACTGCGGCCGGGCGTTCAGCTCGGTGTAGGTGCGTGCCCGCAACAGCACCAGATCAGCAGATGATCCCACCGTCAAGCGGCCGGCGCCGGGCAGTGCCATGATCTGTGCCGGATTGCTGGTGACAGTGCTGATCCAGTCTCCGGTAGGGTGGTCGAGATGGAGGATGCGGGTTGCCTCGCGGAATACCTCGAGCATGTCGAGATCACCATAGGCATAGAACGGATCGCGGGTATTGTCGCTGGCCACCGCGACCTTGTTGCCGCGCGCTTTCATCTCGTGCAGCAGCGTTACGCCGCGCCAGTGCGGTGTTACCCCATCCTGCCTGTCCTGCAGATACATGTTGCACATCGGCAAAGAGACGATGGCCAAACCCGCTTCGGCCACCAGATCCAAAGTCCGGTCCGCCTGCTCCCTGCTTTGCCTGGAAATGGAGCAGCAGTGCCCGACGGTCACAGTACCGGGGAACTTGTGTTGCAGCACCTTGGTAGCGATGGCATGCAGGCTGCGGGCGGTGGGGTCACCTGTTTCATCAACGTGGAAATCGAGGTCCAGACCCCTGTCCAAAGCGGTGCGGAAGATCCGGTCCAGCAGGTCCTCGAGATCCGGTAGCATATAGGTGACCGCGCCCAGCACGCCAGAGTGCCGCACCACCATCTGCGCCAGATCCTCAAGGAAGCCTTCCTTGCGTATCTCTTCAATGCCGATGAGGCAGACGGCCTGAAGCTTGATGCGGTCTTTCCAGTCAGCACGGACCTCGTCGAACACAGGCCAGGAGATGGTGTGTTGCGGTTCGACGGAGTCCAAATGCGTACGCAGCGCCGCCGTGCCGTGGGCATGGGCGCAGCGCAGCGAGAAGTCCATGCGGCGGCGTACATCGCCGGCGGACCAGTTTGTCGTCCGGTCTGCGCCGACTGCTGCCAGGGCACCGTCAAAGCTGCCGTCGGGATTGGCGGCGCGTGGCCAGATATGACCCTTGTCGATGTGTGTATGCATATCGGTGAAACAGGGCAGAACCAGTCCGCGATGCATGTCTGTTGACGGGCGATCCGCCGGCACGCCGGCTGCAACCGGCGTGATCGCGGCCAGGCGGCCCTGTTCGATCGACAGGTGGACATCGCACAGGCCGTCCGGTCCCTGCGGTAGATGGTCATCATCGATCAGGCAGGACGGAACTCTCGCATTTGCCAGGACATAGCGGTCAGCATCGGGACTCTCAGCGAAACCCTTTGGCATGATCAGTGCTCCCGGGACACGGCGCTTTCGTGCCATTTGCGCAAAAGCAAGTGCGATAGCCAGCTGAAGATCAGGAATATCAGGATTCCCGTAAAGGAGATCAGGATCAAGGCGGCGAACATGCGTGGGATGTTCAATCGGTAACCCGCTTCTAAGATGCGGAAGGCAAGGCCCGACCCGGTTCCGGCCGTTCCGGCGGTGAATTCCGCAACGATGGCACCGATCAACGACAGGCCGCCTGCGATCTTCAGGCCGCCCAGGAAATATGGAAGTGCGGACGGCAGCCGCAGATAGCGCAAAATCTGCCAGCGCGAGGCTCCATAGAGCCTGAAGAGATCGTGCAGATTGTGGTCGGCACTGTTCAGCCCCAGTGTCGTGTTCGACAGAATCGGGAAAAACGCCACGATCCAGGCGCAGATCAACAGCGCGATGAACACCGAATCCACGTAGATTAAGATCAACGGTGCGACAGCGATGATCGGTGTGACCTGAAGTACCACGGCAAAGGGGAACAGGCTTGCCTCGATCCACTTCGACTGGGCAAACAGAATGGCAAGACCGACACCGCCGAGCGTGGCGACCGCCAGGGCGCTCAATGTGATGATCAGTGTGTTGATCAAAGAGCCTGACAGGATGGACCAATCGTTGATCAGGGTTTGCAGGATCAGCAGCGGGCCGGGCAGGATATAGGGTGGTATCTCATTGATGCGGACCAGGGCTTCCCAGCCTGTCAGGGCCACAAGGAAGATCACCACCGGAAGTAACCACTTTGCCAGGCGTTCGCGGTGTTCCGATCGTTCGAGGCGCGAATTATTGCGATCAGGCTGCACAGGACGGCCGTTTTCTTCTGCCGAACTCATTGCGTGCTCTCCATGGCGGCCTGGAGCAATTGAGAGGCTTCACGGCAATGTCGGGCATAGGTGCTGGATGTGCGATAGGCTTCATCGCGCGGATAGGGTTCATCCACGGCCAGTTCACCGAACACCCGGCCCGGCCGTGCCGCCATCACGACAATGCGGTTCGACAGGAAGACTGATTCAAAGACCGAATGGGTCACGAAGATCACGGTCCAGTTGTAAGCCTCCCAAAGCTCCAGTAAGTCGCGGTTGAGCTTAAACCGGGTGATTTCGTCCAGCGCCGCAAAGGGCTCGTCCATCAGCAGCAGTTTGGGATGGGTGACAAGGGCGCGGGCAATGGACACCCGCATTTTCATGCCGCCGGACAACTCGCGCGGGTAGGCGTTTTCGAAACCGTCAAGGTGGGTGCGTTGCAGGGCTTCCATAACGTCATTATGCGCGGCGGCCCGGGAAACGCCTTTCAGACGTAACGGCAGGTAAATGTTGTCGAACACTGTCGCCCACGGCATGAGCGTCGGTTCCTGAAAGACAAAGCCGACATCAGCCGATTTACCGCCGGCGGCCGAAGCCTGACCTGCCGGCCAATGAAGTCTGCCGGCGGTTGGTCTGGTGAGACCGGAGATGATTCGCAAAGCGGTTGACTTACCGCAGCCGGAGGGCCCGAGCAGGCTTACGAAGCTGCCTCGAGCAACTGACAGCGACATGTGTTCGAGCGCGACGGTACCATTGGAGAACGACTTGCCGATATTCTCCATCGACAAAAGCGGGCCGCCCGCACGAGAGCATGTTTTGTTCATACTGGGCCGATGTCTATTCGACGGGTCGTATCAATTGCCGGTCAGCTTCTTCTTAAGATCGAGGCCGACGCCCTTGTTGACGAACTGCAGCGTGTAGCTCTTGTTGATATCGAGCCCGGCTTTGACGACCTTTGCCTTGACCATCTTGTCGTAGAAGCTGACCATGCGTTGGTCGGTCATCGCGCCTATACCCTTGGTCAGGGCTTCGCCTGAATCGACGATCCCGTACTCCTTCAGTTTGGCGATGGAATAGGTGATCTGTTCCATGCTCATGTCCGGGTTCTGTTTGCGGATGAGCGCGTTTCCCTTACTCGGATCGCCGTAGAGATAATTGACCCAGCCGATCGCCGTGCCATCGACAAAGCACTGGACGACCTCAGGCTTTTCCTCGATCAGTTTGGCATTGACCTCAATGGTAGTGGAATATGTATCAAAGCCAAAGTTTGCGAGCAGGAAGATGTTCGGTTTGAACTTGCCCTGGGTTTCGATGGCGAACGGTTCGGAGGTGACATATCCCTGCTGGCCTGACTTCTTGTCCGCCAGAAAGGGGGCCGGATTATAGGTATAGGGCCGGCGCTGTTCGGCCTTGAAGCCAAACTCGGTGATCATCCACTGATAAAAGCTCTGAAACCCATGGTCGCCGATCAGCAGCTTGATGTCCTTGAGGCTCTCCCAGGTGTCCAGGCCCTGGCCGGGATGGGTCATGATGACCTGTGGTTCCTTCTGGAATGATGCGGCCACGACAACCAGCGGAATGCCCTGTTCGACTGCGGAGAAGGCTTCCAGCATGTTCCCACCCATGTGAAAATCTAGCTTGCCGGCAACCATCAGGGCGCGGTTGTTGACCTGTGGCCCGCCGGGGCGGATGGTGACATCAAGCCCGCATTTGGCGTAGGTGCCGTCGGCAACGGACTGATAGTATCCACCATGCTCGGCTTCGGCGACCCAGTTCGTGCCGAAGGTGATTTTTTCGGCGGACCAGGCGGATCCCGCCGAAAGGATCAGCGCGCCCGCCGCAGCGATGAAGGCGCGCTTCAGTGAGAGTTTTGACGTTTTCATGACGCTGTCGTTTCCCTTTGAACGTGTCAAGCCGACAAGCTAAGCGTCCTGTCGAAATGCGTCCAGTGCGGCAATGCCGCGGCGCACAAATTTATTACCTGTCGCGCAAAGCGTTCAGCGAATAGGCGGAGACCTCGTCGACGAGTTTTGCAAAACGCGCCGTCACATGTTCAACGATCTTGCGGCCGGTTTCGGCGCTGGCTGCCGTTGCATCGCCGGCAACGCCTTCGGGATGGATATCCTGTGCCTGCCAGCCGATCCCCGGTCCGCCGGTGTAGCGCAGATGCTCGTATCGACCTTCGATGTCCGCCATGACGGGCACGAAATTCTCCGCCTTGTCCATGCGGACAAGATCGGGGCGCAGGTGCAGCATCATGGAGGTTTCGACCGTTCCGCCATGAATGCCGAACCGCCGCTCATCATTGGGGACCAGCCCTTCCGGCAATCCCAAGTGCCACCAGTTGCAGGTGACGCATAGCATGGTGCAGCGTACGCGCAATTCGCGCGCGACGATGTCCATGATCTGGGGTTGGCCGCCATGGGCGTTGAGGAACAGCAGCTTGCGGATGCCGGCACGATGCACGCTTTCACCCAATTCGGTCCACATGGCGATAAGCGTTTGTGCCGAGTGCGTCAGTGTTCCGGGGAAACTGATGTGTTCGTCGGACTTTCCAGCCGAGGTCAGCGGCAACAGCAGGGCGGGGGTATCCGGTGCGATCTGCCTGAGGGCGCGATGGGCGATTTCACCGGCAAGACAGGCATCGGTACTGACCGGAAGGTGCGGTCCGTGCTGCTCGATCGCACCAACCGGCAGAACGGCGACCGTTCTTTCGGGATCGAGGTCTTCAAAGTCTTTGGTCGTTAAGTCTTGCCAGAAACGAAATCCGGTCATTACGGTTGTCCTCATACGACATAAGGAGGTTGAGCGATCAGATGTTCCTGTATCACACGCCGGAGGACATCCGGGCACCGTTTTCACACTATTCACATGGTGTCGAAATACCTGGAGGAACGCGGCTGCTGGTGTGCTCGGGCCAGCTTGGCATCAAGGCGTGTGATGAGATACCTGACGATGCGGGTGAACAGACGGTTTTGTGTTTCGAGAACATCGGAGCGATCCTCAGATCTGCGAAGATGGACTACGCGAACATTGTCAGGATCAATGCGTTCGTGACCTCCACTGACTTTCTGAAAGACTACATGGAGGTGCGCAACCGGTATGTCAGCGATCCGCCTCCGGCGTCGACCCTGGTGGTGGTATCGGGATTTGCCCGGCCGCAGTTCAAGGTGGAAATAGAAGTGATTGCTGCTGCTCAGGCATGAGGGCTCAATCGGACAGCAGGTGTGCAATGGCCGTCAAGTCGCTTGCGGATCGTTCAAATTCCTGCACAATCCCAATCGGGCCAGGGTTTAAAACCAAAATACGACCGGCTCGCTGGCGGTGGCCGGTACACAGGGAGGATAATCTATGCACATGAAACGGAAACTGGTGGCCGGCGCGGCGGCGCTGTTGCTGTCGGCGGGCCTGTCAGGCGCTGCGATCGCGGCAGACATGGGCGCGAAGGACGACACGATCAAGCTGGCGATCAACGAATGGACCGGCCAACATGTCACGACGCACATCGCCGGCAGTGTCCTGAAGAAGATGGGTTACAAGGTGGAATATGTCACCGCCGGCAACTACCCGCAGCATACCGCACTCGCCGATGGGGACATTCACGCCACGCTCGAAGTCTGGCTGAACAATGCCGGTGAGGTCTATCCGAAGATGAAGGAGACCGGCAAGATCGTCGATATCGGCAAGCTGGAACTGGAAACGAACGAGGGCTGGCTCTACCCGAAGCATATGGAAGAGATCTGCCCGGGTCTGCCGGACTGGAAAGCACTTGAGAAGTGCAAGGACAAGATGGCCACAGCGGAAACCTTTCCGAACGGGCGTGTGCTGTCCTATCCGGCCGACTGGGGAACCCGGTCCGCGGATATCATCAAGGGTCTGGCCATTCCCTACAAAGCCGTGCCGGCCGGGTCCGAGGGCGCGTTGGTTGCCGAGCTGAAAGGTTCCATTGCCGCCAAGAAACCGCTCGTCATGATGTTCTGGGCGCCGCATTGGGTGCTTTCGGAGGTTGATGTCGGCTGGGTGCAATTGCCGAAATACGAAGCCGCCTGCGCCAAGGAACCAGGCTGGGGTCCCAATCCCAAGGAGATCAACGACTGTGGCGTTGATGTGCCTTTGGTCATGAAGGTGGCGTGGAACGGCTTTGAGAACAAATGGCCGGCTGCCTATAAGTTCCTGCAAGCCTTCAAGATGAATGCCAAGGAGCAGGAAAAAATGATGAAGGCCATCGACCAGGACGGCAAGAAGCTGGAAGACATCGTCGGTGCCTGGGTGTCGGCCAATGAGGGCACCTGGAAGCCCTGGATGGACGCGGCGATGGCAAATTAGGTCGTGAGACTGCCGCCGGGCGGCATGACGTCCGGCGGCGGTTTTGCCGATTCAAATCCAACACGATGACCGGCGCTCCAACACAAGCCAAGCTTGCCTGCCGTGGACTTTGGAAGGTCTACGGTTCGCGGCCGGAGTATTATTTCGACTGCGAAGGATACGAGTTCGACGTTGACAAGCTTGCCCAGCGCATGCGCGCGGAGAGCCATATCGTTGCGGCCGCCGATGTGAGCTTCGATGTCCATGCAGGCGAGATCTTCGTCATCATGGGTCTGTCGGGTTCGGGCAAGTCCACGGTGGTGCGCTGCCTGTCCCGGCTTGTGGAGCCAACCTATGGCGAGGTGCTGCTGGACGGCGAGGACCTGCTCAAGAAGTCGGATACGGAACTGATCGATATCCGTCGCCACAAGATGGGTATGGTGTTCCAGAATTTCGGCCTGCTGCCGCATCTGACAGTGCTTGAAAATGTCGCCTTTCCACTGAGGGTTCAGGGTGTCGAGGCGGATCAGCGCAAGGCGCGCGCCA
>JANQIR010000051.1 GCA_028282065.1 Aestuariivirgaceae bacterium
TCCACATGTCGATGGAAATGGCTGCTCCTGCCGATTCCCGCCGCCTGGTGCGCATTCTCCGGCCTGACCCTATGGGCGCTCTACGGAAGCGGTTGATTCAGAGTGGTTCGGATCAGTGGACGCGAGCCGATTGCCATTGTAAAACAGAGCTTTGCGTTTGTTGTGCTCGAACGCCAGACAGGGAGACGCCAGAATGTTCAAGTATTCAGCCGCCGCAATCGCCATCGCTCTTGCCGGAGGTCTTACCGCCAGCACCATGTTTACGCCACAGGCCGGTGCGCATCCCACCGCGCGGATCAAGATCGACATCACCCAGGGCGGCTTTGTCTTCGGCGGCACAAACGGCCAGGGTTATGTCCGCTATCATCGCCGCAACTATCCGGTGACGATCAGCGGCCTGAGATTCGGTGCCATTGTCGGCTTTTCCTCCGGGACCCTGACCGGCAAGGTGACGAACCTGTCCAGGCTTTCCGACATTGAAGGAACCTATACCAGCACGGGAGCCACCGGCACATTGGCCCAGGGCGGCAACTGGCAAAAACTCAGAAACGAAAAGGGTGTCTATCTCAACCTTTATGGTCGTCAAACGGGTGCGGAAATGTCACTCGACTTCGGCGGTATGACAATCCGGATCGGCCGCTGACAGTCCCGTTCGGGCGCTTTCATGGACAGCCGCATTGGCAGCATGCAAAGGCCGACACCAACCCGGCCGCAGCGCACTGACTAACCACGGCAACGGATTGCCGGCACAATATAATCGGTATGGCGGGCTTTGTCTTACCGTGGAAAGGTGCCGGCACACGAGTGCGTGCGCGCTCGCACGACACCGCCGATGGCAGCTCGCACCACGTTGCAATTTCCCTGGAGCCGGTTAGGAACCAACCGTCAGTATGGCTCACCTGACGCGTTCATGGTACATTCAGGCGCGTCAAAACAATATCTAGTGAAGCTTGATTGAACCGCAGTCATGTGGAGCAGCGGATGCACCGTGTATTCAGTGTGCCGGCCTGGCTAGTTGCGGCATGGACGCTAGCCGTCTTGGCTCTACTCGCCCCAACGCCCGTTTGGGCGGAAAAGCGTGTTGCGCTCGTCGTCGGCAATGCGAAATACGCCCATCATCAGCAGCTGAAAAACCCCGCAAACGATGTCGTTGCGGTGGCCCGCACGCTCAAGGCTGCGGATTTTCGTGTTATTTCCGGCCAGGATCTCGAAAAACGGGATTTTGAGGACCTGTTGAAGCGCTTCCTGCGCGAACTCGACCAGGCCGATGTCGCCTTGGTATATTATTCCGGCCATGCGGTGCAGGTCGGTGGCACGAACTACCTCATTCCGATTGACGCCAGGCTTCAGCACTCCCACGATCTCGAGCTTGAGACGATCAGCCTTGAAAGCATCCGCGGCTATATTCGCAACCGCTCGAAGGTACAGCTGCTGTTCCTCGATGCCTGCCGTGACAATCCCTTCAAGGGCCGCTCTTTCCAACTCGGCCAGATCCTGACACGCGGACAAGGCACACGCGGCCTGGCCCGCATCAATGCCAGCGTTGGCACGTTGATTGCCTTTTCGACCGAACCGGACACGGTGGCCCTCGATGGTGAAGGCCAGTTGAGCCCGTTCACTGCCGCATTCGTCAAACATGCGCTGACCCCAGGCCTCGAGGTTCGCCATATGCTGACCAAAGTGCGCAACGAGGTACGCCAGACCACCGCAAACCGCCAGACACCATGGGAAAATTCATCCCTGCTCGGCAGTTTCTACTTCATGGCCGCCAAACAGGATCCGGTGGTCACGAAGCTGCATCAGGTAACGGTCGCCAACAGCCCCGCACCCGGCAGGGTCAATGCGCCGGCTCCCTATCATCCCGACGGCGGCAACCTGAAGGTCACACTACTGGCAACGCCCGACAAGGGCCGCTTGCAGCTTGACGGAACACAACTGGAGACCGGTGCCTCGTTCGATACGGAGGCCTTCGCCAGACTGCGGTATGACGCATCGGGCGTGTCCCCCGGCACCGTGACGCTGGTCAACTACCGTGCAGACGACCAATGGGGCAATTCCGCTGACGGCGTGATCGTCATCTCCGTCAAACCGGACGCAGACACCACTACCACGCAGTCCGCCGCACCATCTGAAACTGCAGATGCCGGTGACGGCCGCAAGCTCGCAGCCGTCACATCGCAACTTGCAGATCATTTCGAACGTGGGGCCAGTGCGCCGATCGGCGTCGGCCCGGTTGGATTCGGCCCTGCGAAGATCTCCGAACAGCTCAACGGCGGCCGCATCGTTGCCCTGCGCGTACCATCGAAGGGTACTTTGCAGGTGGCCGATCGGACACTTGCGGACGGCCAGTCCTTCACCATGGAGGACCTTTCGAATGCATCTTATCTGCCGGCGATCAACACCCAGGGCGAAACCGAACAGGCGGTCTTTGCGGTCATCTCCGAACAGGGCAAACGCAGCAACCCCTTGGAAGTGACCTTCCAGCCCGAATTGCACCAATGCGACAAGCTGGCAGGCGAGCCTTTCGACCTGCAGGGCGTCGCCACCCCTGGCATCCTGCCGAACGAGATCCGGACCAAGCAGGCCGAAGCAGCCTGTATCGATGCGATCACCAGCTATCCCGGTGTCGCCCGGTTCCAGTATCAGCTCGGGCGGGTTGCATTTGCCAAGGGCAATTCCAGCCAGGCACGCCAGCTTTTTGAGGCGGCCGCCGCGCTCGGCCATATCCGGGCCACACAGGCGCTCGGCATGATGTACTTCTTCGGCGCCGGCGTCAGCCCGGACGCTCCGAAGGCTGTTGAGCATTTCGCCAAGGCAGCCGCGGCGGGCGATCCCTACGCGCTGCATTCCTATGGCAAGAGGCTGTTTCACGGCACAGGTATCGAGAAGGACCTCAAGCAGGGCCTGACGCTCATGCTGCAGGCCGCCGAGATCGGCCACACATACGCGATGAACGAGCTTGGTTTCATTTTCGCCAGTGGCAACGGTGTGCGCAAAGATCCCGAACGGGCCCTGCGCTACTTCACCGTGGCGGCAGACCGCAAGGATATCTACGGTTTCAACAACCTAGGCTACCTGTACCGCACCGGCATTGGCGTACCACAGGACTTCAAGCAGGCCTTCGAGTGGTTCAAGAAGGCACATGAGGCAGGTCACCCCTACGCCGGGGCGAATATCGGGCGCATGTTCTTCCACGGCCAGGGCTTCCCGAAGAGCCAGGCGGCCGCCGCGTTGTGGTATGAACTGAGCGCTGAACGGGGCGATATCTGGTCCGCCGTCAACCGTGGCTGGATCGCACTGGAAGGCGACGACACCCTGCGAGACCGGGTGCTGGCTGCACGCTACTACGCCCTCGCGGCGGGTCTGGTAAAGGCGACGCTGAACGCCGATCCCGAGGGCAACCCGGGCGAGATCGCAAAGCAGCAGCTTGCGAAGATTCCAGCCTCGGACAAGGAGCATGCACTTGTCCAACTCGTGGCGGAAGCAACCGGCGACAAGTCCCTTGCCAAGCGGTCCAAACTGGACCGGCAGGTAAACAGCAAACTGCAGGCCTTCCTGACGTCAAAGAACGCCAAGGCCGGCAAGGATCTGGACACCAACCTGATCTTGACGTCCCGGCTGAACTGGCTGAAGACCAGGCCAAGGCTGGATCTGTTTTGATATCAATGGCCAATTGAACACCGGGTGGGCCGCCCGACCGTTACGAGCCAGGAGGCAAACATGAGCGTTCATCGGATGTTGCAGGCAGGATTTGCGGCACTCATCATGTGCGCATATGTGCTGTCGGCGGGAACAGGCGCCAAAGCGGCCACTTTATTGGTCTCTAAGCCGGAACAGCCCGAGATGTCCGCAGGACATTCCGGCGCGCCGCGCATATGGCTGGCGCAATCCACGACAGCCGGCGTCGCGCCGGACGAGAAACTCTGGCTGACCATCAAGAACCTGCCGATCCCCGGCCTGCTGGAGAAGTTCAT